>JAGBRL010000028.1 GCA_017632345.1 Paludibacteraceae bacterium
GCGTTTTCGGAGACCGAGCGCTATGACTACGAGGAGAACCTTAAGAATTACCTCGACTGGTTTAACGTCATGCTCACGGCAAAGAACGAAGGCATCGCCGAAGGTTGGGAAGAGGGCAGAGCGAAAGGTTTAGCCGAGGGTTTGGCCGAAGGTGAAACAATAGGACTGCAGAAAGGCAGAGCTGAGGGCGAAGCTATTGGAATATTGAAAACTGCGAAGAAAATGAAGGACGAGGGTGTTGATGTAAATGTTATTTCTAAATTTACAGATTTGCCTATAGAAGAAATTGAAAAGCTTTAACTTGACGGGCGAATAGTCTGGCAAACTGTAGTTTGATAGATTGTTCGCTTACTGGTTTTAGTCTGTTTTTTTTTGCTCAAGATAGTTTTGGCTTTTCTCTGTTTAAGGCAATTTTCTGAACTTGAAAGTTTTATAGAACCCGCCTTAAATTAAAGGAACGGGCAGTTGTTGTTATTTTTTTGTTTGTGTTCTGTTTTTTTTCTCAGAATTGTACTAACTTTGTGCCGTTGTTTTGTTCCGATGCGCCGTTCGGCGATAGGATTAAAAGGGAATCGGGTGAAAATCCCGGACAGTCCCGCTGCTGTAATCTCCGAAGAGACTTTGTCTCGGATGTGTCCGTATGCTTCGTGCCACTGCTATTTTGCGGGAAGGCGATGCGGACGGAGAGAGTCAGAAGACCTGCAAGGCAATTTTTAACCGTCGGCTTTCGAGGAAAAGGCTTTGGTAGTTCTGATAGACATCGCAGTCTGGTGTTGTTGCAATTGTTTTTTCAAAGAGGGGCCGTGTCAAATTTTTTATTGAATGTGCAAGACACTGCTTAGGTTGTTTCTTTTTATGTTTTGGTCGTGCTCTTATGCGGCTGAACGTGCTGATTCCATCGTCTTTTCAGAAAAGATGGACGAGTTTGTCGTGACTGGCAGAAGCGGCTCGTTCTCTGTATCTTCGTCAACGCCAGTTCAGGCTTTCTGCATAGGTGATGCTGAACGTGCCGGAGTGCAATATTTGTCAGATGTGTTGAGACGTATGTCTGGTGTAGCAGTTAAGGATTACGGCGGTATTGGAGGATTGAAGACTGTCTCTGTGCGCAGCCTCGGTTCCGGACACACTGCGGTAGCTTATGACGGCGTGCCTGTCTCTGATTGTCAGAATGGTCAGATTGACCTTGGCAAATTTTCTTTGGATAACCTTAGACTCGTGTCGTTGTCTATCGCTGAGTCGAACGATATTTTTCGTCCGGCAAGGCTTTTCTCTTCGGCTGCTACCGTCGAGCTATGCAGTGAAAAACCTGTGTTTGAGCATGATGGCCGTCGGATTATGACCCGTCTGCAAGGTGGCTCTTTCGGGCTTGTGTCGCCTTATCTGCGTTATGAGCAGAAAGTTGGAAAGAACAGCGCTTTTTCAGTTTCGGGCAGTTATTATAGGGCAGACGGAAACTATCCTTTCAGGCTAAAGAACGGTAATCTTGTAACTAAAGAGAGGAGACATAACAGTGATGTGGATGCGTGGTCGGGCGAGGCTAATTTTTGGACTGATGTTTCTGAACGCTCTTCGTTATCTGCAAAGTTCTATTTCTATGATTCTGAACGAGGTCTGCCCGGTGGAGTCATCTATTATAATTCGTTCAGCAAAGAGTCTTTGAGCGATAGAATCTTCTTTGGTCAGGCTAATTTACGGAGCGACTTGTCGCCGCGTTTCTCTTTGCAGTTCAATGGTAAGTTCAACTGGAACAGTACGCATTATCATGACGAGGGCGCCATATATCCCAATGGCAAGGTTGACGACAAGTATTTTCAGCAGGAGTTTTATTTTTCGGCAGGGCTTAGATGGCGCGTGTTGCATTGTTTAGACTTGGCTTATTCGTCAGATTATATTATGAATGGCTTGAATGTCAATCAGTTGTCTAATGTGCAGCCAGAAAGGCATACTGTCCTGAATGTGCTCGCGATGAAGTTTTACAGACGTAAGGTTCAGGCTGTAGCCTCCCTTTTGAACACAGTCTGCCTTAATTACACGGAACATGGTGAGGCGGCAGAAGATGAACGGCGTCTTTCTCCTTCTGTATCAGTTTCTTATAAACCTTTTGACGCTGATTTTAATCTGAGGGCTTCTTTTAAGGACGGTTTTCGTGTGCCTACGTTTAACGAAAACTATTTTGACCGTGTTGGCAGTAAAAATCTTGTGCCGGAGCGTGCTAAACAGTTTAATTTGGGGATTGCTTACGCTTCGGATATGATGCGCTCTTTCGCATTTTCGGCAGACGCTTATTACAACAGGGTAGATGACAAAATTGTGGCTATGCCCAAAATGTTTGTGTGGAGCATGATCAATATGGGGCGTGTTGACATATATGGTGTTGATATGAATGCGGAGGCTTTTATGTCTTTTGCGAAGTGGGCTAAGTTTTTTATTCGTGGCAATTATATGCTGCAGGTGGCGGAGGAGAAAACTGATGGCTCTGTGAATTATGGTTCTCAGATTCCTTACACGCCGAGACATTCAGGATCTTGCGGATTGGCTTGGGAGAACGGTTTTCTGAATGTCTCTTACAATGTCTCTTTAGTGGGCGAGAGATATTCTTTGCCTGGCAATTCGGAGGCTAACAAGATGGAGGCTTACGGAGAGCATTGCTTGTCGTTGTACAGAAGTTTTGTGCTGAGAAGATGCAAACTGTCGATTCGTGGTGATGTGCAGAATTTGACAAATAAACAGTATGAGGTTGTGCGTTTTTTCCCTATGCCCGGTCGGTCGTACCGCCTCTCTTTGGCTTTGAATTTATAAATTTAAATATATTGTTATGAGGTATTTTAAGTATTTGAGTCTGTTTCTTTCTGGGCTTGTATTTTTCTCTTCTTGTGAGGATGAGGAGAGCGCTGCGGACGATAACGGCAATGGTGCAGATAGCCTTTCGCGTTCGGGTGTTTATGTTGTGAACAATGGTGTTTGGGGTAATAATAACGCCTCTTTGTCGTTTATAAATTTCCCCGATTTTACTATCGATAATAATGTGTTCAGCGCTGCTAACGGTCGTATGCTTGGCGATGTTGGTCAAGATGTGCTGGTGTATGGCAGCAAGTTGTATGTTGTTGTTAATCAGTCTAATGTGATTGAGGTGGTTGACAAACTTACTTGTGAATCTATAACGTCAATCGTGCCTTTGAATGAGGCGAAAGAGCCGCAGCTGCCTCGGTTCATGGTTTCGCAGGGCGGAAAAGTTTTTGTTTCGTTGTACGACGGACATGTGGCTATGATTGACACCGCAACTCTGAAAATTGAGAAGCAGGTGGCTGTGGGGCCTAATCCTGAAGGGCTTGCAGTGTCTAACGGTTTCCTCTACGTGGCTAATTCTGACGGCTTGAATTGGGGCAATGGATATGCGAACGGAAAGTCTGTCTCTAAAATCAGCTTGGCGGATTTTACGGAGGTGAAGAGGATTGACGTTGCTGTGAATCCGTATCTTGTTGAGGCTGACGCAGAAGGCAATGTTTATGTTTTGTCTAAAGGTGATTATGCAGAGATTGGTTCTTCTGTTCAGAAAATATCTGTGAATGATGAGGTTGATTTGTTTGCAGAGAATGTCTCTTTGATGCGTTTGAATAATAGTGTTTTGTACACTCTTGATGGCAGCGACAATGGTCTGAGCTGCATTGCATACGATTTGAAGAGCGGAGTAGTGACAGACAGCTGTTTTTTGAAGGGTGAGAAGCCGGCAAATCCGTCGTCTTTTGATGTTGATGAGGTGAACGGAGATTTGTATATTGGCTCGTACGTTTCGGGTGTTGATTACACATCTGCGGGCTTTGTTTTTGTATATGGTGCTGATGGTGCTTTAAAGGCTAAGCTTGAGGCTGGTGTTGGACCGTATGCGTTTGCCTTTATGCGTTGATTGTCATGATGAGATCTTTTCGGTTCATATTGTTTTTGCAGTTCGTGTTTCTTGTCTCTTGCGGAGAGAGGCGGCAGCTTGCGGATGAAGGAAATGGTGTTGCTCTTAGTTTCAAGTATGCGACGTTGCTTGATGTTGCCGATTTTGATGGCTACAGGCGTGTTGTGGTGAGGAATCCGTGGGACTCGTCCTCGGTGCTGCAAACTTATGTTTTGGTGGACAGGGATAGTGCGCTCCCGAAGGATTTGCCGCAGGGTGTCGTTGTGCGCACGCCGTTGAGACGGTCTGTGGTTTGCGCGGCTGTGCATTGCGGGCTTTTTGACGAACTTGGCGCGTATGGGGCTATTGCAGGAGTGTGCGACCTTAAATTCATCAATATGAAGCGTGTTCATGATGATGTGGCTGCAGGGCGGATTGTTAGTCTTGGGGATGGACTGAATCCTGATGTGGAACGGCTTGTGGAGCTTAACCCTGACGCTCTTTTTGTCTCTCCGTTTGAAAATGGGGCTGGCGGACGGACGGAAAAACTTGGTGTGCCGGTGGTGGAGTGCGCGGAGTATATGGAGAGGCTTCCGCTTGGTCGTGCTGAATGGATGTGCTTTTATGGCATGCTTCTGGGTTGCGAAGAGCGTGCGGACTCTTTGTTTGCCGAGGTGGAAAGTAGGTATTTGCAGATGAGAAAATTGGCAGGCTCTGCGGATGTTAAGCCGTCGGTAGTTTATGGACTGAAATATGGGTCGGTGTGGTATGTGCCGGGGGGCAGAAGCCAGACCGCAAATTTGCTGGCTGATGCTGGTGCAGACTATGTCTTTTCGGATAATTTGCAAGAAAAAACAATTCCGCTTTCGTTTGAGACTGTCTTTGAGAAGGGTGGTGACGCAGACTTTTGGCTTTTCAACTATCATCAAAAGAAAGATAAAACTTGTGATGAACTGAAGTCGGAACATTTGGCGTATTCCAAATTTGATGCGTTTGGCTCTGATTCGATTTTTGGTTGCAACTCAAGCAGAAAGTTGTATTACGAAGAGACGCCTTTCCATCCGGATTTGCTGTTGGACGATTTGGTGAAAATTTTCCATAGGGATTTGTGCGAAGACAATGTTTTGCGTTACTTTGACATTGTGAAATAAATTAGAAAAAGAGTATGAGTGGACGAGGTTTTATTTGCACGTTAATTTTAGTTGTCGTTCTGGTTTTGCTGTTTTTTGCAAATCTTTTTTATGGTTCGGCAGATATTCCGGCAGAAGCTGTGTTTGATATTCTTTTGGGGGCTGACGAGGTTAAGGAGAGTTGGCGTTTTATTGTGCTGGAGTCTCGTCTGCCTCAGGCTTTTACAGCTCTTTTGTGTGGCTCTTCACTTGCAGTTTCCGGCTTGATGTTGCAGACTGTTTTTGCGAATCCGTTGGCAGGGCCTTCTGTCTTAGGCATAAACTCGGGAGCGAGCCTTGGAGTGGCGGTTGTCATGCTCTTTCTGGGAGGTTCTGTGGGGGCTGGAGCATTCTCCGTGTTTGGCTTTTTTTCTGTCGTGGCAGGCGCTTTTCTAGGCTCGCTGGCTGTGCTTGCGGTAATCTTGTTCTTTTCCGCTTTGCTTAAGAGTAATATGATGGTGCTTGTAGTTGGTATCATGGTTGGCTATCTGGCATCGTCTTTGATTTCCTTGCTCAATTTTGCAGCGTCGGCAGAGGGTGTGCATTCGTATGTGGTTTGGGGAATGGGCAGCTTTGGCAACGTCTCGTCTGACGTGATGCCCTGTTTTGCTTTACTGCTTGCGGTCGGCCTGTTCGTTTCTGTTCTTATGATAAAGACGCTCAACGCGTTACTGCTTGGAGAACGTTATGCGGAAAACTTGGGCGTAAACGTTAAAATGGCCCGTCTGATGATTTTGGCTACAGTCGGGTTGCTGACTTCGGTGGTTACGGCCTTCTGTGGTCCTGTCGCGTTTATCGGACTCGCGGTGCCGCACATTTCACGTCTGATGTTAGGCTCGTCCAATCATGACGTTTTGCTTCCGCAGACAATGGTGCTCGGCGCTGTCGTGGCATTGCTGTGCAATGTGCTGTGCGTGCTGCCTGGCGACGGCACTGTCATACCTGTTAATGCTATGACTCCGGTCCTTGGTGCTCCGGTTATTATTTATGTTATTGTTAATCAACGAAAAATACAGTATCTGAATTGATGAATGGTAAAAATGAAATATTGCTAAGCGCCGAGAATTTGCGGGTCGGTTATCTTTTAGGTAAGAAGGAGATAAAGGTTTGTGACGGTATGAATTTCGAACTGAAAAGGGGCGAGTTGGTGGCGCTTCTTGGTCCGAACGGCGCAGGGAAATCTACTTTGCTGCGAACTTTGTCTTCGTCTCTGCAGCCTCTTTCTGGCAATGTTTACTATTCTGGCCGATTGCTGAAAAATATTTCGCAGAGAGATTTGTCTCGCAAAATAAGCGTGGTTCTGACAGACCATACGCAGGCTGGCGGATTGACGGTGAGCGAACTCGTTTCATTGGGCAGACAGCCTTATACAGGTTTCTTCGGAAGATTGAAGGCGAGGGATTTGCGTTTAGTGGACGAGGCGATAAATTCGGTAGGTTTAAGTTTTAAGTCGAACTCTTACATGGCAGAACTTTCTGATGGCGAACGGCAGAAGGCGATGATTGCCAAAGCGTTGGTGCAAGAGACGGACATACTGCTGTTAGACGAGCCGGCTGCTTTTTTAGATGTGGCGAGCAAGCTGGAGTTGATGGCTTTGTTGAGGCAGATTGCTGTGGAGCGAAACTGTGCCGTTTTGTTTTCTTCTCATGATGTGGAGCAAGCGCTGGCTTTGTCCGACAAACTTTGGCTTATGAGCAGAGACGGACTGCTTTGCGGATGCACGGAAGATATGGTGCTGCAAGGTCATTTGTCCGACCTTTTCCGCAGTAACAATGTAAGGTTCGATATTGGCAGCGGTGTGTATCGTTTATGTTCAGATACGTCTGCAAGCGTGTCTGTAAAAGCGCAAGACTTGAGTTTGCTGTTTTGGGCGAAGAACGCTTTGTTAAGGAACGGATACGGAATAACGGACGGTCTTGCTGTTGAGTTTGCAATAGATTTAAAAGCAAAAGATTGCATAGAAATAAAAACAAAAAACAGCATTGTAGTATGCAAGTCGTTTGAAGAGATGTTGGAGACGATAAGGGAGAATGGATAGAATTTGATGATTTGGGAAGAATTTTTCTGATGCTAATTTGATAAAGTCCGCCGCCAATCTGAGTAAAAATATTTAAGCGTGTAAATTACAATAAATTAGGGTTGGCTTTGGTAGGAAAGCGGAAGATGTTTTGTATAAATAGTTTTCACGAAATTTTTCATGACGTTAAAAAAAGTTAAAAATACTATTGACAAAAAGAAAAAAACTTTTTAACTTCGCAAAACCTACTTAGCTAAAAATAGAAAGAAACAGTTAAGCAAGGGAAAAATAAATAAATAGAAAGGCGTTTACTGCGCTTTGTTTCTGCAGTCAGGAATCTCGCAAATTTCTAAACTTCAGTAAGGAACAAAGTAACGTGAGTGTCTGCGTGATAGGTATTCTGTGCCCGTCATTGAGCTTGTGCGTGCTGTAAAGTGCGCACAGGTGCGATGGGGTATATATAGCCAGCGTGGGCTTCATACGTTATTCGTTTAAAACTGAAAGGCAATGCGAGAGCCTCTGATAGCAGAACGAATAACAGTGAAGATTCCCACGCTTTTTTGTTTGTTGAAAAATCTGTAAATGTGTTTTTCTGTGATTTGGGAATAACAGATAATATCAATAGTATTATGAAGATAAAGAGTTTGTTGTTATTCGTGTTGTTCCTGCATGCCTTATTTTCTTGTAAAGGGCCAGGAACGGATAATGGAGGGCAAAGACATTTGCCGCCAGATGATACTTGTATTATGCCAAAACCGCCAGTGGAGGGTGGTGAAACTAGAATTTCTGTGTATGTGGAAAACTCAGGAAGTATGAAGGGGTATGTCAAAGGTGTGACCGATTTTGAATCCTTTATATATGATTACTTGATGAAGGTAGATTTGGATTTTAACAGTAATAAATTGGAGTTGAATTATATAAATAGCAAAATCGAACCTCAAAATTTAAGGTTGAAAGAGTTTATAAAGAATATAGAACCCAATGCTTTTAATGGTGGATCTTCAGATATTGCCTCAATGATTGATATGATATTGAGCAAAACTAGAGATAATGATATTTCAATATTTATTTCTGATTGTATTTTTTCTCCGGGTAAAGGAAAAAGTGCAGAAGATTATCTAAACATGCAAAAGACTGAAATAGAGTATTCTATGTCTAAATATTTGAAACGTTGTTCTAATGCAGGTGTGTTGATGTATCAGTTAACATCTTTATATGACGGATATTACTACAATTGTGAAGATAAGCCAAAAGCAATTAAGGCAAAAAGGCCTTATTATGTTTGGGTGTTTGGAGATAGTAAATCGATATCAAAATTAAGGAGCGCAGTTCCGGAGGAAAAATTTTCGATGAATGTTGATCATGTTTTTACTATGACAAAAGGAGGTTTGGAAACAAATTACGCGATAAAAAGAAATTCGGGAGATTTTGAAGTCTCTCGTGAAGACCCTAAATATACCGTAAAAAATTTAGCAAAAAATGTAAGAGATAAAAAGGCGACTTTTTCTATAAATGCTGATTTTTCAAATATTTTGATGGAGGATGAGTACTTGCTAAATTTGGACAATTATGACCTCAAATTTGGGAAATATCAAATTGAAAATGTGGAAAGGTGTAAAATTGAAGGCTATACACATACTATAAAAGTTTCAACGGATTTTGTGTCAACTGGAACGTTGTCAATTAAACTGAAGAAACAAGAGACACCACAATGGTTGCAAGAGAAATATACAGAAGAGTGTGACATAAGTAGTTCAACTATGTCTAGAACATATGGATTGCAATATTTGGTCGATGGAATGCGAAATGCATTTGATCGAAGTGGAGAGTATTTAACGGAGTTAAACATTAATATTAATAATTGAAATGAATAATTTTTTCGGACAATTTTACTGCCTATTTCAAAGTTTTTTTGGAAATAATTTGGCAGACTGTTTGTGGGGCTATAATTGTTCTGCTCAGGATTATACAGGGACAGTTGTTTTTGGACAAATTGGATTTTGGACGCTTGGTATAGTGTTGTTACTAACAATACTTTACTATTATGTTTTTAATCCAGTAAAGTATAGCCGTTGGTATCATTGGTTAGCTTATGGTGGTTTAATCAGTCTTATTTGTTTCTTTTTAGGATGGTGTCTTGTTCCATCTTTGGATTCAATTCAGACTTGTTTGTTGTTAGATGAGACTTCTGGAGTGCAACTAATTACAGAAATGGATAGGGTTGGTTTTGGTTTGGCAAATCTATTGGTGTCATTTATAGAGTTTGTGTTGTTTTCGTTTATAATTAAGTGGTGGAGTGTTAATTGTAGATATACTCCGTTTTAAAAGATTTGAAAATGGCTAATTTATACGTATTTGCGATAGGAGGGACAGGTTCCCGTGTTTTACGGTCTTTAACAATGTTATTGGCTGCAGGGGTGAAATGTGAGCATAATATAGTTCCTATAATAATAGACCCCGATGATTCTGCTGCAGATTTGACGAGAGCATCAGAATTAATGAAAAAGTATGCGTTTATAAGAAAATATTTAAGTTTTACAGATAATGTTGAAAATCGTTTTTTTCAAACAGAAATAAAGCAGATTGTTCCTAATTTCAGGTTGCCTTTGTCAAATACAAAGGATGTCGAGTTTAAGGATTATATGGGCTTTGATAGTATGTCTGAAGCTAATAGAGCATTTTTAAGTGTGCTATTTTCAGATAATAACATGAGGTCCGATATGAAAGTTGGTTTTAAGGGAAATCCCAACATTGGCAGTGTTGTGTTGAACCAATTTTCAGATTCAAAAGAATTTGAAGAATTTGCAAATAATTTTAAACAGGGTGATAAAATATTTATAGTTAGTTCTATTTTTGGAGGTACAGGAGCAAGTGGATTTCCGTTATTATTGAAAACATTAAGATCTAATAACGCATTGCCTAATCATGCTTTAATAAATGATGCCAATATTGGTGCTTGTACGGTTCTGCCTTATTTTGGAGTTGTTCAAGATGATAATAGTGCAATAGACTCTTCCACATTTATATCAAAAGCAAAAGCAGCTCTGGAATATTACAATAAAAATATCAGTGGAAATAATTCAATTGATTATTTGTATTATATAGGTGACGCAAAACGTACAAATTATAAGAATTCTGAGGGTGGAACTACTCAATCTAATAATGCTCATTGGGTTGAATTGTGTGCGGCTCTTGCGATATTAGACTTTGATGGATTATCCAAGCCTGACTTTACTGTTCATAAAGAGTATGGTATAGAGCAAGATGTGACAGAAATAACTTTTAGTCAACTTTGTGGTAAAACAAAGTCTAAAATTCAACGTCCGTTAATTCAATTATACCTTTTCTATAAACATTTCGTTGAAAAATGTTTAAATGAGAAAGAGTACCTTAAACAACCATGGGGTAAGGACAATGGGTATCAAGAATCTTTTTTTGCATCTGATTTTGTGGAGACTTTACAAAACTTTTTTCTCAATAAACAAAATATAGGTGTTGGTAACTATAGTTTCAGAAGATGGTTGGAAGAAATAACCTCAAATGACAGGAAGTTCAAACCATTTATTTTAGAAGGAGATGATCCAATTCAGTCTGTTGAAGGGATTACTGTAAAATATGGTCTTTTTGGTTCAAAAAGTTATTCCCTTATATCTGGAATTTTGAATGATAAGGCAAAAGATATTAAAGCAAAGGAAAATTCTCAAGAGCAGAAGTTGTTAGACTTATATTTTTCTACGACAGCTAAGGTAGTTGTAGAAAAAATGAATATTCATTAATCTTAAAAAAAATTCTTATGTCATATATATTTAGATTACACGAACAAGGTAATAATACATTGACTGATTGGAGCGAATCAGCGAATTATGGTTCTGATGTCATAAATCAAATAGAAGATCCTGATGGGAATACCGCCGCAAAAGAGATTACTTCTATCCCTTCTCCTTTTGCCCGAATTGATTTGGTGAAAACGGCCTTTAAATTTGTTGTGGATTCAGGTAATTTGAAAGGGAAAACAATTTATCATAAAATGGTTTCAGATACACTTGATGTTGCGGAGATTTTTTTCAACTATGATAGATTTAAAGATAAAGTTGAGATTCTAAAATGGGATAAAAACGTAGAACTCGCCAATTTAAAAAATGGTCAAGATGCCCATAAGTCAGTCTTTAATACGTTATATACTTTTTTTGATCAAGATTCAAGATCGTATAATTTCGATTATGCGGACTGTTTTTATTTGCTTCGCTATAAGGGAAAACATAAAAAAAGTAAATTAGATATAATTGGAGCAACATCTCCTGCTACATTGTTTTTTAGTTCAGCCAATAATTTGAGCTATCTTTCTGATGATTTTCATTTTCCTAATGATAAGCCTTTTGATGACGGATATGTGCCTTTATATGAAAGAGATAAGGATTTTGTAGGATGTTTTTTTGCATTGAAGGAGCAGTATCCGTTGTTTTCTATAAGGTTTCCTGAAGTTTCTAGGTATTTGGATGCCACCTATAATCAACTAGACTCGACAATAAAGGATGAGGTTGATAATACAGATATCTCTAATTATGATAAATTGTCTTATGATGGGGCTAACGAAGTATCTATTTTAAATGATTTTTTCTTTTTTAAGAAAAGGGAAAGTTTAAGTAACATAAATAAATCAGACTTTATTATTAAATCAAATAAAAATGATTTAAAACCGCTTGTTCTTCCGGTTAAAGAGGGAACTTTGTATGCAAGTTGGATTTATTCTCAAGGTACATGGGGTACTGATAAAAAGGCTCCGTATTATGATGAAAAAAGTTTAGACGAAAGGGTGTTGCCTTTCGACGGAACCAAATATCCATATCTAACAATTAGTGATTTTTTGGAAGATACGATTATAGCTGTAGATTATGAATTCAATTCAAGTCAGTTTTATGATTTTATACCCAAAGATAAACATAATGAAGGAACTAGGGATAGAACTTATTTATGTCCGTTGAAAAGTTGTTTTTTTGATTATTTTACCACAGAAGAATTACGGAATAATATGTTGACAATTGAACCTTTAAGCGGAGGAGGTTTGTTTGTAAGGCTTACTATTCCTGTTCAGAATGGAAAAAATGTCATTTATGAAAAAAATTATTTTATTAATAGTGAGGTAGATAAAGAAAATAATAGAGGGAATATCGTTATGAGAGATTTTTCATTAGCAATGTTTCCTAATGTGAAATTTTCACAGCCTGAATTGGCGTATTATCGTATTGGTTTGATGACAAGATTTAATGATCAACCTCATTATAGTTTGAAGTGTTACAATAACGAAGTTGGATTAATAGATGTTAAAAATGAATATCTTAGAAATCAGTCTGTTAATGAGGTGGTTCAGTGTAAGAATATAGCAATAGAAAAAGCCAATATAGATTACATTGTTGTTAACTGTGCTGGTTCAAATGGTTTGATATTGCCTAAATTTAAGGAGCAAAAAGGATCTGATACATATTCTTTTGCAATTGATTTTGGAACTACTAATACGCACATAGAATATAATGTGGATGGAGGAAGTAGTAAATCTTTTGATATAACAGAAAAAGATTTACAACTTTCATTTTTGTCAAAATATGATATAGAGCGTAAAGAAGTGTTCTATTCTGATTTTATACCTGAGGTCATAGGAAGTGTTGATAGTGAATTTAAATTTCCTATCAGAACTGTATTGTCAGAAGCTAATGGTGTAAATTGGAATAATGCGATATACCCTTTTGTTCAAGCAAATATTCCTCTTACTTATGAAAAGAAAGTGCAGTTTAGATACAACAAAATATCATCAAACTTAAAATGGTCGAATGATAAAAATAATATATCTCAGGTTAAATGTTACATCGAATCGTTGATGCTGTTACTTCGAAATAAGGTTTTGTTGAATGAAGGTGATTTGACAAATACTAAAATTGTTTGGTTCTATCCTATTAGTATGACCAATGCTAGATTTAATGATTTTAAGTTAGTATGGGTCGAGGCTTATAAGAAATATTTTGATGCAAATTATGACGATAATAATGCTAATGTTAAGAAGGTGATTCCTATGACAGAGTCTGTTGCTCCATACAAATATTACAATGCAAATACTGCGGCTGCAGCAAACATGATTACAATTGATATAGGAGGGGAGACTACAGATGTTGTAATTGCAGAAAATAACTCAATTAAGAGTATCACGTCTTTTAGATTTGCAGCAAATTCAGTGTTTGGAGATGGGTATACTGGTGTGGATTCGCCTCAAAATGGGATAGTAAGGCAATTTAAGTCGAGTATTTATGAGGTGCTGAAGGATAATGAAATGAATGATTTAACTAATATATTTAATACTTTAGACGAAAAAAATATATCTGCTGATATTGCATCATTCCTTTTCTCTTTAGTAGAAAATCAAAGTGTGAAAAGGAAAGGTATTTCGGATAGAGTTGATTTTAATAAAATCTTGAGAGTGGGAAATACGCAGAATATAGTTATCCTTATTTTTTATACTGCGATCATATATCATGTTGCGAGCATAATGAAAGCTAAAGATTTGAGTATGCCTCGATATATTACGTTTAGTGGAAATGGTTCAAAAATAGTTTCTATCTTAACGTTGGATACAAGTAGTAATGGAGTGTTGTCAGAGTACACGCGTAAAATATTTTCAAAGATTTATAATACACCTTTCGATTCTAATGGGCTTGGGATTAAAATAGCAGAAAATCCAAAGATTGCGACTTGCAAGGGAGGTTTGTCTCAGCCAGAGGAGCAAACACCGTCTGGGGTCAAAAGTTTGAGATTGATTTTGAAAAGTACTGACAATAAAACTTTTATAGTAGATGAAGATTATAAATCTATTATTGATAATAGAGATGAGTATGTAAATAAAACAGTGCAACAAGTTGAAGAGTTTTTTGAGTTCCTATTCAGCTTGAATGGTGAATTTAATTTAAGAGATAATTTTGGTATAGAGCATAATTCAATAGACTTGGCAGAGAATATTTGCTATAAAGACTTGAAGACCTATGTTAATCGAGGGTTAGACTGTAAACTAAAAGAAGTAGCTCCTCAGGATAAAGTGGAAGAAACGATGTTTTTTTATGCAATCTCAGGAGTTTTACATGCTTTGGCTGATGAAATATGTAACAAAAATAGTGTAAATTCGAATAATTAAAAAATATGATGTATATTATTGGTTTTATTATTATACTTTTAGTGGTGTATGTTTTTTTATCTGCTAAACAAGAAATCTCAACTCTTAAAGGTCGTATTGACGTGTTGGAGTCTAAAATGAGTATGTTAGAAAAAGCGAAAGATTGCGAAGGTAATAACTATACATCAAGAAAAGTAAAATCAAAAGATGAGTCAAAGCCTTTTAAGGAAGATTATTCTTTGAATAAATCTCAAAATAAAGAAGTGCATCCTCTTGAAAAAAAGGTTAATAAGGAGAATGTGAATATTTCAGATGAAACCTTAAAAAAAGAGGTTGGTATAGATGCAAATTCATCTCAATTAAAGGTTGGTTGTGTTTCTGATGAGAAATTAGTTGATGCCAATGCTACTTTTCTTTATGCTAAACAGTTTGATAAAGGTGAGTTGAAGATTTGCGATAAAAGCGATGCTTTTTACAAATTGCAGATAGTGTCAGATGATGAGGCAAAATTTGAGTTTTGTGGTGATTTATCTAGGGCAATGAATAATTTTAATGCAGTATTTGATGATGTAATTGATTATTCAGGTTCTTCATCTACGGCAACTAAATGTAATATGGTAGAAAAAGGAGAAGCTAAACGAATTAGTGATAGTAAGTGGAAGGTAACTAAAAAAGCTAAAATAAAATTTTTATGATACATAGCATTTTGATAATTGCAGTTATTGCAATAGTTGTTGTCGTTCAACTTAAATATTTTTTTAAGTTGAAAAAGCGATTGAGCGATTTCAGAACTATATTTTCAAAAAAAGAATTGGAGAATTATGATTCTTTGATTGTTGTTTCATCTTCTATTCCTAAAGCAATGGAACTGAAAGAGAAGTACAATCGTTTGATAGAAAAAAAGAAGGAGTTGTTTGAATTGGAAGATAATGATTATGAACTCAATAAGTTAGAAGAAGAAATTGAGTCCATTGTGGCAGAATATAAAATGTTGCCAGAGAACGATCATTATGAAATAAAAAAAGAAGATGTTTTTAGTGGGATTTTAAATTCAATAAACAAATACTTGTATAAAAACAAAGAGACCGTTTCTGATTTCAATATTATGAAAGATATTGTAGAAAGAAGCTGTGATGTGGAAGAGGAAGAGTTGCATACGTTGGTGCCAATACCTCTGTATTGTGGGTTAGTTGGCACGATGGCTGGTATTTTAGTGGGGGTTATGTATCTTGTTTTGTCCGGGTCTTTAACATCTTTATTGACATCGTCGAATAATACAGGTGCAGATGGAGTGTCGGCATTGCTTTCAGGAGTTGGTATTGCGATGTTTTGTAGTATCTTAGGAGTTGTGCTAACGACTTATGCTTCTTTGTCTTTGAAAGATGCGAAAAAGGAAGAAGAAGAAGGGAAACATGAGTTTTTAAGTTGGATTCAGGCTAATCTTTTACCAACTTTGTCGAATGGTATGTCAGACACGATTAGACGTTTTACTGAAAATTTGCAAGGGTTTAATGAAATGTTTTCTTCTAATACAAGAAAATTGCAGGAAACTTTAAGGTTTGTAAATAAAACATCTCAAGGGCAGGCTGAAATAATATCTGCAAGTAATCAGATTATAGAAAGTATTAACAATTTGAAAATAAAACAAATTGCATCTGCAAATATTGAGGTTTATGACAAATTGAAAGATTGTAGTGAAGAGATAGGAACTTTGTCTGAATATCTTAAAACAGTAAATAGTTATCTTACAAAAGTTAATTCTCTTTCTAAAAAATTAGATGATGCGGATAATCGTGTTAGAATGATTGAAGAGATGGCACATTTTTTTAAGGAGGAGCGAGCTAGTTTGGAAATGGTAAAAGGAAAAATTTCAATGGCAGTGGGAGAAATGGATAGTGAGTTTAGTACTGCCATGTCTGATTTGCAGAGTAAATTAGGAGGAAGTATAAATCAATTAGCTAACCACACGACAGAACAGACGCAAACTTACGAGAAGACAATAGAAGAGCAAAGGAAGGTTTTGGAAAGTAAAACTTCTGATATGTCTAAGTTAGTGGCAGATATGAACAAGATGGCAGATGTGAAAGATAGTATCTCAAAAATGGGAAAGGCAATTTCAGAGCAAAATCAGAAATTGGAAAAATTAGCAAATTCTATCAAGGAGATGGCCAATGCAAAGGCCTCAAATGGAACTATCACTCCGTTTATGCCTAAGTGGGTAAAATGGGGTGCAATTTCACTGGGCGGTATTCTTTTCTTGTCTTGTACGTTATCTATAATATCCGTTGTGTCACAATTTATTCAGTAGATATATGGCGGAAAAGAAAGAGTCTTTTTTTTGGACAAGTTATTCAGATTTGATGACTAGCTTATTCTTTGTGATGTTGCTTCTCTTCATCATGTCTATTGTGTTGGCTCACAATGCAGTTGTTGAACTTACGAAAACAATAGAAACTATAGATAGTTTGTTAATTACTTCTGAGGAGAAATTGAGAAAAATAGAGGAGTTGCAAGAGTCAGTTAAAAAGATAGATACAACTTATTTTGAATATGATTCTATATTTAAAAGACATACATTGAAAAGTATTTCAGTATCGTTTAAGGCCGGAAGTTCTGATATTAATGATATTTCAGGTAAGGATAGGTGGAGATTGTTCAAGGCAGGAGAGGCAATAACTTCATTTTTGAAAGATGTAAAAAAAACAATACCGAATGCAGAGTACCTCATTATTATAGAAGGTCAGAGTTCTTCAGATCATTACCCTTATAATAATGAATTAAGTTATGCAAGGGCTTTGGCGTTGAAACGATTTTGGGATAAAAATGGAATAAAGTTTGATGATCTTCCTTGTGAACTGTTAGTTTCAGGGAGTGGGCGTGATAGTAAATTTAGAATTAAGCCAGAGGGGCATATTGAGTATAAAAACGGGAAAGCTTATAGATGGGTACCCAATGCAAAAAATCAGAGATTTGTTATACACATAATTCCAAAGCCGGGTGATTTTAATTTTAAATAAGGAATGACAATGAAGTTGAATGCAATAGTGTTGATATTTTTTTGTTTTTTGTGTAGTTGTAGCGGACCTGCCAAAAGACAAGAAGGGAAAGGGCATATGAATAATTGTTTCTTTTCTAATGATAAGTTGGCGAAAGCATGTAACTATATGAATCCTATCACTAAAAGTTTCGCGAATAATTGTGTAAAAGGAGAACATCAGGGTGATTTTAATATAGAGCAAGTTTGTGACATTTATGATTATTGTGTTCGGAACTGGATTTATGTAAATGACCCATTAGGATGTGAGTATGTGTCACAAGCATCTAAAACTGTGGCAAATAAACTTAGGGGCGATTGTGATGATTTTGCAATTTTAATGGCGGCGTCAGTAATAGCCATTGGAGGAAATTGTAGCGTTGTTACAGCATGGGGAACAGAAGGAGGTCATGCTTATACAGAGTTGAATATATCAAGTTTTAATTTGAAAGATGTTAAGGAAATTGTCAAAAGTCGTTATAATCTAGACTCTGTTGATGGTATCAGATTTGATAAAAGAGGAGGAGTTTGGCTTAACTTAGATTGGCATAAACACCCTGGACAGTCTTATTTCCCTTCTGTAGAAAAACGTGTGTATTTGTATCATGTTAAAACTAATAGGTGGTTAAAATACGAATGAATCATTTTTGTTGAGATTTGCAATGTGAAATTATTGTATATGTTGATATTGTTTTAATCATGGAGAAATATAAAAATTCATATTAAAAATAGGTCATTCAATCCTGATAATATCAGTATGTATAGACTTAGTTATAATAGAGCTTTGGCTCTTTATCGTCGTTGGCTTTCACAAGGCATTGACCTTCGTAAATTCAACACAGAAGTTATTATTGCAGGGAGTGGTTTTAGTGGTATTAATAGAGATAAAAAAGTTGAAGAAAACAATAAGCGTTTTGTTATACAGATTATACCTAAGGTTTCACGTCCACAAAATCTAAAATTTCATAATGCTTCTAAATTTTAGAGTCTGTTGCTAAGTGAAAAACAGAGTTTACAGGAGAGCAACCCTCTTCATTAAACGATTTTCAATGAGGCTGTCTAGTTTTTTGCTGGGCAGCCTCATCGTTTTTACCTCAAAATAAACTTGGCCAAAATCTTTTGGACTTCGTAGATGTCAACGGACTTGTTGAATTTTTTCTGGATGCTTGGGATGGATTCGCTGGATATCCAGATTTTCAGTTCGGCGTCGAGGTCGAAGGTGCCGCTTGTCTCAACACTGAACCTGCTGATTGACTTGTATGGGTAGCTTGTGTAGTCAATCTTTGAACCTGTAAGCCCTTGTACGTCTATTATTATAAGGCGCTTGTTGGTGAATATGAAGGTGTCTCGCACAAGTCTGAATCCTATCTCGATGTTTTCGTCGTCAAGAAACAGTTTGCCGTACTCTTTTTTCAGTTTTTCATTGCTGACAGTGCCAGCATTGCCAAGTAGTGAATCTAATAGTCCCATAATGTTTTTATTTATAAATTTTGATTAAAGTTTCAGCCTCCTTTTCCCAAGAGAAATTTGCAAGAGCGTTTTCGAAAATATTGTCGTCAACCTTTTCGTTGAGCATATCTGTGATTATCTTGGCCAGCACTTTAGGGTCTTTGGAATCTGTGACCCGTCCGGTCTTGTACGTTGAAACAACCTTGCGAATTTCAGGGAAGTCGGTTGCGATAATCGGGACATGCGCCTGCATATAGTCGAATATTCTGTTAGGCAACGAAAAATAGTAGCTCAGTCCGTTAGCCTCCAAAAGGCAAGTGCCAAGGTCGGCGCTACAAGTGTACTCGAACAGTTCAGAATAAGGAACGTGCCCTAGAAAAAAAACTTTATCGTGATATATTTTCTCTTCGGCCTTTTTAGACAATTCGTCAAACAAGTCGCCACGGCCGATAACCACAAAGACGGCATTCTCGACCATTGGCATAGCCTCCATAATCCATTCAATGCCTCTGCCCACATTGACAGCCCCTTGGTAAAGTATTACCTTTTTTCCGTCGAACTTCAGTTTTTCGCTTTTTTTGCAAAAATGTCGCTTCATAGGGATGTTTCTGACCACTTTCAAGTCGGTGCCGTATCTCTCCTTGTAGTAGTTGGCAATTGATTCGCATACCGTATATCCGTGAGAGACACGAGGCAAAATCGCCGCCTCTATAGATTCCCACACCTTTTTGACAAAAGGGCGAGACACCACCTCCGGAACCTCCGGAAACAGTTCGTGAAGGTCAACCACAAGTTTTTTGCGTCTTATTTTAGCCACGATGAAGTTAGGCACAAGCGAGTCGGTGTCGTTGGCCGTGAGTATGTCGCAGTCAGCAAAAAGCAGCAGAAAAAACAGCCTGATGTTATATTCCGCATAAAAAAGAAAGCCCTTCTTGAAGAGGCAAGGCATCCTTTTAGTGTCGTAATTTCGTTTGTAAGGATTGCACTTTCTGCTTTTAGTGCCAACAACCAGAACATCAAACCCGTTCTCGTGCAAAGAAGAAGCCACCTTATGCACCCTTTGGTCGGTTTCCAGATTGTTAGTCACCGACAGTATTACTTTTTTTTGTTTCATGATACAATAATGTTTTAAAATCTTGAAACCTTCAAATTAGTTTCAAGTAACGCCTTATCAGCCTCTTAATAAAAACAAATCTGTAAGAAAGCATGTAGCAAGAACTGTTTTTTGCAGTGTTCAATTTCGCGGCATTGTCGGATGTGCTTTGTTTTAAGATTTTAGAATTGGTAATGCTAACATTTTTGTCATGACGTCTATATAACAAAGTTTTGTCTTCAAGTAATTTTATTTTACCAAATAAAGAGGCGACACATCCTATCCATAGATCATGAGGAACATCTTCAGGAATTGGCATAATCTTGTTAAGCAAATCTTTATTGAAACACATACAGCAGCCTAAAAAGGAGCATTTGTATATATTTCTAAGAACATTCGTGTTGGCATTAACCAAATCAAAATGAGATTCGTAAAGAATATTTAAGCAGGAGTCAACTTCAGAGCAGTCAGACACAACTAAATCGTATTCCTCTAGCAGAGGAAGCATTTTCTTTACTTTGTCTTTTTCCCAGACGTCATCTTGGTCAGATAGAAATATATAGTCTCCTGTCGCATATTTTATGGCGTTTGAGAAATTTGTAGTAGTGTAAGAAAATCTGAACTTGTAATGACTTGATTTAGAATGATGAATTAGTTTTATCCTGTTGTCTTTGAAATTGTTTATTATGTCTATAGTGCTATCTGTAGAGCCATCATCAGACACAATAAGTTCATCCTCGGGTCCAATATTAGACAATATGCTTTTAATTTGTTCTTCCAAATAAAGCTCTCCGTTATAAGTTGTCATGCACACAGATACCATACCTAATATATTATCAAAATTTACCCAATAAAACAGCAATGTAAAAATTCATCATTGTCGAAAATTTAGGAGCGCACAGCCTTTTGTCCAAAATAAGATTCATCTTATTGAAGAAAGATTTGTCGTATTTAGCCGCTTTTTCGATAAAACATCTGCTTTCCGAAGGCATATCGTTGCCGTAAAGTTCAAAAAGTTCCTTTAAGGATGTTGACCTTTCTCCAGCCTTTTTTCCAAGTAACAACTCAGTCCTGCGCTTTATTTTCGTTTTGAAAGATTCATTTGCGCCTAAAACATTGTGGTCGTGTTGCCTATAAAGAATGTAGCTTTCTTTATCTGCATACAAAATCCCATTGAAAATCAAACACAGTTTGTATATCCATTCGTCATGCATAGCAAGCCTTTCCGGCTCAAAACGAACGGCGATGTTTCTTAACGAATTATTAAGTACCAAAGTGCAGCCAGTAGCAGGATTTGTGACGATAGCTTCGCCTAAAGTGAATTTGTACTCAAATTCAGACATTCCGATTATGTTTTTGTCTGTGTCAACCAACGTTGTTCTGCTTAAGTATAAAGCCGGCTTGTCAGTAGGCTCTATTTTGCATATGGCTTTGTTCAGTTTGTTTGGTAGCCAGACGTCATCTTGATCACAAAAAGCGTAAAAGTCAGCTTTCGGAGCATTGCGTAACAAATTCATAAAGCTCTTAGCCGGACGTAAATTTTCACCGGTGTACCACTCTATAAGTCCGTCTTTTTTCCATTTGTTCAGGATGTGCAAAGTTTTATCGGTAGAGCCATCGTCTCGCACCAATATCTGAATATCCACGCCTTCTTGGTTTATCAGAGAAGTTAGTTGCTCCTCCAGATATTTTTCACCGTTGTATGTGGATAGCAATATACAAACTTTATTCATAATAAATTATTTTGCACTTTGTGACAGACTAAGTCTGGCAAAAAACGTTAAAACGGACACTAAATGTCATCGAAAAGTATCAACAAAGTTAATCAAAACCTTTTTATTATGCAATAGAGATAATAAAATAAAAAAATAACCTAATATTTGTTTTGAAAAGTAGGTTGTGGATTTGTCGTTTTTCTTATCTTTGTAAGAACGATATGAGTGGTATTTGAAGTTAGTTATATCATTTTAATTACGTTATTTTGTAATCATCAAATTTATGAAGTGGGAAGAGAATTATTCGCTTTTGAAAAATAATACGTTCGGGATTGATGCAAGTTGCAGGTATTTCTTCGAATATTCCAGTGTGGACGAGCTTTTTTCGTTTTGCGCTGATAGGGGTGATTTGTTGCCTGGAGCTTTGCATATAGGTGGAGGAAGCAATCTGTTGTTCGTGAATGGGTATTATGACGGTCTTGTCGTTCATTCTGCTCTAAAAGGTATAGAGCGGGTTGGCGAGACTGACGACTTTGTTTTTGTCAAGGCTATGTCTGGCGTGGTTTGGGACGAATTTGTGGCGTATGCAGTGTCCGAAGGTTTGTGCGGTGTGGAAAATTTGTCGCTTATTCCGGGCGAAGTTGGTGCGGTTCCTGTGCAGAATATAGGTGCGTATGGTGTTGAGGCTAAGGATGTTATAGATTCGGTGGAGCTGTTTGACGTTGCGGGTTGCAGAGTTTTAAATGTGAATGCAGACGAGTGCGGATTTGCTTATCGGAACAGCAGATTTAAGTCGGATTGGAAGGGTAAGTTCTGGGTCGTTTCTGTCACGTTTAGACTTAAGAAAAAGGCGGAATTTGTGCTGGATTATGGTAATATAAAGAGTTCGATGGAGGGTAGAGAGGTTACGTTGCAGAGTGTGCGTGACACGATAATCCGTATAAGAGAGGAGAAGTTGCCGTCGCCAGAGGTGCTTGGTAGCGCAGGCAGTTTTTTTATGAATCCGGTAGTGTCTGCTGATTGTTTGTCCTCTTTGAAGGAGCGCTTTGGCGATGTGCCGTCGTACAAATTGTCAGAGACGGATTTCAAGGTTCCGGCGGGGTGGCTCATTGAGCAGTGTGGCTGGAAAGGCAAGTCGTACAAGAGAGCCGGAGTTTATGAAAAGCAGGCGTTGATTTTGGTGAATAGAGGAGGTGCAACAGGAGCGGAAGTGGCTGAACTGGCGGATGTTATCGTGAAAGATGTTAAGGGTAAGTTTGGGATAGATATTAGTCCCGAAGTCTGCTATATAAAGTGACCAAGAGTTTTTTTTCTGACGCAAAATAAAAATAATTTTATATAATGTGAAGAAAAAGTGTTGCGGAATAGAAAAATTGGTTATCTTTACGAGTTGATTTTTTTACGCATGAAATTTGAGCGTTGCGGATTGTCGCAAAGTCTCACTAAATAATATGAAACGGTAATGAAAGTAGATGTTTTATTAGGATTGCAGTGGGGTGACGAAGGAAAGGGAAAGGTCGTTGACGTGCTTACTCCCGGATACGATGTCATCACCCGTTTTCAAGGCGGTCCGAATGCGGGGCATACATTGGAGTTTGAGAACCAAAAGTATGTATTGCGTTCAATTCCGTCAGGAATTTTCCAGGGCGGAAAGGTTAATATCATAGGGAATGGCGTGGTTTTGGACCCGGCTTTGTTCAAGCAGGAAGTAGAGGGTCTGGAAGCTTCTGGCCATAACTTGAAAGAGAGATTGTTTATCTCTAAAAAGGCTCATCTGATTTTGCCTACTCATCGTTTGTTAGATGCGGCGTATGAGTCTGCAAAGGGTAGTTCAAAGATAGGAACAACAGGTAAGGGTATCGGCCCTACATACACAGATAAGATTAGTCGCAACGGTTTGCGTGTGGGCGATTTGCTTTGTAATTTTGAAGCGAAGTACAAGGCTGCGATAGACCGTCATAAGGAAATTTTGAGTCACTACGACTTCAAGTACGACCTTGAGCAGATTGAAAAGGACTGGATGGCAGGCGTTGAAAAGTTGAAGGAGTTTCAGTTTATTGACAGCGAGCATGTTGTGAACGGTTATCTGGCGGCAGACAAGAAAGTGCTGGCTGAGGGTGCTCAGGGTACAATGCTTGACATTGACTTCGGCTCTTATCCTTTCGTTACGTCTTCTAATACAATTTGTGCAGGTGCTTGCACCGGTTTGGGTGTTTCGCCTCGTAACATAGGAGATGTGTTTGGTATTTTCAAGGCTTATTGCACGAGAGTGGGCAGTGGACCGTTCCCTACGGAACTTTTTGACGAGGTTGGAGAAAAGTTGTGCGACTTGGGCCATGAGTTCGGGTCTGTTACTGGTCGCCGTCGTCGTTGCGGATGGATAGACTTGGTCGCTTTGAAGTACGCTGTCATGATTAATGGTGTGAACAAGCTTATAATGATGAAGAGCGATGTGCTTGACGGTTTTGAAAAGATTAAAGCTTGTGTGGCGTATAAGATTAACGGAGAGGAGACAGACGAGTTTCCGTTTGACATAAATGAGGGTGTGGAGCCTGTTTATGTAGAATTGCCAGGTTGGAAAACTGACATGACCAAGATGCAGAGCGAGAACGAGTTCCCTGAAGAGTTCAACTCTTATCTTGATTTCTTGGAAGATTACCTTGAAGTGCCAATCAAGATAGTGTCTGTTGGTCCGGACAGAGCGCAGACTATTGTGCGTTATAAGGATTTTGAGTGAGTTTAACTACACAGATGCGGGTTGAAGCTGTTACAGTTTCAGCCCGTTTTTATTTTCCGTAAGGAAAAAACAAAAGACCTGTACACAGATTTACTTCGTCCGTTTTCCTGTTGAAAGCAATCCGACAGAACCGAAATTAATTTGATGAGGCATTTCCGGACGAGAAACTTTGGAAGAGAGCCATTCTTTTAAATCGTTTTCCTTCAACATGGAATCTTTTTTTAATTCGACATTAGCATGCAAAACCATTCCAAAACGTTCATTCTCAACAGGATACACTTTTGAATTTATTACTTCTGGATGTAGATTTATGACCTGTTCAACACTTTCAGGAAAAACATTTTCGCCACCACAAACCACCATATTTTTAGCGATGCCTCTATGAAAATAAAAACCCTCTTTGTCCTTGAATACCCTGTCTCCTGTACTTTGCCACTGATTTTTAGCATCAATCATGGCCCATTTAGACTTGACCCACAAAACCCCAACGCCCTCGTCGTTTACATCTCTCACATCACATAGAACGCCAGAAATAGGTCTGCCTAATGTTGTCTCCGTGTGTTTTTCCAAATCGGAAGGAGTTGCCAACATAAAGAATCCTGCTTCAGATGTTCCATACAAATTAAACAAGACACTCCCGACTCTTTGCTTAGTCTCGTCCACCCATTTCTTGTCTAAGCGGTCTCCTCCGCAAATTATGCATTTCACAGACTTCATTCGAGAAGAGGAATTGTCCGTCTGCCAAATACGGGAAAGCATCGCAGGAACAATAGGCAAGACCTCAACCTCTTCGGCAGAGATGACATCAAGAGCCTCTTCGGTATCAAAACGCCGAGTCATGCAAATTTTCTTACCCATAACCATTGCGATTATCAAAACGCCCAGACCAAAACCATGATAAAACGGCAGTGCTAAGAATACGCTTTTATAATCCTGAATCTTAATATCTTTTAGCAAAGCAAAAAATGGCGGCAAAAACTGAATAACTCCAGTATTGCGAGAAGCCTCCTTGTATTGACCGCTTGAACCTCCCGTAAGCACTGAAATTCTACCTCCACGGCCTATTCGTGGCAAATCAGCCTTGCTGTCAAGATTAGGGAATTGCGTGCCTAAAACATTGGTAGTTACAGACTTGCATTCTAACGTGCGAGGCAAACAATTCTGCTTTAAGTCGTCGTCATATACAAGAAAATCAAGCTGAATCTTGAGCAAAAGAGATGACATCTTCTCTGCTCCCATATCAGTATTTAGCAAATATAGATGGACACCTAAACGAGAAAGTGCCGGTATCAGAAGGGACGAAACAATGTGGTTGCGCGAAAGAATCCCCACCTTCATGTTCTTCCTTATTCCATGGATATGAAACAGACAGTGAGCAATCTTTTTTGAAGCGGCATAAATTTCTTTATAAGTATATCGCTGGTTCTCTGAAACAATTGCGCATTGGTCTGAATAGTATTTTGTTGTGAAACGCAGCACTGCCATTAATGTAATGCCTTCTTTATAAAAAGATGTGAGCAAATGGCATAATCCTACAGGCGTGATTATATGCAATTTCACAAGAGCTTTAAATAGTGTTATCATAACCTATATGTATTTATAGAAAAAACGTATGACAGGAGTTAAAAAAGGCAGAAAAGGTTCAGCCAAGCGTGTCCACCATGGTTTGTAATAGCTTTTGCTATTTAAACTTAGCCGAATTAAAATGTCAGCTGCTTCTTGTGCAGAATAAGCCTCCATTTTTCTGTAGGTTTCATTTACATCAGACATTTGAGTGTGGACAAGCGGCATATAAGCAATTTTAACCGAGACACCCTTCCTGTAAAACTCAACGTTAGCGGTTTTACACCACACATTTGCAGCCTCCTTTGAAGCGTGATAGGCAGACCAGCCCGGAGCTGGCGGAAAAATCGAACTGACAGAAGATGTATAAATGATAGTACCCCTCCTTTGAGACAGTGTAGGCAGTAAAGCCAATGAAATTGCGACAAGAGACCTGTAATTAAGCTCCATCGTTCGATCGTAATCATGCATACGGTCCAGCGCATTAGAAATAGGTCTGTGAATCGATTTGCCTGCATTTGCAAAAAAATAATCCACAGCAGGAAGAGTTTCATTCAACTCCTCGCATAAACTATCTAAATCAGCACGATTTCTGAGGTCCATAGCCTTAAAAAGGCAAGCACAATTCTTTTTATGAGCGTCAGCGGAAATTTGCTCCAGTTCAGTCACAGTCCTGGCTATCAAGAAAAGATTGGCTTTAGCGTCAATCAATCTGTAGGCCAGTTCTTTACCGATTCCATGAGAAGCTCCTGTTATTACGATCCATTTGCCATGAAAACACTTCTCCCAATAAGAAGGCCGGACTGCTGCCGTTGGGTAAATCAAACGTTTTAACAAACTCATATACGTAACGAAGTCAGATTTGCAGGGCGTTTCTATAATTGGCCGTTTTCCACAAGCAAAATAACCCGTTCAATAATCTGGTCGTCAGGGTCGTTCGGGTCGAATTCGGACTTCAGATTGGCACCAAACAGCCTTGCGAACCCCTGCCAGAAGAAGGCTCTTGTGCCTCCTCGATAATCTTTGATTAGCTCGTAAGAAGTTCTGTCGCACTGACGGTCAACAAGTCTGATGAGCAGTTTGCCTTGTCTCAGCGAAAGTTTTTTCAGCTGCGGCTCAAACTGTTCGACCAGCAAGTCCTCTTTAGACCTCATGAATTTCTTTTTATCCTTTTCATTTGGAATCTTATCCAGTTCTGCCGTGACTTCGTTAACAACCTTGGCAATCGCTTTTGCGTGCGGCAGGGTCTTTTTCACGTCTCTCACTGTGCGCCAGTAAAATTTCTCCTGTTTGGCAGATTTGAACTTGAGCACAGGAAATACATAAACCTGCGGCAGCGCCACATACGGAATTGTATCGCTTCCTTCAATTATTGCAGGAAGGTCGTAATAGCCGTTTTCGACGTCATCCTGAGCAAAAGACACATTAAAATTAAGTGTCAGTATTGTTATGATTAAAAATTTTGCTAATTTCGCCATAGATTATATTTTTGTTCTGGCAAATATAGAAATTAGAACTGATTTTTTTTAATCTCTTGCTATTTTTTTTGTCTGTTTGGGATAAAAAATATGATTTTCAGTTTGAATCTGCCTTGGCAGAGTTGTTAAGGGCAACTTTCATTAATTAGATTTAGACTATATTTTAGGTTGCTCATTGGCAAAGGAGTGATGTTGGTATCGCAATCAGAGCAAGATAGACGGATAGATTCAAAACCGTCAAGTCTAAGATTTAGAGAGAAAAATTTAGATCTTAATTTGCAGAGATTGTCGTAATAAATAGTTTACGTTTTTAATTGTTTTAAATTTATGTTTATGCGTTTTTTGACAATCATGTCGATTTTATGCTTTTTTGTGTCTGCAAAGTCAGAGGGGCGCGAAAAAATAGAGGAGAATCCGCGAAGTATGGCGGTCGGAGGGGTCTCTATGCTTTCGTCCACATTTGAAAATCCAAGCTTGTCAGCGTTGGGCCTGCGGACTAATTTGTCGGTCTTTTATGAGAGCAAGTACCTTATGTCTGAGTTGGGTACGGGCAAGTGCATGTTTCAAAGTCCGCAAGAGTGGGGAACTGTAGGTTTGGCTCTTTCCGGTTTTGGGTATGACAAATACAATAGACTGCGAGCAAGCGGCCAGTATGCACGTTTTTTGTCGCCAAGTTTAGCACTTGGAGTAGGCGTTGATTTGCGCAGTTATTATTACGAAGGCGTCCAAGAGCGTCTGTTTCGTTTTGGGTTCAGGTTTGGGGCTTTGTTCAATGTTTCAGAGCGTTTGGTATTGTCGGCGTGGAATGATAGCAGAAAGCGTTTGAAAGATGGCAAGTTTGTCCATAGAATATCAGGTGGAGGCTCTTTGAGTTTGAAAAGCGAGTGCCGATGGCTTTTTGAAGTGGAGACATTTCAGTTTGACAGCTGGCAGTACAGAACTGGGTTTGAATATAAAGTAGGAAAATTTTTTATGCGATGCGGTGCAAGGGCTTTGCCTGTAGAGCCGTCATTAGGCGTGGGTTTTGATCTGTCCTCGTTTGCTTTTGATTTTTCAGCGTCGTATCATAATCAGTTAGGCTTGACAATTTGCGGAGGAACAGTTTTTACTTTTTAATGTGCTGTCTATGAGAAGGTTGTTTTTTGTAAGCCTGCTTTTTGCAGGTGTGTTTACTTACGCTTTTCCGCAAGAAATTGATGCAGGAATAATAGAGGATTTGACTGAAGAAGAGAACAAAGAGTTTGATCTGGAGGCAATGGCAGAAGAGCTTGAAGAGATTTTGAGCAGGAGGATTGATATAAACAAGGCTGACAGAGAGTTGCTGCTGAAGATACCGCAATTGTCCGAAATTGAAATTGATGCTCTGTTGTCGCACCGCCGTCGTTACGGACGTTTCTATACGCTATACGAACTGAAGAATGTGGAGGGACTGTCATTGCAAAAGGCTCTTCAAATAGAGAAGTATCTGAAGGTGGCGGAGGACGAAAGGATTACGTTGAGAGAAGAATTGAAAAATGTGGAAAACCATATCTATCTGCGTTATGACAGGGCACTTAAAAAGAAAGACGGGTATTCGGACTCGTTGTCAGACAAAGGTTATAAAGGAGATGCGAACTATATGTATTTCAAATATCAGTTTGCTTGTTCGGACAAGATTCATGCGGGACTGACGGCAGAAGTTGATGCCGGAGAGCGTTTGTGGGGCGACGGACGCATGTTTGATTTTTCGTCCGCACATGTGGAAGTATCTAATTTCGGCATTTTAGACAACTGGATATTAGGAGATTTTAAGGTTAATTTCGGGCAAGGTTTGGTTATTGGCTCAAGTTCGATAATAGGAAAGTCTAACAGTGTGCTGAACACACGATTCCGGAACTCGGGCGTTCGCAGATATACGTCTGTAGGAGAGGCTGGATTTTTCAGAGGGACGGGCGGGGCTGTGTCTGTTGGTCGATTTACACTGACTTCGTTCTTGTCTTGCAAACGAATCGATGCGAATTTGTCGGAAAGGGGAGGGGTGACGTCATTCAAGACTGACGGTTTGCATAGGACCGAAAGCGAGCTTAAAAAGAAGGAAAGTGTTAAAGAGTCTGTGTTTGGTGCAAATCTGAGGTATAAGTCGGACTATTTCACAGCCGGGATTAGCGGGATTAAGTATAAGTACGGTGCTAATTTGGAACCGGCAGATAAACTTTATACGTATTATAAGTTGAGAAATACGGCAGAGAACTGGAATGTGGGAGCAGATTACTCAGTCAGACTGTATCATGCGTCGCTTTTTGGAGAGGTGGCGACTGGAGGCAGCGGCGGGATTGCTGTGCTGAACGGATTTGCAGTTGCGCCATCGTCTTTGCTTGGTGTTTTGCTCCTTCATAGGTATTATGCTTCAGATTATCAAAATTTGTATGCAAACGGATTTTCTGAAAATTCGCGTCCGGAGAATGAAGCCGGCCTCTACATAGGTGCGGAATTTAAGCCTGCAAGACGATTTTCGGTAGCCTCTTATTTGGATGTGTACCGTTTTAATTGGGCTAAATATCAATTAGATAAGCCGTCGGCAGGTTATGATTTTCTGTCGCAAATAAATTATGCTATGAAGAAGGTCACGATTTATGCAAAATTCAAATATAAAGAGAAGGAGAAAAACGATACAACGTCAGTTTCGCAGAATAGGCATCACACGGCAAGGGTTGGGGGAAAGTTTAAATTTTCCGAAAATTTGTCAAGTCAGCTGATTGCTGACGGAAATGCTCATGCCTTTGGCGGCAATCCGCGCACATACGGATGGACGGTTGCGGCAGACCTTGGGGCGGTGATGTTTAGAAAGAGGTTGCATTTAGACCTCAGATATGCTTATTTTGAAGCAGAGGACTACAATAACAGGGTCTATCTGTACGAAAAGGATTTGCTTTATGTCTTTTCAATACCTTCGTGTTATGGAAAAGGACATCGAGTTTGTGTGAATTTGAGGTGGCAGCCTAATCCGGAGTGGTCTTTTTATGCGAAATTTGGAGCTACAATTTACACCGATGGCAGGGAGACTATAGGCTCAGGGCTGGAAAAAATTGGCGGAAACGTGACTTCTATGGCTCGTTGTTTGGTTAGAGTTAAAATTTAATCTGTTTTAATAGGTTGATAATGAGTGATTTATATGTTTTATTGTGTTGGTGTTGTAATTTTTATTTGATTTTATTTGCAGATTAAAATAAAAGTAGTACCTTTGCAACGCCTTTGAGGAAGAGGCGAATTGAGGGAGAGCTAGTAGCTCAGCAGGTAGAGCACATCCCTTTTAAGGATGGGGTCCTGGGTTCGAGCCCCAGCTGGCTCACTCGAAGCGGTCAAGGTTGGCCGCTTTTTTTATTTTCTTAGATTAATAATTCTTTTATGCAAGGTTTTTACACTATTTTGCTCCTTGTCGTGTCGAATGTCTTTATGACGTTTGCGTGGTACGGACATCTTAAGTTGCAGCAGTCCAAAGTGATTGGCGACTGGCCGCTTTTCGGGGTTATTCTTTTTAGTTGGGGCGTGGCGCTGTTTGAGTATTGCGCTCAGGTGCCTGCAAACAGAATCGGCTTTATTGGCAATGGAGGGCCTTTCTCGCTGATGCAGCTGAAAATTATACAGGAGGTGATTACGCTTTTGGTCTTTACTATTTTTTCGACCATCGTTTTTAAGGTCATCATTTAAGAGAGAGACGAAAAAACTCCGGCAGAGAAATGTATTCACAAGTCCTTGCCGGAGTACAACTCCTTACAAATTGTAAGGGGTTGAAGATGATTATGCCAGAGTTTCTGTTTTTTATGACATGCCGAAAAGTTCCATCTGCTCCTTCCACGAATATGGCAATGTTGTATTCAATTCAGTCAGGGAAAGTGTCCAAGGAGCTTTCCCTGCAAAGATGGCATCCACGATTGGTGGAGCGAGCAATGCCAGACGCAGAAA
>JAGBRL010000029.1 GCA_017632345.1 Paludibacteraceae bacterium
CCTTTGACCCCTTCTGTCCCTGCTCCTGAATGGCGAACGACGAATAGTAAAGGGCACGGTCTCTGAAATTGTCCTGCTTCGCCTTCTGCATCTCGACGATAAAACGCTCGCCGTTCTTTGTCTGGCAATAGACATCATAAACAGCGCGGCGCTCGTTATTGCTGAAGCCAAGCCGTTCCGTGTTGAAATATGTGAGGTCCGCAATCTCCCTGTCGCCATCAAGTGCAAGCAACGCGTTCAGAAAACTGATCAGCAAGTCCTTGTTCGTCTCCGTTCCGAAAAACTTCTTGAAGGCGAAATCCGTATAGAAATTTATGTAGCGGCTGAGCGCCGTTCCAGGTATGCACATAATACTTTTTTTGTCGTGTTAATCTGCCGCAAAGGTAGTACAATTTTTGATTTTGACAAGGATACGGTCAGCCTAATTGTCAGACGTAATCTGGAGCAAAACCTTTTTGTACATATCCTTCCAGCCCTTCCATCCGAAAAGCTCTTCGTCTGTTAAGTTTTCGTTATGGAATAGAGTCACAAAAACTCCGTTCACACGCTTAACCTCTTCTGCTAAACTTTTAATGCGCTCGAACGCATCGTCCGTATTTAAATTTAAATTAGACCGCAAAGTTTTATCCATCACCACCAACGGAAAAATCTTCAAGTCTGTCTGCCGTTCCTCCGTCAGGTCATAAAAAAAGAACGGATACGACGTTCCAGCCCTAAAACCTGGAGTATTTGAAAAGCCCAGCGAATAATCCTCTTTGACACCTATTCTTTCAAGCATTTTATAACTCTCAGGAAATCTGCATCTTAAATAATGAAATCTGCATCGCACTACGCTCTCTCCGATAACATTTTCCAGCACCTTTTTTTCCAAATAGAAAAGCCTCTCCTTAAACGCCGACCTATGCGACGGATGAAGCCCCACTTTGAAATCCTTTGCAATATTTGCACGGACACGCCTGTATGAAAGACTTGGCACAATCACTTTTTTGTCAAACTTGCCATATCCGCCGGAGTGGAAAAAAAACAGGGTTGTATCTTTGTGATTATCATGCATTTGAGCCACTTCCTCCAAATTAAAATAAGGATCCTGCCGCAGTCTGAAAACAGACTTAAGCCTGAGGCTAAACGCCTCCCTTCTGCCCTTAGCTAAATCTAAAGCCAATTTAGCTCCATTAAGCAGAACACCTTTGTGCCTGAAGGCAAAAACATTATCCACGTCGATAGTTTTGAGATAAGTGAATTTACGTTCCGCAAAATCCAACGAAGGCGACAGCCCAGCCAAAACGCCCTTCAACCGCAAAAGCCAAATGTCAACCACAGGCATCTCCACCACTCCATTTCGGCACATCAGGCTATCCTGTTCCATAAACCTGCCGTGTTTATCAAGATTAGTGACATTATATTCCTCGTAACGGCTTATCATATAGAACGTTGCAGAAAAAACATCAAACTCAAAATCGCCTCCTGTCCTAAAAAAAGCCAGCACACCCTGCGAATAAAACACATCAGGCACAACCACCCTTATGCCGGTCTCCTCTAACAATCCGCACGGCACTACACGAACCGAGCTACGGACATTCTCGTTATCAGAATAATTAATGACAACCACACCGTCATCCTGAGGCACGTTGCTCCCAAGCTCGTAGCCAATCCCAAGCACAGAGCCGAATATATGTCTGCACACATACCTGAGGCGCTCCGTTATATGTTCAGAATAAATATAAACCATAAACTATAATTCGCCAGCGTCAGAGAAACTGTAAAAATTGTTTCCCGCAACAATTAGATGATCAATAAAAGATATATCAAAATAACCGCAAGCCTTTTTCAGCATATCAGTTATCATTTTGTCCGAATGGCTCGGCTTAGCATTTCCAGACGGATGATTATGACACAAAGCCAAAACAGTGGCGTTCATCAAGATAGCATGACGAATCACGATACGCACATCAAACACAGACGAAACCAGTCCTCCGCTAGAAATAAGCCGCTTATTCAGAACTCTGTTCGCTCTGTTCATATATACCGCCCAAATCTCCTCATGCTCCAGGTCGGCCAAAATAGGCTGCATTATGTCAAATATGTCGCAGCTTGCCTTGATCTGCTTCACGTTCTGCACCTCAGAAAGCTTTCTCCGCCTGCCAAGCTCCATAGCAGCCACAATAGTAAGAGCCTTAGCCTCGCCAATTCCGTTGAACTGCATATAATCCAGCACCGTCTTTCGGCCAAGCACATCCAGGCTGTTGTCAACAGACTCCAATATGCGCTTGCACAAATCCACCGCGCTCTCCTTCCGCGAGCCGGACCCGATCAGGATTGCGAGAAGCTCCGCATTAGACAACGCTTCCGTTCCTTTATTCAGAAGCTTTTCTCTAGGCCGGTCCTCTTCAGCCCAGTGCTTTATGGAAGCGACTTCCATATTACCATCAATCATACAAAAACAGTTAAAAACGTAAACAAAGGCAGAAACCCGATTATTTCAGGTCTCTTGCCACTATATAATTTTTCAGCGGATTAGCGTACATTTCCAAGATTTTAGTCTTAAGAAAATCCGTATCCTTATTCGCCAGATCAATTTTGTCTATTTGTCCGTTCAGATAGTTGACAAAACGTTCTTTCTCCTCAGCCGTGTAATTTTCTGAGCAGCACACATCACGCCCTTCCAGCAAGTCAAGCGCCACATAATTACCAGGATATATCTGATAATTGGCATGAATACATCTGTCGATAACAACAGCCACCTTTTCCACAATAGCCGTTCTGTCATCATTGTCCGAAATTTCATTCTGCAGAATATCATTTATGTCAGACATAACTTCGTAATGCACTCTGCCCTTATAACCGGTCAGCCCCACCTGCATATTCAGCACATCATCCTCCTTGCTTTTTTTGAAATTGGCGTCATCACGTTTCTGCTGAAACTCTTTAGCCTTAAGATAGTCGCACGCATCATACTCGTAACTGATGCTTACGGGGAGTATATTCAGTTCAAGAAAGCCCTGCTTCAGGTCACTGCCGCTGCTCATGCTGAACATCTTCAGAAGGCTCTCCTGCGTGCGGTCGTTTGCATCCTTGGCTCTGCCCTCGCGCTGCGCGATCCATATAGAATTGCTCCTCTCCACAATATTTTTACGGATATAGGAAGATAGCAGTTTTGACGCTTCAAAAATTTCGCGCTTAGTACCGCTTCTCTTCACGATAAAGTTCTTGTTGAGCTTCATCATTTCTGTGATCCAAGGCCTGGAGCAAAGATTATCTCCGATTGCGTTTTCGGCCGTATCGTGACCATTTGTTATCATCAGAGTGTTCAGAATAGCCGCATCGCCCACAATATCCCTATGGTTAGACATTATCAGATACTTTTTATCACCTTTCAGATTATCAAGTCCAGATATTGTCAAGCTGTCCATTGTCTTTTTCGACAAATCCAACAAGAACGGAGCAATAACCTTGCTTTGGAAATCATAAACGCTGTTCAGAGTCAAAAAGAACTCAATCATACCGTCAGCCTTATCCTGAAACAGATATTTCATAACAGTCTTAAACTCCGGTTCCTTGGTCACACGCAAAAAAGCGTCTCTGACCTCCTCGTCCCTATACGGGCGCAATGTGTCAAAACTATATTCCATCTCCATAACAATCACTATTTCAAAAGATTCGGCATCAACACAAAGATTGACTCCGGACCCATATTAAACAACAAATCAACTATACTCAAATTAGGCACGAACCCAAACCTGTCACTAAAAACCTGATAATAAGTCTGCGCGCTCTCTTCTGACACTTTTTTAGGAGAGAAAAGACTCCTCAAGTCAAGTTCTCCATCCTGGAACTCAGCCTTATACTCCGGAATCAAAGACATACGTTTGTCTATCTGAAGCAGATCTGTCACAACCTCCGCCAACCTGCAATTAATATCAACCAGAAACGTCTCCCTTTTAGAATATATAGGTTCAAAATCGTCTCTGTAATACTCAAAAAACGGTGTGGAGTTATAGGCCGCCTCAATCGCCCTCCAGTGCTGTTTCTGCCAGTCAACAGTATAAGACACCCGCACATCCCTCATAGCAGCCTTGCCTGTCCGCAAAACCGGAACAGCAAGATCCATAACACCATTTGCCGTCATTATCCTGCAACGGTTACGATAAGTCTGCTTCACATAATGCTCGTTCAAATCAAGACACGCCTCCTTGCAAGCAAGGAAAGCCTTCCAATACGCCACCGGAGCAAGATAGGCAGAAGAGAAATAAGCTACAGAACCTGTCATCATCTCTTATTTTTCTTCTTTTTCGCGTTCAGACCAGAAGGACGCTGGTTTAAGATGTTCTTTTCCGTCACGTTCCAAACCTCCTCAACATCCCAGTTCGCTCTCAATTTCAGAGTTTTGCTGAAATAATAAACCTGTTCCGGCTTACGATTTTCAACGTACTTTCCGGTTGTCCACAAGCCATCATTATCAGAGTCAACCACAAGACGCGCGTAATACTCTCCCGGATGCACATTTTTGAAGAACACCTCTCCGTTCCTAAGATTTTCCACGCGCTTAACCTGCTCTTTAGCGTTGAGAAGCTCCACAAAGGCGCTATCCGCAACGCCCTGAACCTTAAACTTCAAAGTAGAATACTCCTCTTTGGTCTTTATTCGAAATTTAAGTTCTGTCTTATCGTTGCAATTGCCATATATATCAGTAACCGAAGCTGAATCTATACGCAGTCTGTAACTAAAGCCCTCCTTCCATTCCGCCTCAAGCAGATAAGCCCTTGCGTTCACCGCAGAGTCCGCCACAAGCCTGAAATCCACCTTCTCCCAAAGGGTGTCTTTCTGCATCTCAACCTTCACCACAGAGTCCTGAACAAAATCAACCGGAGCGCTCCACTCTATGCGAGGCAAGTTATACACCTCCACACTCCTGCCGCTTGAACAAGTAAGGAAAGTCTGCTTCTTGTCGTCTCTTCTTTTTGCCTTTTTCCTATTTTGGAAAAGTTGAACCGTATCCCTTGCCTCCACAAAATTTGAAGCCGAATCCGTTTTCTGATAAACAAGTTCAAAACGCAACGTGTCAAGTTTCACCACATTAGAATCCCTCAGCCAAACTTTTATCGTGTCAGTTGTGACAGACGGCTCCACAACAGCCCAATTGTCCGAAACAAAGTTCACCGGATTAATTTCCGGCACCTGCTTTTCGTAATTTTCAAAATATAGCTCAACGGTGGTTTCCGACGTAAGCTCCGCCTTTTTGAAAGACTGACGAACTATCTCCTCCTCAAACAACTGCAACGTGACAGAGTCCGGCAAATAACGCACTGAACGAAATCTTTTTACCGTATCTATAGTCACAGAATCCTTGTAAATTGTGTCAAACCTTACCTTTTCTATCATCTTAGGCGTAAAGACGGAGTCCAAAAACGCGACCGCCTCTCCCGGCTGGTCAAAATAGTAGTTTGAATTGACGTCATTTAAAGCAAAGACCCTGTAAGGCACAGGCTCGAGATTGCGAAGTGTAAAACGTCCGTTCTCATCGGTCTTTGCGATTCTGTCAAAAGCCTTTGTAACAAACACAGAATCGTCGTGCTGCTTGTAAGCTCCGACATAGACACCCGCTGCCGGCGACAAATCTTTGGCGTTAAGCAGATAGCCGGACATAGACAGCGTGTCCAAAACATCACCTGTTGAAAAGCTGAAGAAATATTCGTTAAACGGATTGGACTCGTTGTTATCAACGATGCTGTTTGAAAAATCCACAGTATAAGTAGTGTTAGCCATCAGCGTGTCGCGAAACTCAACAACCACCTTTTTGCCTATGGCTTTTGCAACAAAAGGCGACTTTGTAGGCGGAGAGACAACAATTTTTTCAAACCCGTCCTTCAGCTGCACATATTCGTCAAATTCAATTTCGACCTTATTTTCTCTGAAATTCAAAGAGTTAGGCAATGGCTTGCTTGTTTTGTACACCGGAGGCAAAGAGTCCCTAAGCCCGCCAGTCGGCCCTTGAGCCATATTGGCGCAAGCCCCCAACAAAGCCAGAATACAAACTGACGCACAAACATATAAAGCCCTTAATAAATTATCTAACTTCATAAGATGCAAAAAATGCTATTTAAATTAAAATTAAACCAACGCCATGAAGACCAAGCCTGCCATGACCAAATATCTAAAACATTAACGCAGACGAACCAATCTACACAATGATTCCACCGCCCACAACCCTGTCGCCTACATAAAAGCAAGCAGCCTGCCCCGGAGCAACAGCCGAAACCGGCTTTTCAAAAACAACCTTCAGCCGCCCGTCGTCCAACAAAGAGACCTTCCCGTAATCATGCTGCTTTTTGTACCTTATTTTAACCCTGACACGCTCCGAATCAAAAACCTCTTTCGGATTCGTCACGTTCCACTCAGTCAGGAGCATATCTTCTTTATAAAGCTCATCTTCAGTTGCCAGAACCACAATATTATCTTGCGGCACAATCTCCTTCACGAACATAGGAACAACAAAATTCACGCCAAGTCCGCGCCTTTGCCCCACAGTATAAAAAGGGTAACCTTTGTGTCGTCCTAAAAAAGTGCCTTTGCTGTCGATGAAACTGCCTTGCCTTATCAGACTGGAGCCTCGCATCCTTTTCTGCAAAAACGGTCTGTAATCATCTTGACAAAAACAGACCCCCACGCTATCCTTTTTATCCGCCACACTCGCAAAACCCCGTGCACGCGCAAACTCTCTGACTTCGTTTTTGGAAAGGTCTCCGAGAGGCAGCAACATCCTGTCCAGAACATCCTGCGTCAGCCCCCATAAAAAGAAAGACTGATCCTTATCTCTGTCCAAACCTTCGCGAATATATGTGAGACCATCAATTTTATCCAACTTCGCATAGTGTCCAGTGGCTATGAACTCAATGCCCCTTTCGTCTGCCAAACTCCTCAGCAGCGGCCATTTCAGCAAATTGTTGCATCGCACACAAGGCACAGGAGTGCGTCCGGACATATACTCGCGGACAAAGTAATCAACAATTTCACGGCGGAACAAATCTCTGCAGTCAAACACAAAATGTTCAATGCCAAGCCTCCGAGCCAGACCTGCGGATTCCTTCAGATACTCCGGCTCTTCCGAACAGTCGTCCCAAAAGCGGAAAGTCACACCCGTAACGCAGTATCCCGCCTCCTTCAGAAGCATAGCCGCAACAGAGCTGTCCGTTCCTCCGCTCATTCCGAGCAGCACAGTCTTTTTGAGGCTCATCACATCACCATTTTCGCAAGAAGACAGTCTGTCCGTCCGAAGGCGTTTCGCCTTTTCTCACCTTATTGCACCAGCGGATCTCCCACTTTCGCATTCCAAATTCCTTCGCGATAGACTCGTAAGTGTCACCATTACGCGCAATTACAGCCTTTCTTCCGTTCACCTTCACAACCTCATGAGAGGTATAAGAATGAATTTCGCCCATAGAAGTTCCGTGCTGATAATTAGCCTCAGCCTGTGCTAACTCTTTCTCTTCCTGAGTCGGACCGCTCTTCTTAGCGTCCTTGTCATAAGAGTACAACTCATAAACCTCTATAAGATTTATCAGTCTCGACGCGTAGTTAGGGTCTGTAGCGTAACCGCACTTCTTCAGCCCGTTAGCCCATGCCTTGTAGTCGTAAATGTCCAACTCGTACAAAGACGCATAGCGCGGACGTTTAAGGAACTGCGAATGGTCTTCGAACGAATCCTCCGCCTTGTCATATTTTCTGAAACAATCATCCTTTATGTCATCGTCGTGATAAACACGCTCGCCCTTCCAGTCATGACACTTGATGCCGAAATGGTTATTGCTTTTCTTAACAAGCTCGCCAGTTCCGGAGCCTGACTCCAGAATGCCCTGAGCAAGCGTGATACTTGCCGGAATGCCGTGCTGCTCCATCTTTTTCACGGCTATCTTGCTGTACTTGTCAATATAATCCAGACTGACCTTGCTTTTCTTCTGAGCAGATGCAAAGGCAGCCAACGTACAGAACCCGATTATAAGTAAATTTCGTAACTTCATGCTCTATTAATATATTTCGCAAAAATAATTAAAAGTTTAGATTATATCTATCCTCGATTAATAATTTTTTTTAACAAAACAGACAAAAAGCCGAGAGCAGGAAATTCCAACCCTCGGCTTAAACTAATCGCAAATCACTTTGCTAAGAACATCTTTATCATTTTTTCTTTCCGAACAGCTGGAAATACAGCTCTCTCACTATAACAACAGGAGATGTCAGCGCGAATATCATTAGCCAAATGTTCAAAGAGAGCGGCTCGGTCTGGAAGAACTCTCCGCCAAACTGCACCACAAGAATTGTCACCACTGCGATGAACAAAAGTATTCCTGAAAACTTGGCGTTGCTGCCAAGTCCTGAGAAGACAGACTTGTTCTTGCCTATTACACGCGCATTGAACATATTCCACCAGTTCATAATCATATATCCTCCGAAGAACGTAGCTTTGAAGGCTGTTTCTGACAATCCCAACGCCTCCTGAATAGCCTCGTGCTTATAAAGAATCACTGTGCAGAGAATCCACACAAATCCGCCGAACCCGAATATTGCCCTTGCCAAAGGCTTGTTGATGATGAACTCTTCTCTATCCCTTGGCTTTTCGAGTAGCACCCTTTCGTCTGCCGGCTCAGAAGCCAACGCAATAGCCGCAAGCGAGTCCATCACGAGGTTAATCCATAAAATCTGAGTCACGGCGAACGGCATCTCCACGCCAACCAGCGGGCCGAACACCGCAACAAGACAAGCCGACACATTTATAGACAACTGCAAGAACAGGAAGTTTCTTATGTTTTTAAACAAAGACCTGCCCCATTTCACACCAGTGACAATAGAAGGGAAAGCATCGTCAAGAAGCACAATATCCGCAGCCTCTTTTGCCACAGACGTGCCTGAACCCATAGCAATACCCACATCCGCATGATTCAAAGACGGAGAGTCGTTCACGCCGTCGCCGGTCATGGCGCACACATACCTTTTGTCTTGCGCCCAATTCAATATCTCCAACTTGTTTGCAGGAGTGCATCGCGCTATAACATTAGGCAAAACACGTCCGTTCTGAGGGTTTTCTATCGCAGTCCAAAAATCCTTCGCCTCAATGCTCCACACATCTTTGAAGCCAGCCTGACGACCAATTTCCGAGGCAGTCTTGATATTGTCCCCCGTCATCATAACAACGTCAATGCCAGCTCCGTAACATTTTTCTATAGCTATTGGCACATCTTCGCGCACAGGGTCTTCAATGAACCATGTTCCGACGTACTTCGCATCAGAAAGCGTCTCTCCATTTTCCAGTTTGCTCTTTATATCGTCAAACTCGCCGTCTATGACCACAGCCGCGATCGCCCTTCGTCCACGAGACTGCTGAACAGACACTTCGTCAAGAAAATCATTTCTGCAAATAATGCGGGCCACAACTTCCGGCGCTCCCTTCATCAAGACAACACGCTCCTTGGTCTCCTTATTTTCCACATAAGAGACCATGTACTTGTACGCGCTCGAAAAAGGGATGCAAGAGATAACTTCGTAAGAAGAGCGAAGATTTTCAGTTGCGTCTCGTCCTAACGACTTCAGAATTGCAGCTTCCGTAGGATTGCCGATAACACGAGCGTCGCCCGACCAGTTTGCGGTAGAGTTCAGCGCGCCCACAAGCGACATCAGGCCTCCGTCTTTCTCGTCCGTTTCCACAACCGTCATGCAGTTCTGCGTCAAAGTTCCTGTTTTGTCCGTAAAAATCACGTTTACAGAACCGATGGTTTCGCAGGCGTGCATCTTTTTCACAAGATTGTTCTCCTTTGCCATAGTCTTCATGGAGAATGCCAAAGCCAAAGTGACAGAAAGCGGCAAGCCTTCCGGAACAGCCATAATAATAACAGCTACTGCTATCATGAGGAACTTAAGTTCCACCAGAAGCGTCTCTTGCGACATTGCAAACGCAGAATCGCCAAGAGCAAAGTCCCAATGCACCACATTCAATATTATAAACATGGTTATGGCGATACCGAAAGCCACGATATTAATCTTTCCGGCAAGTTCATGCAATTTCTCTTCCAAAGGAGTCTTGTTATGCGTCTCCTCCGAAGCCTGACGAGTAGTCTTGCCAATCTCCGTTTCATCTCCAACCTTAACCACGACACCCTCGCCAAGGCCCTGCTCCACCGTTGTGCCTCGAAGCAAAAGATTAGGAGCGAAACCGGAACCCGAATAAGGCTCGTCTATAGGGTACTTTGAAACAGCGACAGACTCGCCAGTCATCGCAGCCTCAGAAACCTTCATATCAACAGAATGAATCAACTCAATATCGGCCGGAATCTCGTCGCCGGAAGAGAGCAGCACCACATCGCCCACAACCAGCTGGTCTTTTGTGACTTCGACCACCTCTCCGTTTCTGCGCACCTTGACCGTTTCGAAGTCTGTTTCCGCCTTCAGCGCGTCAAATTTGCGTTGCGCGTCGTACTCCTGCCAAAAACCAACTCCAGTAGCTATAAGCACCGCAAAAATGATACCCAACGACTCTGTAAACTCTCCGCTCTGCAAGCCAGAGAGAAGCGACACTAGCGTAGCCACCAGCAAAATCACAATAATCGGATCCTGAAACTTTTCAAGATAAAGCTTCCACCAAGGCGTAGTCTCCGGGGGTGTCAAAAGATTTTGCCCATGCAACCTTCTGCTCTCCTGCACTTCCGCATCGGTTAGCCCTAAGTTCTTTTCTTCTTTCATATTAAATAATTTCAATTCTAAACTAAATTGACCACAAAGATAAAACTATTATTCTACAATCAATATTAAAAAATGTTAAAAAGGTGACATTAAGTCCGTCTTACAAAAAAACACCGGACATTACTCCGCCTCATGTGCTCAACAACAAAAAAGGCGTCCTGCTACCCGCAAGACGCCCTAACTTTTACATTAAAAAAATTAACGAAGCCTGTCCAGCGAACGCACCAGAGCCTCGTCCTTGCCTATCGCGCGCAGAGCCAGATAAGAGAAGATAAGATTCACCGGCAGCACCCAAAGGACACCGTAGTTTGGAGCCACCGTCATGCCCTCATATTTAGCGGAAAGCAGAAATCCGTACCCTGCAATCACAATGCAAACGCCCAATATCAGAACCATGTTGAAGATATTCACCCTCATCTGCACCAGACGGCTCTTGTACATAAATATGGCAGCAAAAGCCACAACCGCAGATACCAGCAGAAGCGCAAATATAGGCCATACCGAATAAAGCGACTCACCGCCCTTTTTCACAAAAAGCGAACCGACCTCGTAGGTCTCCGCTTTGCTGTACAGCGTGAAAACGTCAGAGCACATCAAAAAGACAGTCAACGCGCTCACAACAAGCATATATATACTTTGAATCCTTTGAATCATATTGCTTAACGTTTTAGTTCTTCCGCCATCTTACGTCCGGCCTCAAGCGCCTTTAGGTTCATGTTCACGATTTCCTCGCCTTTACGTCCGAATATAGAACGGATTCCGTCCTGAATCATTTCGTAAGATATGTTAAGGAAAGGAGAAGCCGCGCCGAGCATCACGATGTTTGCAGCCCTTGCCGAGCCAGCCTCCTTCGCAATAGTTTCCACATCAAGAATCACGTGATTCTGAACCTTTTCAATCTCAGCAAGCACGCTCTCAACCTCCGGATAGTCAGGGATATTCACCAGCGGCACTTTGTTAGTGACAATCCATCCGTCCTTCTTCAAGTAAGGAAGATAACGCAAAGACTCCATCGGCTCCAGCGATATGATAATGTCCGCGCTGCCCTTTGCAATAAGGTCCGAAGCAATAGGCTCATCCGAAATTCTGAGGTTTGACTGCACATCTCCGCCGCGCTGGCTCATTCCGTGAACCTCGGCCTGCTTCATATACAAGTTGTTATCCACAGCCGCTTTTCCGATTACCGCCGCAATAGACAGGATTCCCTGCCCTCCGACACCTGACAAAATAATATCTGTTTTCATTCTTTCTCTTTTACTAAAAATTTATCAAGGCACAAAAATACAAAAATAAAGGACTAAACCCACCAAAACACAAAAAAAATTCTGCAGCACGAAAAAAAACATCGTCAGTCAGCCGCAGAAAAAAGTTCTTGCCAAAATCGTCCAAGAGCTTTTAAATTGTCAAAAAGAAGAGAAAAAGCGCAATTTTCAGAAAAAATGTAAAAAAAAACGCAAGCAACGATAACTATTTTGCTTCATTAGTTTGCACTTTATGGAAAATTTGATAACTTTGCACGCTGAAAGGTGAATGTTAGATTAATTTATATAATTATAGTAGGAAAATGAATCAAGTATCAGCTCGTTTGGCAGCCTTGTCTCCGTCGGAAACACTGGCAATGTCTCAGAAAAGCAATGAATTGAAGGCTCAAGGCATTGATGTGATCAACCTTAGTGTAGGTGAACCGGACTTCACCACCCCTGACCACATAAAACAGGCTGCAAAAAAAGCAATCGATGACAATTTTTCATTCTATTCTCCAGTTCCGGGATACCCTGCTTTGCGCAACGCGATTGTGGCGAAACTGAAGAACGAAAACGGCTTGGACTACAAGCCAGAGCAGATTGTGTGCTCTAACGGGGCGAAGCAGTCTGTCTGCAACGCGCTTATGTGTATCGTCGGAAAGGGCGACGAAGTTATCGTCCCTGCTCCTTACTGGGTTAGTTATGTTGAAATGGTGAAGCTTGCTGAAGGAACTAACGTTATCGTGACTGCCGGAATTGACCAGGATTTCAAAATCACTCCTGCTCAGCTTGAGGCTGCTATCACTCCTAAAACCAAGGCGTTCATCCTTTGCTCGCCGTCAAACCCAACTGGCAGCGTTTACACTAAGGAGGAACTGAAGGGGCTTGCTGACGTTCTGGCAAAATACCCTAACGTGATTGTCCTTGCTGACGAAATTTACGAACACATCAACTATATAGGCAAACACGAGAGCATCGCTCAGTTTGACAATATCAGAGACCGTGTGGTTATCATAAACGGTGTGTCTAAAGGATACGCCATGACTGGATGGAGACTTGGCTGGATTGCCGCTCCTCAGTGGATCGCCTCGGCTTGCAACAAGCTGCAGGGCCAATATACTTCCGGTCCGTCTTCTATCACTCAGAAGGCTGCCGAAGCGGCTTACACCGGCGACCAGTCTTGCGTTGCTGAAATGCGCAAGGCGTTCGAACGCAGAAAAGATCTTGTTGTGTCTCTTACTAAAGAGATTCCGGGCTTGAAGGTGAACAACCCAACTGGCGCGTTCTATGTGTTCCCTGAATGCAAGTCTTTCTTCGGAAAGAAAACGCCTGCCGGCGAAACTATCAACGACGCTGCTGAACTTGCAATGTACCTGCTTACAGAAGGTCACGTGGCTTGCGTGGGCGGCGCGGCGTTCGGAGCTCCTGACTGCATACGTATGTCTTACGCTACTTCAGACGAAAAGCTTGTGGAAGCGTTTGCTCGTATCAAGAAAGCTCTTGCTGATTTGAAATAATATTTTGTTGTCATAGGTGTATGTTTTTTGTCCCTCGGAATTTTTTCGGGGGACTTTTTTTGTCTGTCTCCTTCTTTGTTGTATATTTGTGCAAACGTCTAAATGTTTTTTTTATGAAAGAGATTGTGTCATCATATAGGTATTGGGAACTTGCTGAAGACGATTTTGACGAGTCTGTCCGCAAGCTTGTGGAGGCTGCAAAAGAGGCCTCTTGCAGGGCTTACGCTCCTTACTCAAAATTTCAGGTGGGCGCCGCCGTTCTGCTTGCCAACGGGGAGATTGTGACGGGCAACAACCAGGAAAACGGAGCTTACCCGAGCGGTCTTTGCGCAGAGCGCACCGCTCTTTTCGCCGCAGGCGCAAACTACCCCGACATTGCCGTTGTAGCCATCGCAATAGCGGCGCAAACAGAGGGCGAATTTCTGAAAAAGCCAATCACACCATGCGGAGCGTGCAGACAGGTGATGCAGGAGAGCGAGGCAAGAGCCGGAAGCGAAATGCAAATCATTCTCTACGGAACTGACAAGACTCTGAAAATAAGCGGAGTGAAAACGCTCTTGCCTTTCTCTTTTGTACTTTAACAAAGGTTACATAAATCCAAGAGATATTGTCTTTAGTGTGATAGTTTTGAAGAACGTTTATATAGCGTCAACAAGCAAATGTAACTATATTAAAGTCCGCTACTTTTGCAATATCAGCGACAGCCATAACATAGTTCAGTCTGCTTGCTGATGGAATGTTAAATTTACTTAAGCATAAAAACATGAGAAAAAGTGTTTTAGCCCCGGTCGTGGCGGTATTGTTCGGCTTGACGGCTTTTATTGGGACAAACTCGGGCGTTGCTCAGAAAAGCGGAATGGGCACAACTAAAAATGTACAGAAAGACACTTCTGAAGAGGAGATTGTTGACGTTGAAGTGTTAGCAACTTCGATGCAATTTGACTTTATATCAGTAACTGAGGCGAGGCTAAAAAAAGGTTGCTCGGACGAGCCTGTTGTCAATATCCCTTCAGAAGTGCAGATAGGAGGAAAGACATATACGGTCACCATGATAGGAGAAAAGGCATTTGACGGCTGTGAAGGTCTGACCAGCGTCACAATCCCATCTAGCGTCACCAGCATAGGAATGGATGCGTTTCGTGACTGTAGCGGTCTGACCAGCGTGTCAATCCCATTTGGCGTCACCAGCATCGGATTTTATGCGTTTCGTGGCTGTAGCGGCTTGACCAGCATTTCAATTCCTTCCAGTGTCACCAGTATTGGATGGTACGCGTTTAGTGGCTGTAGCGGCTTGACCTGCATTTCAATTCCTTCCAGTGTCACCAGCATTGAAGATTGTACGTTTTATGGCTGTAGCGGCCTGACCAGCGTCACGATCCCTTCAAGCGTCACCAGCATCGGGAAAGAAGCGTTTCACAAATGTAGCGGCTTGACAAACATCTCAATCCCTTCCGGCGTCTCCAGCATTGGAGATGTTGCGTTTTCGCACTGTGGCAGACTGACCAGCATAAATGTATCTCCCTCTAATCCTAACTATACATCTGTCAACGGAGTTTTGTATGACAAGGAGATGAAAAAGATTATAGCATGCCCAGGAGGTGTAAAGGGAGGGGTCATAATCCCTTCCGGCATCACCAGCATCGGAGAGAGAGCGTTTGAATACTGTAGCGGCCTGACCAGCGTCACAATTCCTTCCGGAGTCACCAGTATCGGAGAGAGGGCGTTTGAAGGCTGTAGCGGCTTGACCAGTGTCACAATCCCTTCCAGCGTCACCAGTATCGGAAGGATGGCGTTTTGGGGCTGTGACAACCTTGATGTGGTGATAGACAATTCAAAAGGAAATGTGTCTGTTGACGATTTCACTTTTGGAGAGGGCGCTTTCGACGGTTGCAAATCGGTTACGTGGAAGAAGTAGAGACATAGCACGCCTCTTCTCTGCCTCTGATGAGATGTTAAATTAATTGATAAAAAAACTTTTTTAATAATTTTACCAGTATCATTTAAGAAATATGTATCTTCGTCTTTACTAGTCAAGATTTAATTTGCTTTTTGCAGAGCAGAAATATTGACTTAAGGTGTATAGATTCACCGTTTATAATTTAAAAGTACAAATCGTGGGTATAACTTTTCGGCACTTCTTGAATTTATAGAACCCACCTTAAACTATACAAGATGAAATACTTGAACAACGAGACTGATGCGATAAACCTTTTTGAAAGTCACATCAAGAAAATCATTTTCAGCGAAGATGGAACTGCAACTTTCATCATAAACTGGACGGAATCTTACGAAGAGCTAAAACTTGTCTGCAACTATTGCAGCAATTACCAGTCATGCATCAAACCCTTCAATCCTTTTTATGAAAATAAGCTATTGCTTTGCAACGGCTTCCTGATAACCGGTTTTTCATACAAAAAGACCGACAACGGATATACTGTCCAATTCAATTTCGACCTCGAATACGAAGGCTTCATCAGATTTGAGTGCTGTGAGTTTTATATCGAGATCAGTGACAATCACACTCCCTTTCAACCCGGCGGAAACGACAACCTGATAGACAATCCGCCGACATAAAGTTCATCTTCTGATATTTATATATTGCAGCTCTCCATACAAAAAAACAAACGGGAACATTATCGGCTCGAAGACTTGCGACGCTTTCTACCTCTCTTTTTTGCGTTCTTCTTCGACTTAAAATCAGACAATGCTCCATTACGGTCTTTTACACTACAAAAAGGCCAGTCGCCAACCATACCTATCACGTTAATGGTATCTGCATCAGAATCATAATCTTCAACAAATAACACTACGGGAAATGGCAATGGAAAGGTATCCTCTTTCGACAGACTTATCAAAGAGTCGTAAGACAAGCTTCTAACATCACCTGTAAAATTCAGTTCGCCACAAAATGGTGTCCATTTAGATGATGTGTCTCTCTCAGATGAATATTCCGCCACCTGATAGCAAAGCTTGTCATCAATCTGAATTTTTTCGTCAGAAACTTTTATCACACGGCACGATTTCCCATCATTTTCGCTCTTAAACTTAAGCCGTGCATAGCCTACTACAGGAACACTACTGGTTGCTACTGTCTTAATATTTAATATTGTATCAGAACTAATGTCATATTTATCAATGTATAGGATGTGATCATAACCATCTCGATAATAAAAATTGCTGATCTCCCCGCAATAAAGATCCCATTTGTCCTTATTCTTCCTTGAGTATCCTTTTTTTACCATGTAGCATAACTTGTCATTTACTTTAACCCGATACGGAGCCACTTTCATACATTCGCCACTTGCAGATCCAGTCCGTTCCGTAGAATTTTTTTTCTGACGTTCACCATCGGACGTTTGAGCAAGCACGTTTGCAACGCTCATGAGCATTGCACCTGCAAGGATGATTTTTTTGAATATATGATGTTTCATAACAACTATTTTTTTAGACGTAAATTCAAGTTAATAACTCAACAATTTATTTATCAGCTACTTTCCCCTTCCGCTATTTGCGGTAGATGATGGTTAATACAACCTGACTTTTAGGTCGCATTTTACCGACGTATTCGGTTTTCTCTGTCACATTACCTTGAGCGTCATATTTGTAAATGTACTTATTTCTTATCGTGCCGTCTGGGGTATACTCCGCCGCCTCGGTCTTATTTCCTTTTGTGTCATAGTTGTAAATGAACTTAGCTCCTAACGAGCCATCTGATTTATAATACGTCGCCTCGGTCTCATTTCCTTTTGTGTCATAGTTGTAAATGGTCTTCCTGCTTAACGAGCCTTTTGAGTTATACGACGCCTGCTCGGTCTTATTTCCTTTTGTGTCATATTTGTAAATGGTCTTATAGTCTAACGAGCCGTCTGAATTATACGTCGCCTCCTCGGTCATATTTCCTTTTGTGTCATATTTGTAAATTGTCTTCCTGCTTAACGAGCCATCTGAGTCATACAGCGCCTCCTCAGTCATATTCCCTTGAGTGTCATATTTGTTAGTGTACTTTCTACTTAACGAGCCGTCTGAGTTATACTCCGCATCCTCGGTCCAATTTCCTTTAGTGTCATGTTTGTAAATGACCTTATATCTTATCGTGCCGTCTGATATATACCACGCCAGCTCGGTCATATTTCCTTTGGTGTCATATTTGTAAATGAGCTTTTTCTGTAACGAGCCGTCTGAGTTATACTCCGCATACTCGGTCTTATTTCCTTTTGTGTCATATTTGTAAATTACCCTCCAATACAACGTGCCGTCTGAGACATACCTCGCCTCCTCGGTCACATCTCCAGATTGATTAAAATTATAACAGAACTTTTCCCTTATTTTGCTGCGAGACAGAACACCAGAACTGTCCTTAAGAGAATACTCTGTAATAGTCACGCTCTCAACGTCTCCATACAATGGAAAATACTTACCATCTTTCCACCCTTGGCGTTTGGGAGCGTCTGCGGCTGACAGGGCGCAACTTGCTGCTGCAACTAAAATTGTTAAAATTAATGTAAGTCGTTTCATATTTTTAATTATTTAGCGAATTTGTTATTTGCGGTAGATGATGGTGTAAACAATCTGACTTGTAGGTTTTTGCATTTCACCTTCGTATTTGGCTTCCTCTGTTATATTGCCTTGAGAGTCGTATTTGTAAATCCACTTCACGAGTAACGAGCCAGCTGAGTCATACTTCGCCTCCTCTGTCTTATTTCCTTTTGTGTCATATTTGAAAATCCACTTATTGTCCAACGAGCCGTCTGAGTCATACTCCGCATCCTCGGTCAAATTTCCTTGAGAGTCATATTTGTAAATGTACTTATACGAGCCGTCTGAGTCATACTCCGCCTCCTCGGTCTTATTTCCTTGAGTGTCATATTTGTAAATGGACTTCCCGATTAACGAGCCGTCCCAAGCATATCTCGCCTCCTCGATCTTATTTCCTTTTGTGTCATATTTGTAAATGCACTTATAGTCAAACAAGCCGTCTGAGGTGTAACAAGCATCCTCGATCTTATTTCCTTTTGTGTCATATTTGTAAATGTACTTACGGTCTAACGAGCCGTCTGAGGTATACTCCGCCCATTCGATCATATTTCCTTCAGTGTCATATTTGTAAATGTACGAGCCGTCTGAGTCATACTTCGCCTCCTCAGTCTTATTTCCTTTTGTGTCATATTTGTAAATCCACTTAAACCATAACGAGCCGTCTGAGTCATACATCGCATCCTCGGTCATATTTCCTTTTGTGTCATATTTGTAAATCCACTTATAGTCTAACGAGCCGTCTGAGTTATACTTCGCTATCTCGGTTACATCTCCAGATTCATTAAAATTATAACATACCTTACAAGATATTTTGCTGCGAGATAGAACGCCAAAAATGTCCTTAAGAGAACACGCTGTAATAGTCACGCTCTCAACGTTACCATACAATGGGGTATCCCTCATATAAAAATCACACCACCCTTGACGTTTGGGAGCGTCTGCGGCTGACAGGGCGCAGCTTGCTGCTGCAACTA
>JAGBRL010000030.1 GCA_017632345.1 Paludibacteraceae bacterium
CGTTCTCGAACGTAAGGCTCTTGATTTCGCCGTACTCCTCGCTCAGAAGGCTGTTCAGGAACGAACGCATCTGAGGCTCCTGGCCCATCAGCTTCTTGAAGGCCCAGTCGGTCTTTAAATTAACGTACTTTGTCATGGTTAATAAGAAAACGTAAACAATAAATTACACAGTGCAAAAATACAACAAATACAATTGTTGTACAAGAGCGAGGGCAAAAAAAATCTTACAATTAACAGATTCTTCTATTTGTCAATTGAAAATTGTAAAATAACCTTTTACATTTTGATATACCTTCTGAAATGGTGAAAACTGTAATAACAAGTAAAATATATCCCGACGCCTCGCAATTTACTCGTCTTTGGTTATGATTTGTGAAATATAAATTGTAAATTGCAAAATTAAAATCGTAATCATGGCACAATATAACACTATCGCAGAATCAAACAACTTTATCGTACTTGACGATTATACCAAGTACAGTGAAGTGAACGAGCCGCAGATGGCTTACCAGACAGAGGCTTCGCTGGAACGTGAGTTTATTCAGGACTTGATAAATCAAGGCTACGAACACGCACCCGGATTGAAGACACCGGAGGCACTGCTCGCCAATGTGAGAACGCACATTCAGGCTCTTAATGATGTGGTATTTACGGATGATGAATGGGCAAGATATGTGGAAGAGTACCTTAACAAGCCAAGCGACACACTTGTCGAAAAGACAAGAAAACTGCACGACGATTATATCTATGACTTTGTCTTTGACGACGGACATATAAAGAACATCTACCTTGTAGATAAAAAGAATCTTGCAAGAAACAAAGTGCAGGTCATCTCGCAGTTCACGCAAGAGGGTACGCACAAAAACCGTTATGACGTGACAATCCTTGTCAATGGTCTGCCGATGGTTCAGGTGGAGCTGAAGAAGCGGGGCGTGGCAATCAGGGAGGCTTTCAACCAAGTGCATCGTTATACGAAGGAGAGCCTTAATGCAGACAACTCGCTCTACAAGTACATTCAAATTTTTGTCATATCCAACGGAACAGATAGCCGCTACTTTGCCAACACGGTGGAACGCAATAAAAACAGTTTCGATTTCACAATGAACTGGGCTAAGGCTAACAATACATTGATAAAGGATTTGAAGGATTTCACCGCAACATTCTTTCAAAAGAACACTCTGCTGAATGTGATACTGACCTACTCGGTGTTTGATTCCAGCAATACTTTGCTGATTATGAGACCCTATCAGATTGCAGCGACAGAGAGAATATTGTGGAAAATAAAAAGCTCGTACCAGTCCAAATTGTGGTCCACTCCGGAGGGCGGCGGATACATCTGGCACACAACCGGCTCGGGGAAGACACTCACGAGTTTTAAGGCGGCAAGGCTCGCAACTCAACTTGACTTCATCGACAAGGTTTTCTTTGTTGTTGACAGAAAAGACCTTGATTATCAGACTATGAAGGAGTATCAGCGGTTCTCGCCCGACAGCGTGAATGGCTCTGAAAGCACAGCAGGGCTGAAGCGAAATATTGAAAAGGACGACAATAAAATCATCGTCACAACCATTCAGAAACTGAACAATCTGATGAAGAGCGAAAACGATTTGCCTATTTATCAGAAACAAGTGGTGTTTATCTTTGACGAGGCGCACCGCTCACAGTTTGGCGAGGCACAGAAGCAGCTGAAAAAGAAGTTCAAGAGGTACTATCAGTTTGGCTTTACGGGAACACCAATCTTCCCCGAAAACGCTATTGGGTCAGAAACAACCGCAAGTGTGTTTGGCAAGGAGCTCCATTCGTACGTCATCACAGACGCTATCCGAGACGAAAAGGTTTTGAAGTTCAAGGTGGATTATAATGACGTACGTCCGCAATTTAAGAGTTTGGAGACCGAAAAGGACGAGAAGAAATTGAGCGCGGCGGAAAACAAGCAGGCACTGCTTCACCCTGCGCGAATCAGGGAGATTTCTCAATACATACTGAGCAATTTCAGAATAAAGACGCACAGAAGCGTTGGAGGGGCAAGCAAAGGCTTCAACGCAATGTTTGCCGTCAGTAGTGTAGATGCGGCAAAATGTTATTACGAAGAGCTGAACAACCTTCAGAAAGATTCTGAAAAACCGTTGAAGATAGCGACCATCTTTTCTTTTGCGGCAAACGAGGAACAGTCTGCAATTGGTGAAATTCCGGACGAGAATTTTGAGCCGTCTGCAATGGAAGTCAGCGCAAAGGAGTTCTTGACAAAAGCGGTCAACGATTACAACGCAATGTTCAAAACAAGTTTTGGTGTTGACAGCAAGGAGTTTCAGAACTACTACCGAGACTTGGCAAAAAGAGTGAAGAACAAGGAGGTGGATTTGATAATTGTGGTCGGAATGTTCTTAACCGGCTTCGACGCGCCAACACTGAACACGCTCTTTGTTGACAAGAACCTGCGTTATCATGGCCTGATTCAGGCCTATTCTCGCACGAACCGAATTTTTGATGCAACAAAAACATTCGGAAATATAGTCACGTTCAGAGACCTTGAGCAGCAAACCATCGATGCAATAACACTATTCGGAGATAAAAACACCAGAAATGTGGTACTCGAAAAGAGTTACAAAGAGTATTTGGAAGGATTCAAGGATATTGTTACGGGAGAAGCTCGCAGGGGGTATATTGAGGTTGTGAAAGAGTTGAATGAACGATTCCCGAATGTTGACGAGATAGTGACAGAGCAGGATAAGAAAGAATTTTCCAAACTCTTTGGCGAGTATCTGCGGATAGAGAACATCTTGCAGAACTACGATGAATTTACCTATCTGAAGGCCTTGCAAACAGTAAATTTAGAAGATTCGGAAGCTGTTGAAGAGTTCAAAAACAGATATTTCTTGACAGATGAGCAGATTGACGATATGCAGAAGGTGGAAGTTTTGCCAGACCGCAAGGTTCAGGATTACAAATCTGCATACAACGATATCCGCGATTGGCTGAAGCGAGAGAGGGAAGACCGTAAAAAAGAAGAGTCGAATATAGATTGGGATGATGTTGTTTTTGAGGTGGATCTGCTAAAGTCGCAGGAGATAAATTTGGATTACATATTGGAACTGATTTATGAGAAAAATAACAAGATTAAGGACAAGGCATCTTTGATAGAAGAGATTCGAGGCGTAATCCGTTCAAGTGTCGGCAACAGAGCGAAAGAGACGCTTATAGTTGACTTTATAAACGACACAGACTTGGATTCCATTGCAGACAAAGCAAGCATCATCGACTC
>JAGBRL010000031.1 GCA_017632345.1 Paludibacteraceae bacterium
CCGGCAACCGTACCGCTGCCAGACGTAGGATAGCTCAAACCGCACAACATCCGCATCTCTGTCGTTTTACCAGCTCCGTTCGCTCCGAGAAACCCAAAGATTTCACCCCTTCGCACATCAAACGAGATATTATCAACAGCGATAAAGTCGCCAAAACGTTTCGTCAAGTTTTTTACAGAAATAACTATATCGTTCATCGCTTCATCAATTTAATAAACACATCTTCTATCGTCGGGCTTACCGGAATAAATTCAAATCCGTCAACACAACCGAACACACTTAAGAAATCAGACACGTCAAAATCGTCATCAGTTACCATGTGATGCCACTCTCCAAAAGGATAACAGTCTGCAACCCCCGAAAACAATCGGGCCTTCTCCAAAAGCGACAGCATACTCTTCGCCTTTACGCCATAGATGACGGAGTCGAAATCGTTCACAATACCTTCAGGTGTATCAATCTTCAATATGCCGCCCTCATCACACAGAGCGACACGGTCGCACCGCACAGCCTCATCCATGTATGGAGTTGAAACAAGAATTGTTAAGCCATGCCGCCTTAGTTCTGCGAGCATATCCCAAAACTCGCAGCGAGACACTGCATCAACACCCGTTGTCGGCTCGTCCAAAAGCAGCACACTCGGCCTATGAATCAAGGCGCAAGAAAGAGCAAGTTTCTGCTTCATTCCACCAGACAGTTTTCCAGCCCTCCGATTCCGGAACGGTTCTATCTGCTTGTAGATCGGCGCCACAAGACTATACGACTCCGCTACCGTTACACCAAACAAGGCCGCGAAAAACTGCAAATTCTCCTCCACAGACAAATCAGGATAGAGCGAGAACCTCCCGGGCATATACCCTACTCTTGAACGAACAGCCTGATAATCCTTAACAATATCAAAACCATCAAGCACGGCGCTGCCGGAATCTGGGTTCAACAACGTGGCAAGCAGACGGAAAAGGGTGGTTTTCCCTGCCCCGTCAGGTCCAATAAGCCCGAACAACTCACCGCGACGCACCTCAAACGACACATTTTTAAGAGCCTGCACCTTGCCATAAGACTTAGACAAATTATGTATCTCTATAGCCATCATATCACAAATTGACCTCTCCTGCAAGCCCGATTTTCAGTCTGCCATCATTCTTTACCGCTATCTTTACCGCATAAACCAGATTAGCCCTCGAATCCTTAGTCTGAATTGTTTTTGGCGTAAACTCACCCTCAGACGCGATCCATGAAACACGTCCCTCATAATCATACCGCTTGTCACCTCCAAAATCCGCCACAACCGTAACCGTATCGCCAAGATGTATATCTGCAAGTTGGTCTGACGTAAAATATGCGCGCAGATAAATCTTTTCCATATCAGCAACCTTCATTAACGGTTTGCCAACAGTCGCAAACTCACCCGCTTCGGCATACTTTACCAAAACCGTTCCATTTATAGGAGATGCGATGGAACATTTTGCGATACGGTCGTCAAGAGCGTCTATCTGAGCCTCCATAGCCGACGAACTGTTGTCAAGACTTGCGGCATTCTTGACAAGAGTTGACAATGCAGCCTCCAGCTGTCCTTCTAAAACGCGTATATGAGCATCAATATCGTCTCGCTGTTTCTGAGTTGCGGCACCATCTCGCAACATATTTTCCACTCGCAAAAGTTCGCTCTTCTGCTTTGAAATCTGCTCCTTGAGCGACGCCACCTGCTTTTTCACATCAGGTCGAGAGTTCAGCAAAGCCGACTGCTGAGCCACCAGCTGCTTACGCTGCAAATGCAACTGCACTCCGTCAATCTCACCAATCATCTTGCCCGCTATCACCTCTACGCCCTCCTCGACTTCAAAATTTAGTATTTTGCCAACAGCTTCGGCCGACACCACTATCTCCGTGGCTTCAAATGTGCCTTGCGCGTCAAACTCAGTCTCATTGCCACACGACACAACAAGCATCGCCATGGCCACGTATCCTGCTACTTTCATATTCTATTGATTTAATGTGGATTTTAGTCTATATATAGCTTGCAACAACGCTATCTCGTGCGCGCTGAGATTAAACATTGCCTCTGACTCTTCAGTAATTTTACGCAACAGGTCTGTCGCATCTATCACTCCGTTCGCAAACTGAGATTCCGCCGCAACTCTTACACGACGCCGCAACTCCACTATCCGCACGTCATCATCTACAGCTTTACGAAGCCTAACTATCTCGCCATCTTCCTGCGCAACCTTCACTTCTGTGTTAAAGAGAAAGACCTCTCGCCTTACGGAAACCTGGCTTTGTGCAATATTGAGCTTTTCAAGGTTATTATTGTTTGTGTAATAAGCTCCGAAATTCCACGACATACGCACCCCAACAATTGCGTTGAAAGACCACTTTGCCGACGTCATACTCTCAAACATATCAAACCCCGGATATCCGTAATAACCTTGGGCAAAAGCGCTGAACCGAGGCTTTGTAGCTGAGTTTATCAACTTGCGACGCGCATCCAGCACATTATTTTGTGCGTCAAAAAGAGCCAATTCCGGACGTGCAGACTCATAACCGACCACCTCCTGCATCTCAGGACGCATCAAATTGTCAGATGAAAGAGGCTGGCCGATGAACACCTCCATAACACGGCGGTAACAGTCACGCGAAGCCTCTATCTGTCCTAACGACTGACTTGCGGTCAACAATTCCACTTCAACCACATCTACGTCCGATTGCGTCGCCACACCATTTTTAAGATAGGCTTGCATACGAGACAAGTTACTCTCCAGCATCGCGATTAAAGATTTTGTTTGCGACACACGCTCGTCAAAAAGCAAGATTCCAAAAAAGACATTGTCCACCCTCGTCTGCAAATCGTGAAGAGAGACATCAACCCTGCAGTTCTGCTCATTAGCGTCCGCCTGAGCAATCACTTTGTCGGCAGCAGACTTGCCTCCGTCCCATATATGCTGCGACACATCTAACGCCACTTTATACTGGTCTTTTCTAACTCCTGAGATGTTTACTCCTCCAGCCTGCATCATCGAGCTGAACGCCTCCGGATACGTCGGAGCAGCCGACTGATACGATGCCTGAGCCGACAATGATATTTGCGGAATCCAAACCTTGGCTGCATTTGACAAATTATATTGTTCTGTCTGTCGAATAAGGTCGTACTGTCTTATTTCAGGATAATGCTCCCTTGCTAACTTGCGGCACTCCTCCAATGTTTGAGAAAACACCGAAGATGCAAGAAACATCAAACACCATACTACACAAAAATGTTTCATAAATTTATCGTTTTGTAAATCTTCAACTTTAAGGCAATTTCCTTAAGCCATGACAAATATGAAATCATCCATCTGAAAAACTCACGCTATTATCATGTCAAGGCCAACAACCACTGCCGTAAAACAAAGATAAGTTTCTCTATATGTTTAGACAATGCCAATCACACGCACAAATTGAGCAATATGCATCAACCTTAAATTTTAGTTCCTGCAAATCAAACAATCATTCTGCAAATTTGCTACATTTGCGCCATGAACTTTTTTGACGATATAGACAATGACTTGTACTTCGGGCTTTATCTCTGCACAAGAGGTAAATGTGAAACGATTGTGAACGACAAGCCTTGCGTAATTACAGAAGGTATGGCGTTTATAAAATCGCCTCTTGTTCATATCAAAGAGTTTAGGAGGTCTGCAGATTTTAAATTCGTCACCATTTTCAATGACGAAATAGAAACTCTTGCACCTATTGCAGAGACAAACTTTGATATCGGACAGGACATATTGCAACAAAACAAATTTTACTGCAAATGCACCCCGGAAGAACAGACACTCTTTTTGTTTATAAAAAATTCTTTAGATAAGCACAAAAATAATTTAAGTTCCATAAAAAAGCCGTCTAAACTGCAAGAGGTCACTATGCGTCTAATCGCTCTGACGGAGCAATCTGCATTATTAGAATACGCACGAATCTTTTTACAACAGCAAGACTCAGGACATAAGGGTAACGAAAAAGAGAGAAGCATCATGGTCAAATTCATATTTTTACTGTTCAAAAATTACAATTGCCATAGAGAAGTTCGATATTACGCAAACTTATTGAATTTCTCGCCCAACCATTTCACCCGAATCATCAAGAAAGCGTCAAATCGCACTCCGTCCGAATGGATTGCAATCATCACTATTATACAGGCTAAAAAATTACTGCGGCAAAATAACATATCAATAAAAGAGGTCGCACAAAAACTTAGCTTTCCAGAACAGTTCACTTTCCGCAAATACTTTAAGCAACACACCGGCATATCTCCAAAAGAATACAAAATGAGACATACGTGATGCCCCAAAAAGTGCACATTCAAGCTTAGAAATCCTTTCGGAAGATTTCCTACGTATTTTGAGTCAGTCTTTGTTTCCACATACTGCCTTCATAAATTCATTAAAGGTTTCCTAACCAAAGAAAAGACACGCCAAAATCTTGTTCAAAAGGCGGGTCAAACTTTTCACAATAAGCACACCTTGTCAGACAAGATAGTGTCAATATCGATTCCACATGACCACAACGCGCCCATATCATCAAGATAATGAATAAACACTCTTTTCCCTCCCATAACATCTTCTGAATTATTCATTACTGCAAATGTGTTAGCTGATATAATTACGATTGGTCATTGGCAGAATATAAAAAAGCAACTTCTGCAAATCATTAAATCTGATTTACAGAAGTTGCCTCGAACCATTTCTCTTACTTTATCACAAGCCTCTGCCCTATCCTGAGCCTGTCTGACCTCAGGCCGTTCCAGCGTTTCAATTGAGAGACTTTCACTCCGTGCCGTTTGGCTATGCCCGACAAGGTGTCGCCCTGCCGAACTCTGTAATTGCCTTTGCCGCCTCTCGCCCCTCGGAAATATGGGTCTTTGTAAGCAGGCTCGACCTTTACGCGCATTGTATTCAGTTCTTCCGCCCTATGCGCTATGATAGTATCTTTATTGTCAATGAAATTATTAACACTCGCCAAAGGCAAGCATAAAGAGTACGGAACACCATTGCCCGGAATTATATCCTTTCTATATTGAGGATTAAGGCTGCGCAACACATCAATGTCAATCTTCAGCACCTCCGCAATCTGCAAAAGATGCACACGCTCGCTAAGCATTATCGTGTCGCACAATATAGGCATTTCAATCTCCGCCGGACACAGATTATGCTCCTTATAGTAAGTCATAGTATATGTAGCGGCGATAAATGCAGGCACATATCCGCGAGTCTCCTTTGGCAAATACGGATAGATGGCCCAGTAGTCCTTTTTGCCGCCAGAACGGCGGATAGCCTTGTTCACATTTCCAGGTCCGCAATTATACGCTGCGATAACCAATGCCCAGTCGCCATAAATATTGTACAAATCTTTAAGGAAACGCACAGCGGCGTTCGTAGATTTTATAGGATCTCTTCTGTCGTCTATCAGACTGTTGCCCTGCAAGCCGTACAACTTGCCAGTAGAATACATAAACTGCCAAAGCCCGGAAGCCCCCGCTCTAGAAAACGCCCTCGGATTAAGAGCAGACTCGATTACAGGCAGATACTTAAGTTCTATCGGCAAGCCCGCTGCGTCAAGCGCATCTTCAAATATAGGGAAATAGTACTTGCCCACTCCCAGCATATAATCCACCTGCTTTCTCCTTTTCACCGTATAAAGTTCGATGTAACGCTTCACAATGCTGTTGTAGTTCATCTCCATAATTGCAGGAATCTGGCTAAGGCGCTGCATGTACACGCTATCCGACAAGACCTCGCCCAAGCTGTCTGACTTGCAGTCCTTCTGAGGCCTCACATTCTTACGGAAAACATAAAGCAAACTATCCATATTGGAGACAAACCCAAGAGGTATAGTCTGCTCCTCCACATTCGCAGAATCTGTCACAACGGAATCAGCCATTGTCGAATCAACACTTGCAAACGCCACCGAATCTTGCAAAAGTTCAGCAATCTTACTCTCTTCATTACCGTCTTCAGCCCAAGAAGACACCGCACAAAGGCCCAACAGAGCCGTAATAAAATATTTTAACATCTTCAAATTATATCTCAAAAACTAACTTTACACTGAAGTCCGAAAGAAGGCTCTACACTAGGTGTCGCATAAAACGGACTGTTCAAAACCGGCTCCACTTTGAAAGAGATATCGTCCGTAACAGAAAAATCGTACAGATGTCCGTCAACATACGCGTCAATCACATTCAGAGCATACAACAAAACAAAACCGAACACGCACAAATCTCTATTTCTGCGATAATAATCCCGCTTGTTCCTCAACGTCTTCTGCTTCCAATCCAAAGTAACGTCCATATTACCGAAAATATCGTCATACGAATTTGTCGCCGGATTATTGTCAAACATGTCATGATAGGCATTTCCGTACTGGTTGTACATTCGCCCTTGCCAAACCACGATATAACTCAAAACCGCCGCTCCGCCGTATATGACAGGCACTTTCCAGTAACTTCTGTTATAAACCTGCCCAAGCCCTGGACAAATAAGCGAATACCACACCGCTTTGTTTGGGTCCGGTTTCCAATAAACTATTTCCGGCTCTTTTTTTCTTTTTTTCTTTTTAACGACAGTATCTTCAGAAGCCACACCTTGCGCAGACTGACCAATCGCAGGCGAGCCATCCGTGCCAACTACGACTGTGTCCGCCTCAGAAAAAGCAGAGTCAGACACCAAGACAGCAGGAGCCACGCGCATATTCACAACACTTGCCGAATCCTGACTTGCATAGCCATTAGAAAAAATCAAAAGAGAGAAGAGCAGAAATAAAAACATTCGCTCTCCCCTTTCCAACATAATCTTTATCAATAAATTATTAAATTGATTCATAAGCAAAAAACTCAACGTTTCTGAACAGAATCGAAAATCTCCATTATTTTCTCAAACTGCTCGTCATTCGAAAACGGAATTGTTATTTTACCTTTGCCTTTAGCGTTACGCACCAGATCAACCTTCTGCCCGAACATATCGGTAAGCACATCCTTCAGCAACACATATTCGTCAGGCAAAGAGGCTCCGCCGCCAGTTTTTCCGCCGCCACCGCCAGTTGTCGAACCATCCTCCTCATTCTCCTCATTCAAACCACGGACAAGCTCCTCAACTTTGCGCACAGACAAACCGTCTCGCTGTATAGCGTCATAAATCTCAAGCTGCTTGACAGGGTCTTCGACAGAAAGCAACGCCCTTGCATGCCCCATGTCAATCTTCTTGTCCTTTATTCCGACCTGAATATTGCCCGGAAGACGAAGCAAGCGCAAATAATTTGAGACCGTAGCACGCTTTTTTCCGACACGCTCCGCCAGCTGCTCCTGCGTATAATTGCAAACGTCCATCAAATTCTGATAAGACAGAGCAACTTCGATAGAATTAAGGTCTTCGCGCTGAATGTTCTCTATCAGCGCCATTTCCATAACAAGCTCGTCTGACGCGTCTATGACATAGGCAGGAATAGAGTCCTTGCCAGCCATAGTAGAAGCTCTGTAACGACGTTCTCCGGCAATAATCTGATACTTATGATCAGCAACCTTTCGGAGCGTTATCGGCTGAATAACCCCGTGCTGCTTTATAGACTCCGACAGCTCCAACATAGCGTCAGCGTCAAAATTTTTTCGCGGCTGATCCGGATTAGCCTCAATCTCCGAAAGAGGAATCTCGTCCAGCGAAGACGAGCCTTTAACCTCCGGCTCCGAACCGCCCAAAAGGGCGTCCATTCCTCTGCCTAAACCTCCAAGTTTCTTAGCCATAACAAACCACTTTCAATATCACTCTTCTTCTGAATTATTATCAAGGATTTCCTTTGCCAGCTGCATATAATTCTGCGCGCCTCTCGAATCAGCGTCAAACGTGATTACAGACTGACAGTACCCCGGAGCCTCGCCCAACTTGACGTTCCTCTGTATCATAGTCTTGAACACCATGTCGCCAAAGTGCTTCTTGACCTCCTCAACCACCTGATTGTTCAACTTGACACGAGAGTCGTACATTGTAAGCAAGAAACCTTCGATGTCCAAGTCAGGATTGAACTTGGTCTTAACGCGCTTGATTGTGTCGAGCAGCTTTGCAATACCTTCCAGCGCATAATATTCGCACTGAACAGGAATCAGCACCGAGTCTGCCGCCACAAGAGCGTTGAGCACCAGAATTCCGAGCGACGGAGAACAATCCACAATCACATAGTCGTATTCATCAACAAGCGGAGCAAGCGACCCCTTCAAAACCATCTCGCGGTCCTGATAGTCTATCATCTTGATTTCCGCCCCAACCAAATCGATGTTCGACGGAACTATCTTCAAGTTCTCTATATCCGTGTCACAAATTGCGTCCTTCATGTCCGCGCCCTCGACGAGACACTCATAAACAGTAGTTCCTACGTTTTTTATATCTATGCCCAAACCTGAAGAAGCGTTAGCCTGCGGGTCTATATCCACCAACAGCACTTTCTTTTCCATTACAGCCAAAGCCGCCGCCAAATTAACAGCAGTAGTAGTCTTGCCCACTCCGCCCTTCTGATTCGCCATTGTTATAATCTTTCCCATAACAACTGAAAAATTTTAGTTTGTTTTTCTATTTTGCAAATATAGTAAAAAATAATCTAATCTAATATTCACTTATCGTTTTATTTATCAACCGCAAAACAAACAAGTCTTTCACCAATCTAATTTTCAGCACATTACAAAAAACAAAAAAAACAAAGTGAGAATACTTATCTGTTAATTTTCAAGCACTTAAAAACTTTTCAACAAAACAAAAAAACTCCCGCCGACTAAAATCAGCAGGAGTTTCAGCTCCTAAATTCACACCCAAGAGCCTGTATAGTCTACGATTCAAATATCAATCCAAATGTCGTTTAGCAATCTTAAACGCGCGACCGTTCACCAACACTGTATAAGAGCCTTGACTCAAATCACTTAAATCAATCACCTTCCGGTTATGCCCTCTGCCAGTCTTTTGCACGCGTCCATTCGCATCAACCACAACATACTCAAACTCTTTGCCATAGGCGTTTATAGTCAGACTTTGACTGAACAAAGTTGGATAAACCGCAATGTTCTTGAACTCGACCGAAGGGCCTTCCGCCTCGTCCACAAACTCAGCGACAACATCGCTGTCATACGACCTGAACACCTCTTGCGGTATGTACAGAGCCGAGCTTACAGCAGTATCTCTGCACCCCTGCGGGTTTGTAACAACCAAAGACACCTTGTAACGTTCCGCATTATAGAAGTAACACATCGGGTCTTCTACGTAAGACCTCAAACCTTGCGTAAATTCATCGCAATACTGCGGATTGGCCGGCTGAATCAGTTCCCAATAAAGCACAGACGCATTCTTGGACTTGTTTTTGAACTGCACAAGAGCGCCTTGCTCAATTGCCACCTCCTCCTGCTCACAAGGATATTCAAGTCCGTTCACCTCAAACGAAAAGTCTGCCTCAAAATCCAAAACACCCACCTTAACCTCCCTGCGAGTCTCGACGCCGGTTGTTTTCGACACCCTCACCATAGTCACGACAAAAGGCTCCGTCACATTATGGAACTCTATCTCTTCTCGGAAAAGTTTGCCTTCATAAGGCCTCTTTCCATAGAACGTGTTTTCCGGATAGCCGTCACAACGATAATAGAACTCACCGGTGTAAGTATGTTCTGCATTGTCATAACATATTATTGATGCGTTTTTACCTCTACACACCGCATGTTCAACAACCACATCAGCCTCCTTTATCATAGGGGTGTTCAACGTGACAACTTTAAAAGATTCAGAAACAGATGTTCCGCAACTATTTTTTGCACTTATCCGGTAATACCTCAACGGCAACGTGTCGTTCAACTCTAACGAATGCACTTCCGAGTTCAAGTCTATTTTCGACACCAGATTATCCCACAGTTCTCCGTTTTCACTTACCTGCCAGAACAAATAAGACGCATATTTAACTGTATCAAAAAGAGTTACGGACATATCATTTGTCTTTTGAATCATAAAATCTCCGTGCAATAAACCTGAAGAATTCAGAAGCGCTGTATCTGCATCGGTATAGATATAGCCAACTTCCGGCAAACCTACAATCTCTACAGAAACCTCATTGCTGACCATCTTATATTCGCCAGCGTAAGTTTCCCGTCTATACCAAGTCTTTGTTGATATAGGGTCCGGCGTATAAGTCTTTCCATTCGCTCCGTCGATCTGAACATAATCTGACATTGTAAGATTTTCATTCTTGTAATACCACTTATAAGAGTATTCGCCATTACCGCCGGAAACATCGGACGCTTTGATGGCAGGCATTTCCGACCCGCTGCACACAAAGCCGTTTCCGTCAACAGAAATCACACCGCCCCTCAATGGTTCGACCTTGTAAGGAGTAACGCAGCTTTCTGCATTCTTCACTATATAGACTGTGCTGTCCAAAGCGTCTGCAGGAATAGAGCTAAGACCAAAAGGCAGAGGCTTTTCAAGTCCTTTACCTTTTATCATATAATCAACAGAGGCATTGTCCGCCATAGTGGACACAGAATAGACAGCCTCAGAATCGGACTTAACCATCGTTGTTATTTCAAGTCCAAGTTCAGCCACATAATCCACCATCACAGACTCTTGTCCCTCAATCTTAAGAATATTGCTGAACAAAGTGTCACATCCGTTCGTCATGCAGCGCTTCATCTGTTTAGTTCCGTCAGCAACAACCGTAACACGCGGAGAAGTTCCGTTTGGCACAGCGTTCCATTCAACACCGTCCCTGGACTCAAACCACTGATATTTGACGTGCAAATCATCTGTCTCTGTCTCTAAATCATACTTTCCGAAAACATCAACAATAGAGCCGTTGCAAGGGAACAAACTCGTAGCCTCGACCACATTCCGTTCCGCCTCAATAGGACGAGCCGAATAGGCGCGCATAACACTCTGTTCAGACTCGCATACGTTCAGACCAGCACGCACAACAGTTTTCACATAAAAGTCTGAATAATCGCCATCAATACCGCCAAACGTTGCGAAAGAACGACCTTCCGACAAGCTGTCGGTCTCCGTACCATCCGCGCGACTTATCAAGACAGATACAGACTCAAACTCATCACCAAACGCAGCTTCACAATCCGCCTTGACCGAATCCAGATCCTCCTTGTTCATCTTCATGCTGAAACGCTGTCCGACACACTTAAAGTCAGTCTTCTCAATCAATGCCAAATCAACGTTCAATTTAGGGTACACCCTCACAAAAACAGTCTCACTCGTGTCCGAATCACACATATCATCAACTATTCTGCGGAAATAAGCAGAAGTTTTGATATTGCTGACCTCAAGGTCCTTGGCAACACCGCAATCTTCAAACACAACCATATCATAGGACATCTGCCACAAATAACTCTTCTCTCCGCTTCCACCTTCAGCCAAACCGCCCTCTATCTTCACATCACTGCCGTAACAAGCAGCCAAGTTTGCAGTCGCCATCGCTCCCTGAGAAAGTTCCGGCATAGAATCCACGTTAAAGAACAACGAATCAGTCACACATCCGCTGTTAATGTCCACACCAACAACACCGTACTGAGTTGCCACAATGTCCGAAACTCGCCTTATAGCCAAAGAATCATTCAGACCGGTCCACACCGGATTAGAATCTTCGTCCAATATGAACCAATAATAATTAAACTCATCAAGGTTATCTACCTTAACTACAATAGAGTCAGAACTGCAATCTTTCTTGTTTTGATAAACAGAAGGATACTTCAGCCTCTTCCATATTGTCAGATTCAACGGCTCGCTATAAGCCAAACCGCACACATCGCTATAAACCGCGCGCACAGCAACCTCATTATTTCTGTCAAAATCTATTTCCAACAAATTACCATAACGCAAGACATACTCAAGGTCAAGAGAATAGCCAAACTTGTTCAGTTCAGAAACCATCTTAAAATCACCGCCGTTCAACGCAATCTCCCATCCGCAAAGATAGTCGTTGCGACCTGTAAATTCTGCATAACCACCCGTAGGCAACGAGCTAGACACTTTAGGCAGAACATCTTTGTGACAGAAAAGCGCTTTGTCTGACTCTAACGACAATTCCCCAGGAAGCACCTCTCCATAACGATATAACGTCAAAGTATCAGAATAACAGACCCTGCCAGTCTCGTTAACTGCCGCCCTGCGAATAAAGCAAACTCTGCAACTAGGATTAACGACACCCTCTATTTTGTCGGCAGGCAACTCTTCCGGACTAACCGCACCATCTATGTCAGTCCATACGTTCTGCGCCTCGTCCATGCAGATTTGCCACTGATAAGAAAACACCCTCGCCTCTCCGCTATTAGGAGAAAAACGCCTGCCTTGAGCAAGACGGTAATTGCTCACCTTATCAAACTGCTCACCTGCGCAAACCGACTGATTTCCGCTGATAATTCCGCCGTCACTCTTAGAGAAGAAAGACAATGGCACAGCCAAAGACGAAGACATACAGCCCACATTGTCAACACGTTTCAGATATACAACCGAAGGAGTCTCCGCGCTAACCGAATCAAAAACAAGCGGGAAACCTATGTTCAATGTGTCGGTACATTCTTCATCTCGGAACCAGAACACATCATAAGGTTCGTTAGAAACATAATCGACATACATCTTATCCCCAAACTCAATGCCTTCTTTAAACTTTCGTCCCTCTGGCGAAATAGCTGATATATACACCTCTTCTATCTTAGCCTTTTTGTCGGACAAAGTTTGATTCACAAAATTTGAATAAGAGACAGAGCATCCGTCGCTAAACGCACGTCTCACTATATAGCTTGTGTCCATACCATCGGTGCCACCAACGGAGAATATCTGAGCGTAATCTATACGTCCGTAATAAACATCGCCCTTCTCCCACACAGTAGAGTCATTAATGGTGCGTCCCTTTGCAAACTCAAACCAAGTTTGGAACTCTTCAGTTTGCCTATCATACAGATAAGGCCCGAACTCCAAGTTTTTCCACAAAGAGTACAATTCAGAATTCTGATCTACAACACCGCTGATCTTAGCACCTTTTTCTCCCGAACAATATATTTCCTGACTTTCCTGCAAAGAGCCTGCCATACTTACCGAATTAGCAAGCAACAATTTCTCTACCAGATTAAGTTTCGGAACAATATAAACTGATACCGTGTCCGAATAGATGCTCTGCTCCCGTTTTTCACCGTTCACTACCTGAGTGAAACTTGTGCGTCTGAAGAAAGAGACTTTCTTTTCCAGAACAGTCCTTGACACATCGTCATTAGCCAAGACCTTTGCCAGTTTGCAAGTGTCCAGATTAACCGTAGCGCTCCTAACTTGCGAGCCGGACTTGCCCCATAAAATATTATCCGAAATCTCATCATCAACCTTGTACCACCAATCATAAGTCAAGTCCTCGCTGCCCTCGACAAACACTTGACCGGCCCCCTCTCCGCTACAAATCCAGAACACATCTTTCGACGCGTCAAACTTTTCAAACGTCAGGCTGCCACCATCAACAGAGAAGGTCTTAATCACAACAGTGTCATAGTTAGACGACAAGCACTTCAAATCATCCTTTGTCATAGTCTTCACAAAAAACAGCTCTTCCGCGCTCTTCAAAGATTCCGTAACATACTCTTCGTAAACCTCTGTTGTATCCTTAACTCTGCGCATCTTGTCATACCACACATAATCAAACCCTTCATGCAAGCCGTTCATGTGCGAACTGCTACCACTGACAACCAACGGATTGCAAGTGACAAAATCAGGCTCGATAAGAAACTCATCTCTAACATTCACCACCTTGACCGCCGTTGTGTCGGAGATACAATCGTCATGCACAACCCTGCAAAAACGTGTCGTCTTGTACAAACGGTAAATCTCCTGCATTGAATTGCCCGTATATTTCACACTAGTCTGCTCTACAACCGGAGACCATTTGCTCCAGCCATCGCTCGTACGCTCCGACTTCAGCCACTCATAAGAGTAATTTCCTGAGCCGCCAGTAGCATCAGAACCATCTATGAAAGAGAAATAACTGCCGTAGCAAACATCTACAGTCGCAACGTCTATTCGACCCGGATCAAGCAATGGATAAACCCTTTTTGTTACCGAATTAGACACATAGCTTCTGTCCGGATAATTGCCCACACTGCTGACTACCGCATAGAACTGGCACGTCTCTCTGATATAGTTCAACAGCAAATAAGCCAAACCGCCATCAGTCGCATTCTCCAAACGTTCCGTAACCTCAAAAGGCTGCGTCTCGTCTCCATCAACAACCTTTGCAAAAGATGACATTTTATCGCTCTTGTAGTACCAATCTACAGAATACACTCCATCTCCGCCGGTTATATCCTCTAACATCAGATGGACACGGTCCTTATTCGTACAAACCACCTCGTCTCCAGACTTGTCAAACAACATTTTTGCAGATATTTTTTTGTAAACATCAAAATGGTAAACAATCGGTTCAGAAGAGCAGTCGCCTTTACCTTTAGTTGTAACATACACAAACACAGAATCTCTGCCCTGCTTAAATTTGCCGTCCACCCAGACAGGATTGCCAACATTCCATGTTTTCAAAGATGGGTCTGCCGTCCAGCTATATACGTTTTTATAATCACGAGGCACAGCAAGCATCACAGAATCCAGCGACTCCCCTTCGTAAACCGAGCTGCTAAGCAAAACAACATCCTCTGCCGACAAACTTGCACCTTCGTTAAACATCAGCTGAAGCAGGTTTTCCGAATAGACTTCAGTTCCGTTACACGGGTCAACAGCCCCAAGTCTGAAATATGTGTTCTCACTATAATTTTCCAAATCGACCACACACTCGCTCAATGTGCAACCCATTGTCAAACCAACAGCCTCAACTGGCTTCCACACATTGTCCAGCCCCATCTGATACCACTGCAAACTAAGATTATTAGCAATGAGCGAATCCGCAGATAACCTAAACGTGCCGGTCTCACCCTTGCACTTGTACAAAGTTTTGACACGTTCAACCTCCTCGTCAAAAGAGACCGAACAAAGTTTCAGAGCTTCTTTACCATGAACTTCATAGACAGGGGACGAGACTGACATCGACTTGCCTCCATCCGGAAGATAAGTCAGCTTGCAAATATACATAACTTTAACACCCTCCTTAGCCTCAACAACCAACTCTGCAGCTTTACCTTTATTAGACCAGTTTACACCATCAAGGCTCTCATACCACTGATGCACAAAATCCTCACTTCCAAGTTCATTGCCTCCAAAAGACGGATAGTCAGAAATGGACAGAGACACCTTTGTCCCGCCACAAACCACCGCTGGAGATATACTCTGCGAAACATCGGAACTCACCACGGGTACACCCTCAAAACCGTCGTTAAGATGAACGTAAACCGTAGAACGAGACTCACATTTTTCATTCTGCCCATAACGTTTCACATTTAAAGCCGCCACATTATAAAGGAACGACAACGAATCCAACTTAACTGTAAAGAACTCCCCGTTATACTCATACGACATTGGCGGCTGATTATTAATCGAGACCTCCAGCTTATCCTTGATTTTCAGATTTTTGCCCTCAACCCTAATATCTACATGAGAATTCTTTTCAAACTCTTCACGAACGACAACCGACGGCAAAGCCTCCAAAGAGAAAGACAAGTCCGGCTCAACGTCAATGACTTTAGTCGCATACTTATTATAATTGTGACAATATCTGTCAACAACATTAACACCTACTACATTTACTTCATCATCAAGATTTACAAAAGCATAGCTTTTTTCTTCCCCGTCTGCAACAACATCTGTTTCGCGGAGCCATTCATACCTGAAATAACCAGACCCGCCATCCACGCCTAATACAGACAGAGTCGCGCCGCCACCAAAACAAACCGAATCATCACTCAGATTCAAAGAGATGTTCCCTATCATGTCATAAGTATCAAATTTGATAGTATCCGTCACACTTCGGCACTCGTCAGAAGTCACCCTCACTACCTCATAACTACCGCCTTTCTCTCTGAACATCGAGCCATCAGACACAAGATTTCGCGTTTTATCGGCCAACGGAACACCGCCGTTTATCGTCCAAGTGTACAAGAAATCTCCGTCTTGAGCCAAATTTGCATCAGATATAGTAAACGGATTTCCTGCACAAATCATATCGTTCTTTGCCCCATCTGAATTTTCAACAAAAAGCCTGCCCTTCTCCAACGGACGAAGCATATCCTCATTATTGAACTTAAAATCAGTCTCACCAACACAACCGTCTTTCTTTGTCAACACTTTAAACGAAACAGAACCGTCGAGCGGCAAGTCAATTTCGGCCAAAGCACCTTCAACCGTGTCGCCGTCAGCCAAGACAAAAGCATATTCGCGTCCCAGCTGCTTGTTAACACCGACATTCACAGTTTCACCTCTGACCTTGCATTTATCAGACAACAAATCCTCCTGGGGCACTTTCAAATTCTCTCCCGCGACAATTTTCACAGGCTCTGTTGCGTAAACAGTATCATTACAACACAATGCAAATGCATATACCACAGAGTCTTTATCAACAGAAAATTTCTTCACGCCTTTTCCGAACGGCGTATAAGAACCATCTTTATTTTCAAAACAATACTCAAAGCCAACCTTTAACCCTTGACTTTCAATATCCGAAGCATTCTTCAACAATACAGAACACTCTACCACGTCTCCGTAACAAATATCCAGATCACCTTTTTGACCATCCACCAAAAGATCAAAAGCCGGAACTGCATAAACAGCAAACGTGACCTCATTACTAACAGACTCCAGATAACCGGTCTCAGCCCCTCCAGGCACATTAGACCTCACATACCGGCGCACCTTCACGTCCCTATCGACAGGTTTTATCCAAGCACCAGCCTCAAGATTTTCTGTGCGAATAATCTTCCCGTCAGCATCAGTCATACCGACCCACTCAGACCCGTTGAAATACTGCCAAATATAAGAGTATGAGCCTTCTCCATATCCGCCAATAACATGGTCGCCAAACAAAAACTTGTTCAACTCGCCCTTGCAGACATACACCTTGTCGCCTTCCAGTCCGCCTCCTGCATAAATATTATTGTTCAGCATCCCTTTGATATAATTAACGCAAAGAAAAACAGGCTCGCTCACACAACCAGAAGAGACATTGACCTTCTCTATTTTCATATAATCGCAAGCTTCCTTATCATACCATGCGCTCGTTCTTATATTGTTTGACACCTTATATCCAGAAACCGGGTTAATCAAAGAGCGAGCCGCCCATTCAAACTCTCCTTTGTCGTCAACATTATCACTCTTGACAGACAGGTAATAACGGCTTTGGCTCTTCTCCTCATCTTCATTTCCAATTATAACGCTAAAGTTCTTATCTTCAGGCACTCTGACCTTAAGTCTATTCTCAAATTCGTCTGAGTTAGAGACACTGCCGCCTTCAACGTGAATAGCCTCCCTTTTTAATTCAGGATTACGATGAACCTTAATCAAGCTAGACAAATCGACAACAGTTCCGCAACCGTCCGTAACCGAGATTTTGGTGTTTACATCTGACTCTGATACCAAAACAAACGGCAAAGACAAGTTTGCTGTTACCTTCGAGCCATTGAACGCATCAAAATTAGAAGAATACGAATACAAGAACTCGCACGCCGCATTCTCTCCTTTGTAGCCGCAATAACGACCATCTTGCTTAGGCTCAAAATTAACATTAAGCACAGAGTCTAGTTCACTGCCCGGACACATTGCAGGGAAATCTGAAACAGCAAAATCAGAAGAGCCTAACTTTTTGAAACATTTCACCATCACATAATTATTCTCTCCGCTTGCATACACCTTTTTATTAAAATTCTTCAAATAAAGCACCTGTCTGAAATAGTAAGTCCTATTCTCTTTGAAAACACTTTTCGAGATGCACAAATCCACATCTTCCTTCACATTTTCCGCACCGAAATCGGCAACCGGCCGCCAATTTCTGTCAACCGACGTTTTGTACTCCCAACCATAAACCACGCCGTAAACATCCTCCGTAAAAACATTAGACACACGGCTCCAATCTACAGACTTGCCCTCTATTTTAAAAGCGTTTTCCGAAGTGCAGCTAAAATCACCTACATTTGGCAAAGCCTGCTCCGCAGGACAAACAAACCGCTCCACTTCGTTCTCATCAAACCCATCCAGATGCAACACATCGACAGCCTGAAAAGTCAGCACATTACTCCCGCACGAAAAATTTGAGTTGTAATACACACGTTCAACAACACGTTTCTCTCCACTTTTGAAACTCAATCCACTTCCCAACAAATCCTTATAATTAGGATAAGTGCAAAAGCTCCTATCGCTTTTAATGTTGTCGTTCACAACTCTATCATCAGAGTTTGTCACTTTAAAGTACACAGACTCGTCTGAGAAATTAAACAGACTAGGGTCTGTCTCATTTACAATAGGATAAACACCACCCTCGTCCGAATTATATATACCATAGACAGGAACGCCCTTGTCCTCTGAAATATTAGGTGTGACAGCCTCGTCCGGCTTTATCTTTCCAGCCGAGCAATCATGCACAGTGATAGTCACATAACTTGTGACCTGATCCAAATCTCTTCTTGTATTTTTCTTGTTATTAATCTGATAACCAGAAACATTCAAGTCTATTTTAATTGTTGCCTTTCCATCCTTAAAATCCACACCTACAGCATTCATCAAGTCCTTCGCAGAGAATGTTGTTCCCTTCAAATTCCCTAAAAACCATGTGAATTTTCTTGCATCTTTTATATTGTCAGTTTCTTCCTTAACATTGAAATATCTACCCAAGTCAATATCACCACAACTTAATTCATAAGTCACTCCACGGTCTTTTATTCTTTGACCATTACAGCCTCCATGATCTATGCTCCATTTGAAGTACTGACCAGCATCATGATTTATTGAATATGTAGGCAAATAAAAGCACATGCGATCATCCGCCTTCACGTTTATATCTGAAAACAAAGAGTTTCCATGCGCAAGAACTTTCAAACTTGGCTTAATCCCCCATCCTATTTTAGAATCTGCACAAGTATCTGCCCAAACGTCAGCAAAACAAAATACACTAGCCAGCAGAATTAAAAATCTATTTACAAAACTATACATGTTATTTTTCATTTACTAATTTTTATCTTTTTTGAACACCACTCACTCCACAATCCCCAAGAGTCCTTGCATCTCACATGAACGACATGCTCGCCCTCTTCCTGAAAAACGTGTTTAACGTAAGGCAATGCCGTAGCCGTCAGGTAAACCCCTCCATACGCAGCATCTCCGGCCTTGACATTATTCACGGTTCTTTTATTTACAAAATCATACCGTTCAGCAGTAAAAGGAGAGAACACTTCTCCGTCAAAATTATACTCGTAGGCAACGATTTCGTCTCCGTCAATATCCTCACAAACAGCCTTCACACCCTTTATCATATTATTGTCCGAGTCAGCAACAAAAACAAAGTCTGGAGTCGGCGCCCTATTTGCCCAAACCTGCAAATAAACATAAAACAAGCCCTCCTTGCCTATCTTGTTCTTTATCTTCAGTGTAATACGAGCACTAACGAGAGCTCTGCCGCCAGAACTCATATCTATCGGATTAGAAACTGATATTGTCCAATAAGGAGCGAGCTTCTCATAAAAATACTCTGCAGACTTGGTCTTCTCCTTTATGATTATCTTCCTATTATCAGAGTCCATTTCGACAGAAAGATGATTTCCGACAGATTCAACAGATTTGAAAACATCGTCATATTCGTCAGACCCGTCCGTATAATATCCATACAGCGCAGTTGAGTTTAGCGTGCCATTAATCTCGTACGAAAAATCGCCAGAAATGCCGTACTTGTCCTCAAAATTAAAGTCAAGTTCAACAGAATCTCCCCAACACAGATCCACCGCAACATACTTTTGGTTAAAAATCTCCTCAGAACCCCACTTCTCCGGATTTACAAGAGTAATGACAGGCTCGTCACAATGCTCCAATATATAATCATCGCGCGTATCACAAGAAACGAAACAGGAAAACACGCCACAAAGCACAAAGACTTTCCTAAACAACTCAAACTTTCTCATCTTACACATATACTATTTATGAAAATTATACCTCACACCAACACTAAACAAAGGCTTCAGATACTGGTCGTCATTGCCAAACAGCATATATTGCTGCGCCTTTATCAAGCAAGAGATTCGGCTAGACGGAAAGAACTCCAACGAATAACCGACATTAGCGCCGTAAACCATTCCGCTAACCTCTTCGTCCACAATATCACAACGCCAATTGTCGTAACCAACAGAAGCTCCGACGGAAAGATTCATATAGAACCAAACAGCCGGATTCCATACAGAATACACAACTCCGGGAGAAACAAGCACGACTCCAGAAAAGTCGGACATGCCAAACTTAGCCCGCTCATAATCAGCCTCCAAAAGCAAAGCTGTTTTGGAATTAAAATAATACGAGTAGGTCAACCCCACATCATAATCACTTTTAGTGCCGATACCACCCCGCACACCAACGGCATGCACACCCTTCACATGAGTAAGTTCGGCAGATTGCGAATATACCGAGACAAAAAACGCAACAATAATAAGGCTTAACAACCTTCTAAAATTAAACATATAAACTTTTAAATTTAAATTAATCAACAAAACAATTATAGGTTTTGAAAGAGCGCAGAGGTATAAAAATTCAGCATAAAACCAAGTCTCAAAAGCAACTTTTATTTTTAATAAAATAAGTTCCTCGATTTTAACCTTCACAACAAAAGCGACATATTATATACACCTGAGGCTCAACCAATTAACCACACATCACATTTCACCTATCCGTCTTTCAGACGCCTCGCTTTTAACAGTTCTTTATTAGGAACTGTAAATTTAAGATGCCGACCTCCGTTTTTTTCAAAAATCTCAAAGTAAAGGCTGTGCTTGTCCGGTATGGTGAAACGTTTGAAAAAAAGCACAACAGACTTTTCCCGCTTTGCAGCAACCACATCAATCTCCGAACCATCCTCGTAGATAAAAAGCGGAACCTTTTCGTCTATCTGATACGCCTGAGCCTTTGCAGTCTTTTTATTGACTATATAACTTTTCAAGAAATCAACCTCATAGTCTATATGCGAATTATTCACAATAGAGAGGTGAAACATAAAAACATCATCTTCTACGAATATAGACCGCAACGAAAAAATCATTTTATTGTCAATCACCCCATGATTCAGCATAGTGCCTTCGCTCACAACTTTCTCTCCAAGACGCCTCATGTCCATCTCGTTAACAGAAATTGAAGAGAAAACCGCATCTGGCACATCACCTCCTGACACTGTAAAATTCAAGTTTTCAGGATTTTCCGAATACTTCACTATAAAAGGATAGATCTGCTTATCCTCCGTTATCACAAGCAAATTAGTCTCTCCAAAAAAATCGAATCCGACGGAAAGCGACTTGCATTTCACAATATTTTCGATATTCTCCACCTGCTCTGCAATGATACTGTCACACCCCGCCTTCACATCCAGAATCTTACTTGGCAAAATAATATGAGACGTTCTTTTGTGAGACAACTCTATTTCCAACGGCAAAATTATATCCTTGTCTGCAATGTCCTGGTCAATTACATTGGCCGCTATAAACCTAGGGTTCTGGTTATAAGACAAAGAGAAAGTATAAACCTTTCCGTCGGTTGTTATTATAGTAATACTAGTCTCATCAAATACGGAGACCTCGCTTTTCACGCGCACCACTGAGTTCACGTTAGTCACCTCCACCGTTATCTCATCGGTACCCATATCTGCATAACTGACAGCAGCAGCGAACTTCAGATAAACCCACTTGACATCCGACACCTCCAACGGAATCTCCTTCACCTTAACAACATTTTGAGCAGAAGAAGTCTTGAAGCACAATAAACTCAGCAATAAAAAAAGACAGACACGAGCCATCACTTTGTCATTTTTATAATTAGTTTATAATTGGCCGGGAGCGTAACTTTAGTTTCCTTGATAGCTCCGCCCACCACGCTTTTTGTCGCATCCACAAGCGCATTTGCACTTTTGTCCAAGAGACCACGCAGTCCGCCTGTATTAACCTCCACGCCTCTGACAGTTCTTTCACCTCCTTCCTTGCCTGCATCATTCACAAGATTGTCCGGTATATAAATACCCTTAAAACCATCTCTGTCATAAATGCAGCCTTTAAAAGGATACACATTGTCCTTGTATGCAATGTTCTCAATCGTAACAAACACTCTATTTTCAGAAAATGAGGCCTTGCCTATTATCATCGTGTTCGGAGGAATTACAGAGCCTGCCACCTCTATCTGATCCAGAATCCGCAGTTTCACCTGTGACGACGATGTTATGTTCTTCTGTTCTCCATGCACAACAGCCCGAATACTGCCAGCCTCCAAACTACCTCCCTTTTCGCCTAAAGATTTAAAACCATTCTTTTTATTAGTTTGAGCTATAACTTCAGGAACTACCTGCTCATTCGGAACCGCAGCCGCGTCATTGGATTTGCTCGCTTCATTCTCTGCCGGAACACCATAACGCTCCAATATAGATGCCTTTTTACGCTCTATCTCTTCCGCCTTTCTTTGCCTAAGTTTCTCCAAACGCTCAGCTCGGCTCTGACTTTTCTCTACTTTTTTCACCTTAGTCCGTTCTGCAACGACCACATCCGAAGAAGATGTTTTTGGAGCTTCCACATCTTCAAAATCAGCCAACGACTTCTTTTGACGCACACCCGTCTCATTTACATCCGCCGAAACGTCGCCATTGTCTCTTTCCCCGGCTGCAATAGACCCGAGCAGATCAAACGAATTATTTTGCATCTTACGTCTGCTACGCTCCTCTTCCAGTCTGTTCTGTTCTGAAATAATAGCCTTCAACTTGCTATTTTCAAAACTATTGTTTTCAGGTTCCGGGATATTCATATTAAAACCTTCCGATACAGCAACTTCATGTTTTTCTTCCGTATCACCTAAATCCAATATGAAAAATATAGCAATCGCCGTTAACGACACAAAAACACTGCCAACATGCAAAAGCATCTGCTGTTTACCTATTTTCAAATTACTTCTCATACGCCAAACTATCTTTTTCAGCCTCAACCTTCAGAAGCTCCTTCAAACCTTTCTCTATCCGTTCAGGAACCTCTTTTTGAGGCACAGTCAAATCAATTTTCATAATATCCAGAGAATCTGCCGGAACAGTTTTTTCCGGGACCGTCCTATCCGTCCCAGCCCCGCTCTCATCAAAATCAGCCAATGCAAAAATCAATTTAAGCAAAACAGCAAGCAACAGCGCCACAAAAATCAGCTTAAAATAAAACTTGCGTCTTTCTACAGGAAGAGAGTTCAACTTTTCCTCTGCTCTTTTTCCCACTTCTGTTTTTTTACTTTCATAATATGTTTTAAAATTCTGACTATCCATAAATTCACCTTTTTACAATACCCAACAAACTATCATCCTCGATTTTCCAATTTACAATTTTAAAACCGTTAGGATTACACACATCCCTATCGCACGAAACCAGCCCGCACGTTGTTTTCAGATTTCTGAAAATCACTTTGTCTCCGTACACCAACGATGTTTTCCCGTACATCGTTGCATAAAACTCACAGTCATTACCCTCAGACAAACAGACGCTGTCGCACTGAAACTCTGACGACACACCGTTTGCGATCATAGAATTAAAGTACCCCTTTTCAGAAAGCAAGCCATATTGATTCTTAACTGTATTGTCCGAAACATACAGAGCCTTTTCCATCTGTCTTTTCATAAAATCCGCATCAGGCGAAAGTATAAAAAACAACTCATGAAAACGCCTAACCTGCATTTCCGCCTCCGCTTTTCTGTTCGTCTGCACATCATTGGCCAATGCAAGCAACAGAGTGTTCTGAGAGCCAGCCACATATACAAAATTCCTCTCTTCCTCCGCAAAAACAAAAGCCAATTTCACGCAAAGCAATGAAATCGCGGTGGCAATCACCGTTGTCACAACAAACACCATCTTCACATTCGCAAAAATTTTCAACACATCCATTGTCAGTACAATTTATCAATTAACAGATCTCCGTTGTCTATAATTTCCAAATTCTCTATCATAAAGCCATGAGGAGTTGCCTCTGACCGTGCGCAATTACGTATATTGCACTGCGTCACCAGATTTCTGAACGTAGAGCCAGATGTTCTTTCAATCTCCATTTTCCCGTACATGACAGCCTTGTAAGGATACTTTGACACATCAACACAAACACTGTCACACTTATACAGGCAGTATATTTTAGCCTCCTCAAGCTGCCGGTAAAATCCACTGTCCATCAAGCTCTTATACAAATCATAAGCCGAAATGTCTGCCATTTCTAACGCCTTCTGCACCTTATGTCCGATTATGCTCTTGTCCGGATAAAGATTGAAAAACAACTCATGGAAACGCTCCACATTAGCCTTCGCCTCCGCCATTCTGTTGTCAGTTGTGCTTTGATTAAAGATGAAGTTCAACGGCTCCTCTCCCTGCAACGCATAAATTTTCCTTTTCTGCTCTTCTTTAAACTGCCACGAGCAGAAAAAGGCGAAACAAAGCACAAGAAACTGCGAGCCCAACGTCAAAATCATAAATGTCCTGACATGAGAAAAAGCGCTCTGTATATTAATCAAACTTCTCATCGTCCTCCAAATGTCTTTTGCACAGAGCCAAACGCGCCCTTCGCGCCTTTCAGCGCAGCTCCGCTCACATCCATCATATTGCCCATCATATTGCTTGACTTTGTCAAAGCCATAGACACATTAGAGCCGCCGGCCCCCGTCAACGTACCGCTACTATAAGTCATAGCCCCAACAACATACCCAGCAATGGACGGAATGCTCATATACCCAAACGCCGCCGCCAAAGAAAGAAACACGAGCATAGAGCTGCTCTGAGGTGCCGCAATCTCGTCCGTTCCAGCCGTCATTGCACCCAGATATTGCGAGAACAAGGACATTATCGCATACGTCACCAGATTCACACAAGGCAGATAGAGACTTGCCGTAACATACTTGCTCACCCAATTAGACAGAGAGTTTGAAAAGCTTGGTATCAAAGACAAAGCAAAAGCAAAAGGACCTATGTAGAACAATATCATCTTCGTGAAGTTTCCGATTGCCAGCACCCCCGCTCCGCAAATTGTCCCGGCCATAGTCAGAACTGATATGAAAAAGGAAGAAAGACCTGCCTCGCATTTATTTTTCAAATCAGCAAAGAAACCGACCATAAAGTCAGCGCTTGACTTAAACAAGTTGCCCATGTAGCTCGCCAGTCCCTCGTCTTCTGCAGACTGCATTCCAGCCTTTCCTCCTTTATCGTCCGAAAGCTTTATGCTAAAAAAGACCTCCTTCATCTGACTGTCGCAAGAGTTCTGTTTGCTCTGCAACATCTGCTCTGTAGGCAAGTTGACAATATTCATGACTGCGTCTATAAAGCTCACAAACACAGAAAAGTTCATAATCACAAGTCCTATGCAAAACGGCCTCAGTGTTGCGTAAAAATCAATCGGCTTCCCCTGACACCAGCTTTTCCATATCATGTTACCTATGTAAAACAATGCGAATATCGCGCACAAAGACGAGGCTATCACAGAGACATCGCCTATATCAGTCTTGCTAGCCTCGTATATGCCCTGCAAATTGTCTGAAAAGACCTTCAGATTTATTGGCTCCACATCAAAAAACATACGCGCTTATTTTAAGAAGTTTGAAATCATCTGGTTCGTTGACAAATACGGTCCGCTTTGGTTTCTCGCCCCCATACTGTAAATATTCAGATAAGGCTCACACATCTCCTTCTTTCTGTCTATCACATCCTGAGCATCACCCTTCACCAGCTGCATTTTAGTTTTGCACGCCGCCATCTGAGAACGTATTCGGTTAAGCAAATCCAACCTCTCCGCAGAAGAAAGCCCCGCATCGTCTTCCGACTTAAAATCAGACACATACAGCTTCGCCTCCTCTATCAAGTCCATCGCATCAGAATAGATGCCGAACCCTTTTAAATAAAGAGACAGCCGTTCGCCCTCGTTAAGCCAGTCTGTCTGTGTCAGTTGGTTGCGAAATTCGTTAAGGTCGTTCGCCATATCCTCTGCGGCCTGAACAATCACAACAAAGTCCTTTGCTCGTTTCACCCAATTCATGGCGGTCTTAAACTTCTCTGCATTTTTCTTAAAATCCTCCGCCTGCATGACCATTTGCTCTATTTGCTCATACATCACATACTTTTCCTCCACAGCCTCTGCCATCTGATCCACGAAATTCATCGCGCGCTGAGCGAACGACGTCGGGTCTGTCACCACCATAGCTCCCTGCGAATACAGAGGAGACGCACCGCACAAAAGCAGTGCCAATAAAACAATATTTTTCATAAGTTTCCTGTTTTTTTATAATGAACTTCTATATACTTTTCGATACCTTTCTGCATAGAGCCAAGTTCGTCCGCATAGGCCATAACGATGCCCTTTTCCTCCTTTGTTGTAGAAAAAGCCAAGTATTCAGCTGGCGAGACCTCCACACCGTAAACGGAAGAGAATGCTGAGTTAAAAGAGATGAACACCTCCTTGTACCTGCCTCTATTCTCGATATTCAGATTTCTGTTTATAGACAGCACCAAAGCCTTCTCCTTCTCTGACAATGCCAAAGTCTCCTGAATTTATACAAATCGATTCATAAATTTAGACTGGTCCAGAAGTATTTTCTCGTCTGCATTATTTATAATCGCATCCTTCACAATCTCGTTGCCAATTATGTCTCCGACCTCTTGCGTCACCACCGCCACCTCTCCATTATGCTTTCTCACCGTTTTGTAGAGATATTTGATAAACTCTGCGGTCCCCGACTTAGAGATTGCCTTCCAAGCCTCCTCTATGAGAATCACTTTACGTTCATGAGGGGCAAGCCTGCGCATTTTTGTGATGAACGTGTCCATCAGCACAATTGTGACTATTGGAAAGAGAACTTTATGATCTTTTATGTTATCTAATTCAAAAACGATAAACCGTTTATGAAGAAGGTCCAAATTAGCCTCGCTGTTTAGAAGATAATCGTACTTGCCTCCCTTGTAATACGGCGACAAGACCTGCAAAAGATTCTCCAAATCGAAGTTCTCAATCCTTATTCCCTCTTGCGAAACCCTGTCTTTGAAACAAGTCCTCATGAAATCATAAAATCCGTTGAACGACGGAAACTCGCCTCTGTTTTCGCATAAATGCTTAACATACAAATTCAGTGCGATTTCAATCTGAGTCTCTTCCGACTTTGAAATATCCTCATGCTCATTCTTCCACAAGACACAGATCAAAGAAAGCAGCTGCACCATCTTCTCTTCTGTGTAAACATAATCCTCCACGAAAAAAGGATTGAAAGAGATTGGCTCGTCCTCTTTGTACGTGTAATAAATACCGTCAGCTCCACCTGTCCGTTCGTTAATCAGCCTGCACAGACCTTGGTAAGAGTCTCCGACATCAACAATCACAAGATGTTCTCCCTGATCATATTTCTGAGAAACCATGACATTTGTAAAGAAAGACTTGCCCGACCCCGAAGGCCCCAAAATGAACTTGTTCTTTGCAGAAGCCCAACCTCGCTTCACCGGCTCGTCCGACACGTCAACCCTAACCGGAATGCCAGACAGACGGTCTGTCAGCTTCAGACCTTGACTCTTCTCGCCTGTTATGTCCGAATAGTTCGTCTCCATATTGAAAAGACAGACTCCTTGCGATATAAACGACAAAAACCTCATCTCGTCTGGATAATTTGACGCCGCTCCCGGAATTGCGGCCCAAAAGAGGTGCGGAACAATGACCTCCGTTTTCGAAACATTACAATCCATCGCGGAAAGGCTACCTCCTACCACCGAGTTTTTTTGAAGCAACGACACATAACTTTCGTCCCATAGCATTACGTTAAACGCACAATGGACACTCCGCTCTTTCCGCACTTGAGCTTCGTTCAAATACTCGTCGTTGAACATTTTGTTCACAAGATTCTCTCTTGAAACGGCAGACAAAGACTCCATTCGCTTGCCTTGTCTCTCCAACTCGTTCAATGTTTCCGCAGAATCTCCTATGAATATAAACTGATTGTAAATATGGTCAAAAGGCAGTTTTAGCGCTACCGGAAAGGCCATGCAATTAGACAACACAGACACGTCTGTCGAATAGCTTTCGTTGCGGCAACTAGAACTGAGGACATTCGGCAAATCTGTAAGTTCGCCAATAGAAAAACAAGAGACATACTTGTCGCCAATCATCAAATCCTTCTCTTCCACATGCAAATCTGCCAAAACCTCGTCCCTGCCTGTGAAATTCAGCGAAAGATATTTCTCTATAAGCCCAAATCTGCCATTCTCAGCCCCAACAACCTCGTCAAGTTCCAACTCCCGGCAACCTAATCCGCCCGACTTCAATATAGACACAAACTGATTCACCGAGTCGTTAAAATCATCTAGCCTCGACTTGTCCGTTGCTTCTGCCGGCACAAAACGGTTCTTCAGAATTGCATTCATTGAAGATGTTTTTCGAAAACCGCTTTTCACACTAAGTGTCACATACAAATAGCACCGATGCCTCAGACATCGCCTTCCACAAAAATGCTCCGAACTCGCCTTTTGCAAAAAGCCCTCCCATTTAGGTTCGTCGCAGCAGACATCCTCAAAGAACACATCCTGCTTATGCACAATGGAGTAATTTGGAAGAACTCGCGCAGCCCGGCACCATACAGAATGCAACGCATCAAGTTCCGAATCTGAATTTGTAAAGACAGGACTCAGCTCCAGTTCAAAAACGCGAGTCACATCTCCCGACTTGGAAATCAAAGCTCCATTCTCGTAAGCCAGCAGCGGAAAGCATTTTCTTATATCACCAGATCTCACATTGAAATTCATACCTGACCTACCGACATTAAGTTTCTGACTCGCCTTATCATAATCCGTTCCGGACAAGACCGCATGGCAAAACTCTTAGACATGCCGCACACACCGTACTTTGCATTCAGATAATAGCACAAAAAATAGTCCGCCACAGCCACAAGCGCAGCCACCGTCACTGCTATAAACTGGCTAATAAAAGCCAGCACAAAATAGATTGCCACAGCCACAACTATGCCCGCCGCAAAATATAAGATAAACTGCTCTTTCAAGCCGTAGAAATCAAGCGGACGCCCAACTCCCTTATTCACAACGTAATCCATAGAAACCTCCTCTGAAGATGCTCCTTAAAAAGAAGCACCCTCCTAAATAATCACACGTTGAAAAAACTTTTAACCAAAGTGATGACAACCACAGCAAAGACCAACGAGCCAATCCAGCTGCCTGCGGTCTTTGTCGTGTCCGGATCGCCAGACGACCATTTAGAATAAACCTTGAAAGCGCCGACCAAAGCCATTATGGCACAAACAACATAAAACAAATCACAAGCCACAGCAAAATAGCTCTTCACCTCATTTGTAGCTCCGGTTAAAGCCGCTGTCCGGCTTGACGTTGAAGACTGGGCAAACATCAAACCTGATGAAAACGCAACTGAAATCACAGTCGTCAACCCTCTTTTAAAGACATTTTTTTTCATAAATTTTTATTTAAAAACAAATCATATTCCGACTGCCACAAAGCAGCACATAAGCTCATTTGCCACCCAAACACATAAGGCAATATCTACAAATCACGTCCCGCAGTTTACATATTCTGAAATTTGTCACGGACACTTTTGAGCACATCCCGTCTATTTACACTAAGACTTACTCAGTCACGAAGTCCGCATCACATCTTCTCAAAGACATGACCAATCTAAACAAAATATTTTTCTAAATCGGCTCGACCTAATTTGCAGAAGCAGCCTCGCGGGAATTGCACTAAGGAGAAACAGGAACATCGAGTTCTTCAGCCTGCCGGCCTGAAGCTTGCACTGGCTCCGCCTCCCTCTTTTTACGTCTGTCATTTTTAGAAACGGAAGGCTCGTTTTTCACAAAAAACCTGAAAAACAAAAACACAACAACGTTAAACATAACAAAAGCCGTAAACACAACTAACAAAAAAAATTCCACCTTCATAAAACGATAGTTTTTTTTAACACTCTGGATTACCGGCACTCACATCTTGTCTCTAAGCCGCAACCCTTTTTACCGTGACCGTCTTGCCATTTTGAAAACGTAATACAACAAAACTTCACGACGCAAAGTTAGGCAAAATACTTAAACTACAAAACTTTTCGCACTATTTTTTTCACTATATTTTAGTTCAATTTTTCAAATTATAATTTAATTAATATTATCTGTAATTTACAAAATCGCCAAATTTTAAATTAATTATCTATTTATCGCCTCTACAAACCTCTTCATAACAATATTTTTGCTAAATTTGCAGAATTGTGCAATATATATTTAGCAGAATAAAAAAACATAAAAAATATAAAAATGGAACTAGCAAGCAAATACAATCCATCTGACGTTGAGTCTAAATGGTACCAGTATTGGTTAGACAAAGGTTTTTTCAAATCAAAAATTGACGGGCGAGAACCGTACACTGTCGTAATTCCGCCTCCAAATGTGACCGGTGTGCTGCACATGGGCCACATGCTGAACAACACGATTCAGGACATTCTCGTCCGCCGCGCAAGAATGTTAGGGAAAAACGCTTGCTGGGTGCCAGGAACGGACCACGCTTCTATCGCAACTGAGGCAAAAGTTGTGAACAAACTTGCATCCGAAGGCATCAAAAAAACTGACCTTACTCGCGACGAGTTCTTGGGCCATGCGTGGGAATGGACACACAAGCACGGCGGAATCATCCTTGAACAGCTCAAAAAGCTGGGCGCGTCATGCGACTGGGACAGAACCGGATTCACGATGGACGACGTGCGCAGCGAAAGCGTAATAAAGGTGTTTTGCGACCTTTATCAGAAAGGCCTGATTTACCGCGGAGTGCGTATGGTGAACTGGGACCCGAAAGCTCTCACCGCACTTTCTGACGAAGAGGTTATATATAAGGAAGAACACGGCAAATTGTACTACCTCAGATACATGATTGAGGGAGAAGACGGCTATGCTGTGGTTGCTACTACTCGTCCGGAAACAATCATGGGCGACACTGCAATGTGCATAAACCCTAACGACCCTAAGAACCAGCATCTTAAAGGCAAAAAAGTAATCGTGCCGCTTGTCGGACGCGTCATCCCTGTAATCGAAGATGATTATGTTGACGTTGAGTTTGGTACTGGTTGCCTGAAGGTAACTCCGGCTCATGATGTAAACGACTATATGCTGGGCGAAAAGTACAACCTGCAGACTATCGACATATTTAACGACAACGGAACTATAAGCGAGGCTGCCGGAATGTACGACGGAATGGACAGATTTGACGTGCGCAAACAGATCGAAAAAGACCTCGAAGCTGCCGGCTTGCTGGAAAAGACAGAAGCTTATACTAACAAGGTGGGACACTCTGAAAGAACTAACGTCGTTATCGAGCCGAAACTTTCTATGCAGTGGTTCCTTAAAATGGAACATCTCGCAAAAATCGCGCTTGAGCCTGTGATGAAAGACGACATCAAGTTCTATCCTTCTAAATACAAAAACACTTACCGCCACTGGATGGAGAACATCAAGGACTGGTGCATCAGCCGTCAGTTGTGGTGGGGACACAGAATCCCGGCTTACTTCTTGCCTGAAGGCGGATACGTTGTTGCCGAAACGGAAGAGAAAGCTTTAGCTTTGGCTAAGGAAAAGACTGGCAACGCAAATTTGACAACGGCAGACCTGCGTCAGGACGAAGACTGCCTCGACACTTGGTTCTCTTCTTGGTTGTGGCCTATCTCTTTGTTCGACGGAATCAACAACCCGGGCAACGAGGAAATCAAGTACTACTACCCTACTGCGGACCTTGTGACTGGCCCGGACATCATCTTCTTCTGGGTTGCCAGAATGATTATGGCCGGATACGAGTACGAAGGCAAGATGCCGTTCAAGAACGTGTACTTCACAGGTATTGTGCGCGACAAGATCGGACGCAAGATGTCTAAGTCTTTAGGTAACTCGCCTGACCCGCTTGACCTCATCGACAAGTTCGGCGCTGACGGCGTGCGCATGGGTATGATGCTTTCTGCTCCTGCTGGAAACGACATTTTGTTCGACGAGGCTTTGTGCGAACAGGGTCGTAACTTCAACAATAAGATATGGAACGCTTTCCGCCTTGTGAAAGGTTGGGAGGTTAGCGAATCTTTGGCTCAGCCGGAATCTGCTAAAGTTGCGACTGCATGGTTCGCTGAACAGCTGAACAGAGCTATCATCGAGGTTAACGACTGCTTCGACAAGTACAGAATCAGCGAGGCTCTGATGACTGTTTACAAACTCTTCTGGGACGAGTTCTCTTCTTGGTACCTTGAAATGGTGAAGCCGGCTTATCAGCAGCCTATCGACAAGGCGACTTACGAAACTACACTTTCGTTCTTCGAAAACTTGCTGAAATTGCTCCATCCTTTCATGCCGTTCATCACAGAAGAGCTTTATCAGGCTATAAAAGAGAGAGACGCAATGGACAGCATCATGGTCAGCCTGCTTCCTGCTACTGAAAAATATTGCAGCTGCACGCTCGACAAGATGGAGGTAACTAAAGAGATTATTGCCGGAATCAGAAACATCAGGGCCGAAAAAGGCATCAGTCCGCGAGAAGCGTTCGAAATGTTCTACAAAGGCTCTCTGGACGCAGCCAACAACTGCATCATTGAGAAACTTGCCAACATCAGCAAGATTGCGGAAGCGCCTGAATCTATAGATGGAGCGTCCGTGACATTCATGGTAGGAACTACAGAAATATCTATTCCGCTCGGAAACAACATCAATGCGGAAGAGGAAATCTCTAAGATGGAGAGCGAAATCAAATACTTGCAAGGCTTCTTGGTTTCTGTAGAAAAGAAACTGGGCAACGAAAAGTTTGTGGCTAACGCAAAGCCTGAAGTTGTTGAGAACGAACGCAAGAAGAAAGCTGACGCAGAAAGCAAAATCGCAACTCTGCAAGCCAACATCGCCGCTCTGAAGAAGTAAGATTTGAAAACTTAACATAAAATGAGACCGTGTCATTATAAAATTCGTGACACGGTCTTGTTTTTCTTTGGTTCTTGCCTTTTAATTTATCTCGTCCAGTTTTTATCGGAACCAACCTGCAAACTCCTATCTATACATCTGATTATCAGCATTTTACCCCCCCTATTTAAAAATTTCATTTGCAAAAATTTGTTTTTGCGCGTAATTTTGTATTATATTTGTAAAATTGATACGCGTTAGCCACAGCCCCAACGAGGTTCAGGCTACTTGTCTAATGCAAATACATCTAATTAAAAAAATTATGAAGATTAATAACTTTTGCAAAACGTGTGATTAGAAAATATATCGCAGCACAAAATAAACTTTTGGAATCCAAAGGGGTAAATTATAGAGTAGGATATTAAATTTAAAGACTTAATGGTTCGCAAATTTTACATTATCATAGCTTTCGTCTTACTGTCGATTAACCTGTTCGCGCAGGAGTACTCGACGGGCGACATCATTGAAGAAAACGGCATCTCGTACAAGGTTCTGGTCACGTATCTGGTGGTTCACCCAAAAGAGTCTCCCGACACTATTAAAGGTCCTGACAAATTCTATCAGGCAGGCGAACTGATGGTGGTGAAGGTGGACAAGGGTTTGAAAGATGTTGTCATACCTCCTGAGGTGGGCAGATTCAAAGTCATAGGTCTTACCGACAGCCTCTTCTATGAACATGAGCACGACAGAATTTGGTTGCCCGACCTCAGTTTCGCTGGGAACGGCTGCTTTGCCAAACTAAAGATGGGCAGCGGGGCTTTGGTCATTCACAACATTTCAAATCTCGGAATGGCTGTGTTCGACGAACTTGACGCAGACTTGATTTTAGACATAACAAGACAAGTCTCTTGGGGCGATTCTTTTCGTAAAATGAGGGAGGATTCTACATTTACCACCAGCAGCCCCAAAGGATTAATTAAAGTCAACACCAGAATGCTTGGCCACGTCAAAAGCAATCCAATATACAACGATTGTTATAGTGCAAACGGACGCAATTACACAAACTGGATAAACAAAGCATTCAGGAACGACAAGGCGTTTACAAAAAACGCTCGCTTAGCTAAAAACGCTTCTTTGAGCAAGAGAACATACTCAACCACTCCAAGAAAAAAGAAAAGAGGTCTGACAATCACCGCAGGCGTCTCAAATGTAAAAAAACTTGGATACCCTTGGGGCAATCTCACTCTAAAATATTACCGTCTCCCTAAATACACTGTCATGGACAAAAAGCGAAGAGTCACAAAATACTATCAGGACTTCATACCTACGGCTGACGCGACACGTAAAGAGGGATGGTTCGTAAAGTTTGTCGGCGAGGAAGGCGAGATTAAATATAAGTTGAATGGCAAAAAAATAAGAAAATGAAAAGGATTACAATATTATTGATAACACTCGCCTTCTGCGTCATTTCTTTTGCAGACCAAAGAGGTGTGACTTTTGAAAAGGATGGCTTGAAATACACCATAGCTTCTGAATACATCATATGGCACGACGTTGCTGACCCAGCTACAGGCGAGATGAAAAAAAAATCCGAAATTAGAGGTGAAGTATATGTGAGCGGGGTTACTGTTTCTGACACCGTTGTAAAAGTTCCTGTAAAAGTGACATTCCCATCATCGTACAGCAAGAGCGAAGAAGATACTGCGACATACTATGTTTTGGGAATTGGTGAAAAAGCATTCGAGGGAGTTGTATTAAAAGACCTCTCTATACCCTACGATTTAAAATTCATCGGCGATGAGGCTTTTCGCAACATGACTATCACTAACGGCATGTTTATCGTTCAGCCTGCGAGAAGAATGGGCACCAATCTGTTCGAAGGAGTGAATGCAAAAGTACTCATAACAGGTCTGAACATCATCAGATACGAAAGAAAAACTCCTATTGTCTTTGACAAAACATTTGAAAACACTGAGAATTTACCGGAAATATACATTTCTCATTCAAGTGCAGGCGTCCAGACAAACGGCATAAACAAGCAAATCTTTTATACCGTTGGCAAGAATATCATCGATAATTGGCTGTCTGCAAAAGACAAAGCCGATAAGGCGAGGGAATGGCCTACTTCCGGCACAGGAAGATTGTTCACCTTTAATAGCGAGAACGCCCCCTATGTCACAATTAGGATCCGCAAAAAATTCGAGAAAACTAACAAAGACATAGGAATGCTCCCTCCTTACGAATATCAATGCTGGAACCCTTACACACAGAAAAGGTATGTTTATCAAGAGTTTGCCATAAACAATTCTATCTATAGGGGAAAGACAGATGACAAGTATCTATATTTCACGACAGACGGAAAACCAATAACAAATATAGAGAGCTTGCTCGACAGTTCTGGCAAAGATCCGTTTGGGAGACAAGTTATTTCTGCAGAAGAGCTGAAGGAAAAAAAGTCTGCAAAAGAAAGAGAAAAAAATCTCAACAAGAAACTCAACGATTTGAAATCGACATTTGGTTTTTAAAATGAATAACAATTAAAATAAAAATTATGACAAATATTAAATCTTGGATATTGGGGACGATTGCCGCATGCTCGGCGATGTTCATAAGTTGCAACAAGCCAAAGGAAAATTTGAGCAACTGCGAAGATTATGTTTTCACCGACTCTGTTTCTAACAGCCATGTCTATGGTTTTGTATATGATGCGGACGGAAACGCATTGGCTAATGTGTTGGTGACAAGCGGAAAAGACACTGCCGTATCAAACGAAGGTGGCGTTTACTCCTTCGAAAGGTGCCGTGCCGTAAACGGAAGATGCGTTATCAAATTTGAAGACAATAACTACTTCTCTGCAATCCGCACCGCGAACATCGAAGAGGGAGAGGCAAGGGTTGACGCAATATTAATGCCTCAAGACATCAAAGAGGGAGTGACAGATGTCTCTACTTTTCAAAACTGCAATGGCACAACAATCAAAATCGGGAAAATGGAGATTGCCATTCCTGCCAATGCTTTGGTCTATGAGAACGACGGAAGGCCTTTCAATGGCACCGTATTTGCCAGCGCTTACTATTTGAACCCGAACTCGGAAAACTTCACAAAAGAGATGCCGGGCGGAGACATGAGCGGAGTGACTTCTGATGGAAAGAGCGTGATTCTCCTGTCGTACGGAATGGTGGAAATCACTATGAAAGACTCCCTCAACCAAAAACTGCAGTTGAAGGACGGCGCAGAAAGCACTTTGACATTCCCGACTCCGGACGGATTCACAGAAGAACAGAAGCATAATGAAATTCCGCTATGGTATTTCGACGAGGAGAAAGGCACTTGGGTAGAGGAAGGCATCGCCACAAAAAATGGCGACACCTACTCAGGGAAAATAAAACATTTCTCATGGCACAATCTTGACTATCCGTTGATGAGAGCCACTATCTGCGGACAAGTGACAAATAAGAATGGCACTCCATTGCCTAACGTGTTGGTCACAATTTCCCAAACAAGCGCACGTACGGATAAAAACGGCAATTACTGCGCGTACGTCCCTCAAAACACTCCGGTCTTTGTCACTGTAAAGCCTTCTGACTATGCCATTTGTCCAAACATTCCAATTTACAATGTGGACGGATTAGAGGCTACAACAACTTTCTATCAAGATATTGTACTTCCTAATATGCCAACCATTCATGGTATAGTCACAGACAAGAAGCAAGGAATTGCTCTTCGCGACATAAGAGTATGCACAGACAAAACATCTACAGTAACCAACAGATTAGGAGAATACACCATCTACCATAATGGCAATGATCCATTTACCTTGTTTGTGGAAAAATTAACAATCCAAAAAACAGAGAAGATGGAGTACAAATTCAATAACCCTTCGGAGATTGATGAGAACAAAAGTTATGATTTTGCGATAACACGACCAATTTATACCTGGGGGTATGTTCACTATTCTGACAATAAAAGACGTAACAAAAGCGTATCAGTCACAGCCCTTATCAACAACAAGGAATATAAAATAAAAACGTCAGCTTCTGGCTATTATTCATTCTATTTCAACCCAGATGTGAAGGAAATCACAACATACGTCAGCGCGAGCGACGGCTTAGGTGTGGAATCTAACAGAGTGTCCAAAAAAACTAAAGACATTTACTGGAGTCTTTACATCCCTCAAATTATAGTTCCGACCGGTATTTCAGTAAGAGGTTACGTGAAGAACACTTGTGGAATCTCAAAAGCAAACATTTCAATTGAATCAGGGAAGGGAAAGAACAAAAAGACCATCTCTCAATATTCTGCGTATGGATATTTTGACATAGACCTTCCTATAAGCATGGCTGGCTCTAAAGCTAAAGTCAATATTAATTGCCAAGGAAAGAAAATAACTAAAAAAATCGACCTTGATAAGAATGACATTGATTTAGGCTCTATTGAACTCTGTTCTGGCGAAAAACCGGAGCCAGACTGCATCTATGCCGTCATTGGAGAAAAGATCGTCAAATTTGACACAAAAAAAGACAGATACACGGAAATGTTCCAGAAAAACAATAAAACTTTAGGACACAAGTATCAAGCATGGTACAAAAGTCCGGAACACAACGCCACTCTGATTCTTGAGATAATAACATATCCTGAGTATATTGACAAATCAAACAGACTTTCCGCTTATCTTGTTTCTGATGAAATCTCTGCCTCCAGAAATGAGATCTACGCACCTAAAAACAAGGATAACATATATGAGTTCAAAACTGGCTTTAATCTATACAACGACAAAATTGAAAGTGAGGAAGATGATGATGAAGTTTATTTGTATGGTTCAGCCAGCATTATGAACAAAAACATTACAGACAATATCAAATCGACTTATATAGATATACAATTAAGTTCAAAAGCAACAAGCATTCTTGCCGGAAAATCTAATTCCACTGAATTTCTAACGTTGACTCTCCCTAAAGAAGCGACTAAAGATTTAGAGAGACTGCTAAGAAAGGTCGGATTCGTAGAGAAATCAACATTTATGGACGACGAAGGCAGATTCGCATCGATTTTCCTTAAGGACGATGCTGAGGCATATATTAAAAGAAACAAAGACAACACATCCGATGTGACCATATTGACACGAGAAGGGATTGGGCAAGAGCCTCTTTACAGCTGCTGGAAGGTGGATTTCAAAAACTCGTCGCTGAAAGGCAAAGGCAAGTCTGTGGACTATCTGTGGAAGAACGAGGCAGACATAGCCCAGCTTGTCATGTTTGGACCTATAATGGGAGTCAAATTCACAAAGACTGACATAACAGAAGACAAATGCGGCTGCGCAGCCGGAAACGGTCCTGTGGTTGCAAACTAAATTTTGTGTTTCGGGCAAAAAGGAGGTCTCAAGCCTCCTTTTTTCATAAATCTATATGCCAGAAAAAAAATCTTTTGAAACATTATGCCTCAAGAAAATTTACATGAAAAACACATGCAATACAAAGAAAATCAGACTTGCTGCATGGCTTACGATGTGCATTAAGCTTTCTCACGAGTATTTCAAATCGTCAACAAGCCACAAAATCACAAAATTTCCTCAAAGACACTAGTTTTTATTTTAATATACATTTACAATCGTTTTTTTTTGTATGTTTGCAATAACTAACAAAAAGATATATATATATGAAAAAGACAATCATTTTTGCTGTGGCACTTGCATTCGCCACTTTTGCTAATGCCGCAGAAATTGTACTAAAACCACAAGGATGGAAAGAGGGCGATTCAAAAAAACTCACTGAGGAATTGATTCGAAGCCACACCGACTCTACAACAGGCTCAACTCCTCGTGTCGTAAGCACAAAGAAAACGCCTAATAAAATCAGCGTACAATCGGCAGACTCAGATAAGTACATAATAAGCATAATGACTCTGGACACAGTTTATACAAAATCTGACTCAAATAGCATTTTTGGAGCAGAACTTGCAAAAAAGGTTCGCACAACTCCTTTAAAGTTTTCATTGTCAAAAGACGGAGAACTAGGACATTCAGTAAACTATGAAGAGTTTGAGGCTCTGTTCGCAGATTCACAACATCCATTTTATAAAACATTTATAATAGGCAATAACAAGGAGGATTTTGAGCAAAGAAACCTATATACTTGGGGGCTTATTTATTGGTACATGAATAAAAAGTTTGAGACAGACAAAGAACTAATTTGTAAGAAAAAATATAATTTAGGGGTTTCCGCTCCTGAAATCGACACAAAAATGCGTGTCTCTGTAGCCAATGGCAAAGTCACATTTGAGTCTGAGGTTAAGTTAACTGAAGAGGCTTATTTTGAAGAAGCAAAGAAAGGCGCTCTTCTCAGATTAGAAAATCAGGTTGAATCAGTAACCCTTGAAGGCTCTAAAGAGATTTCTGAGTCGAGGAAAAACGACCTTCGTTCTATTTTCGCTCAACAAATTGACCGACAACTAAAACAGATTAAAGAGCAGAGAATTTCTATCCAAATCAAAGAGACGGTTGTATTTGACGAAAAGACAGGCTGGCTTATCTCTTTCGACAAAACAACAACCACCACAAGCGCAACAAGCAATAGCTCGACTATCGTACAAAACAAGTTTATAATCGAATAATATTCTCAGTCCGCAGCGAATCAGTCTCGTTGCGGACTATCTTTTAACGCATCACTTCAGATGTATCATCACGGCCCTCCGGTTGCCAATTTCATCCACAACAGACAGCACATGAGAGCCTTTCTCCGGAGTTAGGCTTATCTTATGGTCATCCTTTGTCGAGCCTATATAAGTGTTGTCCATATGCCAAAAAAGAGTAGCGTCCGCCCTTTTTGAAACCGCACTGAAAACCACCTCTTCAAACTTACCGTCAAAACCTCTCGGAATCACAATTTCCGCATTATGCTCAGGATAAATAAAATCGAGAGACTCATTCGACATGCTTTCACAATTCGGATGAAACGGAGGCAGAGCACGATAATCAGCATGGCACTTTTTGTAAAAATACTCCTGAGCAGCAGGAAGCACAAAACGTTTTTCCGTCTTTATCCCCAAATTTTCCGCGCACGACAGATTGACCTGCCACCGACCATCTTCCGAAAGATGCACAACCTTGCAATAGTTGCAAATATCCGCCTCTCGTGATTTTTCAGGCAGATACAGAGTATCAACCACAGCACAATCCAAAGAAGCCAGACAGCCGCTGCTCCTGCAAACCGACATCAACTCCAAACCTTTCGAAGGCTGATAAAACTTATCCGAATCGTCCAGCAAAGCGAACACGTCAAACATCACCGGAGAGGCGAATCCCACGCCAGTCACGCCAGCTCTGCCCTCCCCGGTTGCATTGCCGCACCACACGCCAACCACATACTTAGAAGTCACACCAACCGACCATGCGTCCCTGCTGCCCCAGCTAGTCCCGGTTTTCCATGCGATATTCTTCATAGACTTGAACTGCGTCCACTGAGCCTCCTCCTCCGGTCTGTTCAGTTTAGACATTGCCTTGAACATATACCAAATAGCAGGTTTCGAAATTCTGTCAGAAGGATTGTCCGGCTCATCATAATACAACTTGCGAGCCAGTTTGCGATACATCTGGCAAAGGTCCCAAAGCTTCACCTCCGCCCCGCCAAGCACCAAAGACGCTCCATAATGGTCTTCCGAGTAATGAAGCGTTGACATGCCAAGCCACTTCAGGTCTTCCATGAACCGGCCTGTAGTATGCAAAGAAAGCATACGCACCAGTGGCACGTTGAGAGACTGTATCACAGCCTCGTCCGCATGCACAGCCCCGCTAAAGCCCTTGTTGAAATTTGACGGAGTAAAGCCGTTTATGGTCAGAGGCGTGTCGGATATAAGCTGCCGAGGCGTAATCTCGCCACAGCTCATCATCGCAGCGTACAGAAAAGGCTTCAAGGTGCTGCCCGGACTCCTCTCGCTCTGAACAACATCCACTTGCGAGGCTACCGCCCGCGTATCCGTTGTGTTGCCCACATACGCAACCGGCTGTCCTGTTTCTACATCCAGCACAACAAGCGCCATGTTTTCGAGGTGATTAGAGTGCCTGTACCTTGCAGAATAGTCATTGACCATGCGCTGCACAAGACGCTGCAAACGCAAGTCTATTGAACTTTTCATAACCGACGTCCGGCTATTCTTGCGCAAAAAGTCGAAATAGTGCGACGCGTCGTTGGGCAATGGATACGGCTTCTCTGGCAGCTCTTCGAGCAAGGCAAGTTCATACTCCTCCGCCGTCAGCACATCCCTCTTGCGCAAAACGCCAAGCAGCACGTCCCTTTTGCGCTTTAGAGCCGACCTGTTCCGTCCCGGATGAATCAGTGCGGGAGAATTTGGCAAAACCGCCAACGTAGCAGCCTCCGCCCAAGAAAGCCTCGAAAGGTCTCTGTTAAAATATCGCCACGAGGCGGTCTGCGCCCCGACCGTATTACCGCCAAAAGGGGCGTGCGACACATAAAGCTTCAGAATCTCCTCCTTTGAATGAGTCAGTTCTATATCGACAGCCCACAAAGCCTCCACAATCTTGTTCCACAGCGTGCGCGGACGATTTCCGCGCGCCATACGAGCAAGCTGCATTGTCAAAGTGCTGGCACCCTCCTTTACCGTTTCACTCTGCATATTTCTTTTCAAAGCTCTGAATACTGAATACACATCAATGCCCAGATGCGAGTAGAAACGACGGTCTTCATAATTCAACAGGCAAGACACAAAACGTTTGTCAAGGGAGTCCGTTTCCGGGAAACGCCACTGCCCGTCCGGCGCAATACGCGCGCACATAAGATTCCCGTCCTTGTCTAACAGCAAAGAGGACTCCGCATCGTCAAACAAAGTTTCCGGCATGAAGAAACAATGAAAGACAAAAAAGAACAGAAAGCCCCCCGAAAAGACGGCCAACAAAACTTTAGCTATTTTTTTACGCAACAACCTCATAAACAAAAAAAATCACCGGCGAACATTTGCACATTCGCCGGCTTAACTCTTCACATATCAAAACTTGTATTGATAACCCGCACACAGTTTAAATCCGTCCAACGGTTCCGCCACATTCATCTCGTCGTCATACCTAAAAGACAAACTGACAGAGTTCTTCTTGTTGAACTTATATTCGCCGCCAGCCTCATACCTTACATTATCAATCGTGTTTCCTTTGTAATTATTCAACTGATAAAACACTTCGGCAGAAGCGAACGGAGTCAACGGTATCTTCGGCAACTTATAAGAGAGTTCAAACTTGCCGCGCAAGTAGCTTTTCGGATTCCATTTGAAACTCTTTACAGACTCGTCCTTATAAGTCAGCTGATATCGTCCGCGCAAAGACATCTCCAACCTATGAATCTTATGCTTCGCGCTAACCTGTCCGACTAGCCTATGCCTCCAAGAGAAACCTTCAATTTCGTCATAATCGGCGATAAAGGTGTAACCCACCCCCACCTTAACGATTTTCGGCACAAGCTGGAACGATGCATCCAACCCGGTAGCCAGACGGTCCAGCTGCCTTGAGTTTTCTTTTGTGCGCATCTCCTCTTCCAGCCCAATCTCAAAGCGTTTGCCAAACTTTTTAGAGACGGCAACGCCCACATTAAGCCCGAAGTCCTGCTCGTCGGCAGACGCCCCCGCAGCCAAGCTGCACGAGACAAGCGAAAGCACAAGAATTTTTATATATCTCACTTTATCCATTAAACTGAGAAACTTTAGTTATATTATCAACAGTGTTGACCTCTGTCGATTCTGACTTATAATAAACCTTAACAAACGCAATGTCTTTCAAGAAATCGATATGCCCGATTTCAATCTTCACCACATCAAGCCCCGTTCTAGCCTTTATATCTTCCAGCATCTCTTCGCGATGCTCCGGAGTAATCAACTTTATCTTTTCATAAACAACAAGTTTGCAAGCAGTACGGTTCATGAACTTCATAGACTCCATGATCCAGACCATCAGCACAAACAAGAAATTAGTCAAAAGAGACTGAACAAGGCTTTCGCGCGTGTCCAGACCGTTAAGCACAGAAACACCTATAATGACAAAGAGGTAAGTCATTTCACGGATAGGCACTGTGTCCGTTCTGTATCGCACAATTCCGAATATTGCGAACATCCCCAAGGCAAGCCCCATCTCAAGCTTTGTCTTGCCTAGCGCGAACATCAGCAAAAACACTGTGGTGCTTATCAGCATGAACGTATAGACATAATCGCGACGTTTAGACTTCTTGTAATAAAGTCCGCCAACAATAATTGCAGTCACCAATATATTAAGAGCGAACATCAGCAGAAGTTCTGTAACCGCCCTTGTATTTATAACCGGAATTCCTAAAAATTCCATTCCCTCTAAAAATTCCATTTCAAAAAAATTTAAATTATTACACATGACCAAGAACAAACCGTTCAAGCCACTTTCAACATTTTCTTTATATAACTAATCTTACGTTTAAACCTGTTACGTTTCAACGAGTCGTCCGTCAAAACCATACCTAAGCAGTACTTGCTGATGCCCTTTCTCTTGACACGCTCGCACTGCAGGTAATCCTTAAACGGAGAGTGCATATTGCCATCTTGCTTCACTTCCACTATACAGAGGTGCTCGAAAGTGTTCTGCAGGTCAGTTTTGCAATTGCGGAATTTGATATTGACATCGATGGTCAGCCGCTCCGTTTTGGCCTTGTTCACCAAAGTAACTCTGTAAAAATAGTTACGCAGGCGCGGCGACAGCCTCTCTATGCCATAATTCAGTTTTTCCTCAATAAAAGACCTCGCTTCGTCTTGCACAAGCACATTCTCGTCAGGAACCGAAATCCGGACTTTCTTCGTGCGCCCCTTGTTGTTTTTGTTTTTGATTTCAAGGAAACGCTGATTAGACTCCACATACTCGCGGATTCTCAACTTCTGCCTTGTCCGGCGACCGTTGTGATGAATCGTGAACATCTCCGCATTCTCTGTGTCGAAATAGAGAGTCCGGTAATAAGCCATACGGCTGCCGTCAATCTCTTGAGCGAAATAATCCGCCTTCGCTTTTTCGAGGAGTTTGGGCAAAAGCCTCACATCAATCATATATTTTGTATCGATGCGGTTCATAAGCTTTATTCCGCTCATCTGCGACAACGATATAGGCTCAAAAGAGGCAAGAGTTGTTTCTATCTCTTTCATTATGGTCTCCATCTTCAGCCCCCCTTTCCGCCTTTATTCAAGAATATACTCGAACTCTTTCGTGTTCTTCAGCTTGTTGTTTGGTGCATAGACGCTCTCCAATTTCTTCTTTCCGTTTTCGTGATACTCGATAACCACAGTCTTTTCAAGTTTGTCAAACTCATCGTAGTGAGTCTCTTTGATGCACTTGCCATTCTGGTTATATTCGTACGTCACACGGCTTTTCTGGTCTCCGACACTTGTGTATTCAACCTCTTCTACCTTTTTGCCGTCTGCATTGTAAGTTGTCTTATGGTCAAGACGTTTCTTTTTGCCTTCCACCTTCCACTCCTTAGTCTCTTTGATTTTTTTACCGTCAAAAGTGTTTTTCTGAGCGAATGCAGAAGAACCCGTTATGCCGACTATAGTCGCCAGCAAGACTATTTTAACAAACTGTCTCATACTTTTCAATTTTTAAATTAATCAAAATTAATAAGCCGACACCTTAATTGGCTCATCAGTTATATTCACTATTGTTCCAACTTCTCCAGTTTTCACATTTGCATAAACCGGTATAATGTCACAATTCTTGTCTGTTTCGTGCTCACCCCAAATCACGTATTCTGTATTAGGCTCAAGCTTTGCGAAAGCGAAATAACCGCGGTCATCTCCGCGCGTATCCTCAACAGGAGCGACAGAGCCCTTCTTTCTGAGATAAACACGAAGTCCAACGCCCGCAGCGTGTATGCCGTCATCCCATGAACACTCTATTTTGCCAACAATACCGCTGCAGCCCACATTTTTACCATCTTTCACATAAATGTCTTCCACTTTGAAAGTTCCAGACTCGCCAACGCTGACATTTCTGTAGATAGCTTCCATTTCGGACGATGCAAGTTCATTGTAAGCAAAAACTGTATAATCGCCTTCACGAAGATACCTGAACGCAAAGCGTCCGTCCGCAGAAGTTTTTGTATCGTCGTCAAAAATATCCGCAGAGTTTCCTCCATAAATGATGAATACATCCTGATCTGCCGCCACAACAGTATCCGGAGCAAAGACGAACGAGCCGTCAGCTGCCTCTTTAATGGCGCCATCGTCCACTATTTTATAGATAGTACCCTCAATGTTAGCTTTTCCACCTTCGCCTTCCTCTTTAGTACACGAAACGGCAAACATAGCCAACACCACCAACTTAAACGTGATAATTAATGTGTTTTTCATATTTTATAATACTAAATTTATTTTCAAATATAAGCTCTGCCCTAACTGCTCACGAAAACATTCAGCGAAAACCGCCAAAACTTCAGCCAATCTCCGCTCAAGTATTTCAAAAACAAAATAACGCCATGTCGGGCCTATAAAGAAGGCCGATGCCACAACGTAGGCAGATTCATCAAACAAACGTAAATATGCACGAACTCAATCCTTAAATCATTCGCCGCATTAAAACGAAACCTTAAAATCAATATCCCTGATCTTCAAAATAGCTGTCGTCGTTCAGACTAAGATTATCCAGCTCATCATCATTATAAGACTCCAAGAAATCATCATCAAATCCGAACGCATCCTTGTCATTCGCCACCACACCTAAATCAGAACCAAACATATCCTCTATCTGCACCGGAGCTTTGCCTTCCGAACGAGTGCAGACCGGCTGTTCCAAACTGCCAGAAGAGATGCCCTGCATTTCGATGAAAAAGCACCTGTCGCACATATTGTCAAACACAAAAATCAGCCTCTGACCCTCGTCCGACACAAACTCCTCCACCTTGGTGTCTTCCATCACGTAACTGTCATATTCCGAAGATGTTTCCATCTCCACAAGAGTAATCTCCTGCCCTTTCTCCCAACTGTCGTTGCAAATGAAGAAGGATGTCATCTGATCCTTGGTGTACCCTACAGAATCCAGAATAGCATTCTGAAAATCCAAAAAAGTCGCCTCCGAATCTATTTGAATCTCCCTTACAAAGTCATCGACTTCATCCGAACACAAGACAAATTTGAATACCATATTTCTCTAAATTTATTTTGCCGTAAAAATAACTATTTTTTTAAAACAACACACTCTTTAGCTGATTTTTTTTGCCTACAACGCTTTTTTTTTACGCTGCGGCCGGAATCACCTCAGTTTTTCCTCTATCGAGTCAAGACTCTGCCTTAGTTCCTTGTCTATCTCAGACTGTTCAGCCACCGTCTTGCACGCATGCAAAACCGTTGCGTGGTCTCGGTTGCCAATCAGCTCTCCAATTGCCGTCAGCGAGTTTTTCGTGTATTTCCTTGCCAGATACATTGCCACCTGCCTTGCCTGCACCACCACACGCTTTCTTGACTTTGTCTGTATATCGTTCACTTCCAAATTGTAATAGTCGCAAACGACCTCCTGAATTTTAGAAATGTTCACCACCTTGCTCGTTGTGTTCGCAATTTTGCCCACAACCTTCTGCGCAAGGTCAAGATTTATCTCCGCATTAATCAATATGGACTGAGCCAGGAGCGAACTTACCACCCCTTCAAGCTCACGGACGTTGTCGGTAACAGCGCCGGCAATATAGTCCACCACATCTTCCGGTATAAGAAGACCTTCCGCCTTCACTTTGTTCAGCAGGATGTCCTTCTTGGTATTGAAGTCCGGCGGAACAAGCTCTGCAGACAGTCCCCACTTGAAACGGCTCAAAATGCGGTGTTCCAGCCCCTGCAGCACATTCGGCGACTGGTCCGAAGTCAAGATAAGCTGTTTGCCGGCCTGATGCAAGTGATTAAAAATATGGAAAAATGTGTTTTGCGTACCTGTACGCGAGGCCATGTCCTGAATGTCGTCCACAATAAGCACGTCCAAAGACTGATAAAAATTCAGGAAGTCCGTGGAATTGTTGTTCCTCGTCGCCTCCATATATTGAGTCTGAAACTTATTTGCGCTGACATACAGCACATTAAGATTCGGATTAAGACGTTCAGCCTCAAGACCTATCGCATTAGCAAGGTGAGTTTTACCGAGGCCTGAGCCTCCGTATATAAACATCGGGTTGAAAGCGTTTTTCCCAGGATGTTCCGCAATAGACATACCGGCAGAACGAGCCAGCTGATTGCAGACGCCCTCCACAAAGTTTGCAAAAGTGTAATTATGATTAAGCTGCGAATCAACCTTCTTGCTTGCATGCCCCTGAAACGGATTGAACACAGTCTGTCCCTGCCCCGCGTTCTGCCTGCGGCCACCTGACTGGTCCACCAAAGTCGGGGCGTCGCCCGAATTTGTCATCATGACACGGTAGTTCAGTTTCGCGCCTGTTCCAATAACCCTGTTAAGCACCATAAAAAGGAGGTCACAATAACGGTCTTCAAGCATTTCGTAGAAATACGAGCTCGGCAGCAAAAGCGTCAGCTTCTTGTCCTCTATACTCAAAGGCCGGATAGGGACAAACCACACGTCAAAAGCCTGCGGCGGCAAAATGTCCTTTATTATAGCAAGACACTCGCCCCACACCTTCTCATGCTCAGCCTTCATATTTATGGTACTGTTCATCAATTAAATATCTCCATCTATTTAGAAGCTGCCACCCGCATACAACTCTGCCGCCCGTAAAGAGGCTAGCAGACCGAATTCCAACGGCAAAACAGCCAAAGTTGTGTTACATGATACGACACCAAGCACATCCACTTCTCGGAAGCTTGCAGTCTGCAAGACCGCCACTCGCCTTCCGAAAAACAGAAGAGCCCACCTACGTTAAAAAAACATCACCTTTATTTCAGTGCAAATTTCGCCTTATTTTTTCTTAAAAAAAAATTTTAAGATTCATTTTACAAAAAAAATATGCGTCACACTACAATTCAAAATGTCTCCAAAACACTACGCAGCCGCAGTTTGACAGTGTCAGGCACCGTCCAACCGCAGTGCGTCAGTTTACATCCTTTTATTTAGATTCAGACTTATCCTTTTTTCCCCACAAAGAGAATTGCACATAACGCTTAGGATTAGCCTTCAAATCGATAAGCAGTTCGTTCGCGCTGCCTGCCGTATTCGCCAAGTTGTTATACAAAGTCTTGTCGTTCAGCAACATTCCGACAGTACCTTCACCTCTGTTAACCTTGTCTGTTATAGTCTGAAGATTAGCGAGCGTATTGTCAACCCTTTTCATAGTAGCTTGAAAATCCACATGACTCAAATTCGCGCTGACTTTTGAAAAGTCTGTCGTTATCGTATTAACGTTTTTCATTATGACAGGCACGTCGTTCTTCATCATGCCGTTAAGCGAGATCGAAGCAGACTCTAAGTTGGCAGTCAGACGCTGAATATTACCGAGCGACTTCTGAATAGCCTGGTCTCCGGCAATCACCTTCAACGAAACCAGCAGCGAGTCAAGCTGAGGAACGATGCTCTGAACGCGCGGCATAATCTCTGCGGTCACGGTTGCCATAATTCCGTCGTCAATAAAAGAAGGTATTGTGTCACCTTTCTTGTAGAACACTCCGTTCATTTCAGCATTGAGGGTCAAAGAGACATTCGCTCCGCCCAGCAACTCAGAAGTAAGAACCGCCCGCGAATTAACAGGAATCCTCAGGTCGTCATCCACCTGCAACACAACAACAATACCGTCCTTCGGGTCATCATAATTGTATATGATATCCTTTATCAGACCGATTTTGTACCCTTTTATTGTGATAGGGCTAGAGACCGACAGTCCGTTAACGCGGTCAAACTTCACATAATAATAGTTCGTTGGGTTAAAGATATTTATACCTTTAAGATAATTAACCCCGAAATAGAGAACAGCGACCGTCGCAATGACAAGAGCTCCGATCCATAATTCCCGACTAAATTTAAATTTCATATTTTTTTATTTAACATTATCATTTCAAATACGGCAACGCCTCCGGAATCGGAAGTTTCACACCGTTCTTAAACACGACGATGAAAGCGTCCTTGAACGACACCTGAATCTTCTTGCGCAAAGCTGCCGCTCCGTCAAAAGTCTTCTCTTCGCCGTACATATATTTATAGATGCCGTTCTCCGCCACTTCAAAAGCAGGCACGCACATCTTAAACTCTCTGCTATTCAAGTCCTTTCGTTTGCTTGAGCTGCAAAACTGCACACGGTAAACAATACCATCCTCAACCTTCACGCCAGGCCCTTCGGCCTTCTTCTCCTTCTCCTCTTTCTTCACCTTCTCATCTACCGTTTTCGCCACAGTATCCTTGCGCGCCGCCTCTTCAGCCTTCTTCTTTGCCTCCGCATCCGCCTTTTCCTGCTTAGCCTTCGCCTCCTCTGCTTTTCTCTTCGCCTCTTCCGCTTTCGCCTCTTTGCTCACGCGCCCGTTCTTCTTGTCATAATCCGCCTTATACTTAACAAAAGCGTCAAATATAGACTCTGCAAGTTCTTTCTGAGACTTCGTCTTGCTAAGATAACGTTCCTCGTCTGCGTTTGACAGATAGCCAAGCTCCACCAGAATTCCAGGCGACGAAATTTGCTTCAGCACAAGGAACCCGGCCTGCTTAACGCCTCTGTCTGTTCTCTTATTCTTCTTAAACTGATTCTGAACCGCGCTCGCCAACGACAAGCTCTGCTTAGAGTATGCGAACTGCATATAGTCGAACATTATATAAGATTCGGAGGAGTTCGGGTCGAATCCCTCGTACGTCTTTTCATAATCATCTTCGAGCAAGATTACGGCATTTTCTCGCATTGCGACCTCCATGCTCGACGAGGATGAACCCAGCACATAAGTTTCTGTGCCGTAAGCCGTCCTGTTTACCGCCGCATTAGCATGTATCGAGATGAAGAGGTCCGCCTTCGCCTTATTCGCTATCTTGGGGCGCTCGTCGAGAGGCACAAATACGTCCGTCTTTCTTGTGTACACGACACGGGCATCAGTGTTCTCTTTTATAAGTTTTCCCAGTTCAAGCGCAACAGAGAGATTTATCTTCTTCTCCATAACCTTGAGCTTCGACCCTATCGCTCCGGCATCTTTCCCTCCGTGACCTGCATCTATGACGACAGTGAACGGTTTGCCGTCAGCCGCAAAAACTTCAGCCGAACAGAACCCGAACACCACGGAAAAAACGCATAAGACCGATAGCAGCAATGTCCTCATCTTAAAGTTGTAAAGTCACTCAACCACTCTCAGCTAAATCTTTGCGAACACGTCAAAACCTCCCTTGTCCGGAATATTTTCAGAACAAACCAAAAGTTATTTTACCGAAACAATCCGCTACAAAAAGACTCCGATTGAGACGCCTCACAACGACCGCTTTCTGATTTTACCGCACAAATATATAAAATCACGCTTAAATACAGCCACAAAAAACACTTGTTTTTTTCCTTTTTTTAAATAGAGCGGAAAAACAATCGGAAGCAAACGGCGCTTTCCTCTAAAAAAACAGCACGTCAAACCAAAAGCACTTCTGACAAGATAAGCAAAGCTCAAAAAATGACGGCGCTTTCAAATTCGACTATTTGTCGCAAAAAAAGTTCCTTTCGCACAGTTTCCGACCTCTAATTCAAATTTATTTACAAAAAATATATCGCTTCTCACTGTTTCAGATTGATTTTTTCTTTAGAAATTCATAACTTCGCACAATTAAATTTTGGAATAAAAATATAATGTCTATATATCTGAAGAAAAAGCAGGTTTTCAGAACGTTTTTTTTACTGACCTGCCTCGCTTATTTTTCCGTCTTTAGCGCAAACTCGCAAGACGAGCAACTAGATGCAAAAGTGACAACTGCGGCGGACTCAACTGCGGCGGACTCGTCAGGCTCTGCCAACGTTGTCGTACATAAAGACTCCGTACATCTTCTGCAGCCTAAGCGCTCAAAGGACGCGCTTGATGCGCCTGTGCACTACTCGGCTCAGGACTCTATCGTTTTTTACGGCGACGGCCGCGCCTTTCTGTATGGCAAAGCGACTGTGAAGTACGAAAAGATGGAACTGGCGTCTGACAACATAAAGCTGAACATGGACAGCAGCATTGTGCAGGCAAGGGGCGGAAAGGACAGCACCGGAGCCGACATGGACCTGCCGGTGTTCACTGAAGGACAGGACTCTTACGAGTCTAAGTGCATCGACTACAACTTCAAGTCTAAAAAGGGACTTATTCGCGGAGTTGTGACCCAGCAAGGCGACGGCTACATCACCAGCGACAAGGCAAAGAAGCTCGACGACGACGTGTTCCTTATGAAGGACGGAAAATACACGACCTGCAGCGAGCATGACCATCCGCACTTCTACATAAACATGACGAAGGCTAAAGTGAAGCCAAAGGAGTTTGTGGTTGCAGGGCCTGCCTACCTCGTGATTCTGGATGTGCCTATTCCGCTGATGCTTCCTTTCGGATATTTCCCGTTCACAGACAAATACTCGTCCGGCTTGCTTATGCCAAGCTACGGAGAGGAGTCTTCTCGTGGCTTCTATTTAAAGGACGGAGGTTACTACTTCGCGCTCAGCGACTATTTTGACCTTGCTGTGCGCGGCGACATATACACCAAAGGTTCTTGGGGCATTAACGGAACTTCAAGATATAAAAAGAGATACAAATACAACGGCAACTTTTACATAAGCTATCAAAAAACTGTTGACGGAGAAAAGACGCTGAAGGAATATACAGAAAGCGGCGACTTGAAAATCACGTGGAGACACACTCAGGACCCAAAAGCGAACCCATTCAGCACTCTTTCGGCTTCGGTAAATTTCTCCACCTCCTCTTATAATAAGAATAATCTGGATTCTTATTACAAGCCGAGCTTGTATGGCGAAAACAACAAATCGTCAAGTATAAACTACAGTTACAAGTTTCCGGAGTCTCCGTTCTCACTGTCAACAAACATGACGGTCAACCAGCGTCAGAGCGACTCTACATTGTCGGTTTCGTTTCCTAACGTGTACCTTACCATGTCTCGCGTGTACCCTTTCAAGAAGAAGGTGCGTGTGGGCAAAGAGAAATGGTTTGAAAAGATACATTTGAACTATAAGGTTGACTTCAACAATAACATAACGACAAAGCAGGACAAGCCGCTCGGCTCTTCTGAGATGAAGGATTTCAAGAAATGGAACAACGGGTTCAGACATCAGTTGAGCACTGGCGCGTCTTATAATTTGTTCAAATATTTGATTGTGTCTCCGGGCGCGTCTTACAACGAAAAGTGGTATTTCAAAAGAGTAGGTCAGGAATGGGACGAGAAGAACCAGGCTATCCGCCGAGACACCACAACCGGATTCTACCGTCTGAACGACTTCAACGCGAAGATTGACTTCAGCACTCAGCTCTACGGATTCTTCAAGCCTCTTATCGGCAAGAAAATCAGTATGATACGCCACGTATTCCAGCCTACAGTAGGTTTCTCATGGTCGCCAGAAATAGACAGGTTCGAACCATCTTTCGGTTCTACCAAAAATATGTATTATTCATATTACAATCGCCCTAACCCGGCAGAGCCTGATCTTTACAATCCTGTAAAGTACAGTTATTACCAAGGAGCTGTGTTTGGAGCGCCATCTTCCGGCGGTCGCGGTTACCTGAACTTCGGAATGACAAACAATCTTGAAATGAAGGTAAATTCCACAAAGGACTCTACCGGATACAAAAAGATTTCGCTTATAGACAATTTGTCGGCGAACGCAAGCTATAATATGTTTGCAGACTCACTCAACTGGTCTGACATAAGCACAAGTGTGCGTTTCAAAGTTACAAAAAACGTGAATTTGACAGTCACAGCAAACTTCACGCCTTACACGTACAGGCTTAACGAATACAACGTGCCAACTAAGTCCAATTTAACAGAATGGCAAAAGAACGGAAGAATTGCAAGGCTGACAAGCGCGCAGACCTCTTTCGGCTATTCGTTTAACAACGACACGTTCAAGAAGAAGAACAAAAAAGACAATAGCAGCACGCACGCAGAGGAGAAAAGCCAGTACGAGCAGGAGCTGGAAGACGAGATGTACACTCCTAAGAAAGAGACTAAGAATAGCGACAGCGAAGGTGTTGACGAGCAGGGATACCAGAAGTTCAGCTTGCCTTGGAACTTCCGCTTTGACTATTCTATAGCTTACTCTGATTACGAATTCGACAAAAGACGCCTTAAGTTCAAGAAGCGCGTATCTCAGGCGTTGAACTTTTCAGGGTCTATAACATTTACAAAGAACTGGAACTTCAACTTCAGCTCCGGTTATGACTTTGACAACAGAAAGATTGCATACTCGTCTTGCGGCATATCTCGTAATCTGCACTGCTGGTCCGCATCGCTCAATCTTGTGCCGTTCGGAGACAACAAGTCTTACAATTTCGTCATAAGCGCAAGCTCTTCGCTGCTGCAAGACCTGAAGTACGAACAGCGCAGCAACCCGAGCGACAACCCAATCTGGTATTAAGACATATCATATTTTACAACGATAAGAAAAGCGGCTCCGAGTCAAATAAAGATTCCGAGCCGCTTTTTATGTTTTCGTCTTCAGCCTGACTATAAATGGCGAAACAAAAAAGGCAGCCTGTAAAAACAGACTGCCTCCCTCTGAAAAAAATTATCTATTGTTCTTATTGTGTTCTCTAATCAACCATAAATAATCTTGCCGTTCTCGTCTGTATATTGGTCAAAGCTCTTCTGATACTGGTCCATTGCGCGAAGGCTCATACCCATGCTGGAGAAACCGCCGTCGTGGAACAGATTCTGCATAGTAACCTTGCGTGTCAAGTCAGAGAACATCACGATACAGTAGTCGGCGCACTCGTCCGCTGTAGCGTTGCCAAGCGGCGACATACGTTCCGAGAAGTCCATAAGATGGTCGATTCCCTTGATTCCGGCCCCTGCAGTTGTCATTGTTGGCGACTGAGAGATGGTGTTGATACGCACACCCTTTTCACGGCCGTATATGTAGCCAAAGCTGCGCGCTATAGACTCCAGCATAGCCTTGGCATCCGCCATGTCGTTATAACCGAACAAAGTCCTCTGCGAAGCTATGTAAGTAAGAGCCACCACAGAACCGTTCTCTGCAATTGCGTCCAACTTCTTCGCAGACTGCAACATCTTATGGAAAGAGATTGCCGAAATATCAAGCGTTGTGCTCAACATGTTATAATCCAAATCATCGTAAGTGCGCTTCTTGCGAACGTTAGGCGACATACCTATTGAGTGAAGAACAAAGTCAATCTTGCCACCCAAAATCTCCTGAGCCTTCACAAACACATTTTCAAGGTCTTCAACCTTTGTTGCGTCAGCAGGGATAACCTCGCAGTTCAACTTTTCGCTAAGCTGCTTAACTGTTCCCATTCTAACTGCCAAGGCCGTATTTGACAATACGATAGAAGCGCCCTCTTCCACTGCCCTCTCGGCAACTTTCCATGCAATAGACATATCGTTCAATGCTCCAAAAACAATACCTCTCTTGCCTTTCAATAAATTATTACTCATCTTTAGTACATTTAATTGCTCTAACTAATAATATCATAACCCTTACTCTTGTAAACACAATACAGAGCTTCTCGGTTCTGACATTTTTTGTTTTATGTTATACAGCATAAAAATTTTGCACAAAAGTAATAAATCAGTGCAACTATACAAAATATTTGAGTATTTGTTTTAATTTTTTCAGATAATTATGAAAATGTTGGCTTTACACCTCCTTTCTTTGAACAGATTTTCCATGAATTTGAAACCTCACTCCTCAAAAAAAGTTGTTTATGATTTTTTTTGTATATTTGTCGTGCTGGTAAATCTTTCTAAAACATTGTTTCTGATGTTTCTTAAAACAAGAAGGTAAATTGGCTTATTGAAGATGTTTCACTAAATCATTTGAAATCATGAAATATATTTACACGCTTATACCGTTATTGCTTTTGGCAAGTTGCTGGGGTTCTGACAAATCAAACTCGGGAAGTGAACAGACAGCCGAAAGTGACTCTTGTGTTGCTGCTAAAGTTGACAACTCGACACATGACGAAGATTTTTACGCACAACAAAATCTCAATATGGAAGAGGCACGAAAACATCTTGTCACCTACGAAGACCTCATGGAGCTTCAGACAAATGACGCAAAATATACTTATTGCGCAGATTGTGGCAATGAGTTTACTCTTGAAAAAAAGAATATTGACACTACCAAAGCGCCTTTCTCGATGGATGCGGAAAAACATCCTTTTGCGATTGATTATCAGCAGGACTTGTCTAAATTATCATACGCGGAGCTGTTGATGTTGAGGGAGTTCCCGTATGCTATGCATGGATACTGGTTCATGGAAGAGTACCTGAACAATTATTTTAGAACGAAGACTAATTGGTACACGGATGCCGCCCTTGTTTTGGTTTCAAGATTCCCCAATCCAGAGAAAGATGAAGCGTATGGATGGTTTGTGGGGTATGGAATGCATGGACATCCTTCGGACAGGTCGCAAGTGATGTTGTCTGCTCAAGAAACGGAGTTTATAGAGAAAATAGACCGCCGAATTGCTGAAATAGAAGAGGAAAGGCTTGTTGATGTGGAGGGTGTGAAGTTGCTCAACACTAATATGATTGCCAACCAGTTTTTAGTGGAGAAAAGTCATCGGGATGAATTGTTCAAACATCTGGCTCGCCAAAATTTTGCCCTCAAGCGGACAGATTGCATCCAATTGTTTAACATTTATGAAGAAAACGAATACTTATGTATGCCAAACTACATAACGACCGACTTGTTTTTGCATGCCTACTATGCCTATTTTACTTATGAGATGAAGCGTTGCGAACTATTTTATTTCTTGCCGATGATGACAGACTTCTGCGAGTCGCTGTACAAGCAGAGCCGAAACATTGCGAAGGAACATCCGGAACTGGCTGATTTGGCAGACTGGAACACCACCTTCTTTGCTGTGGCACTGAACCAGATGGACGGCAGAAATGTGGAGGTGCCAGACAAGTACAAAAGCATGTATGCCGCTGAATGCCAAAATATAAATAGCGCATCAGATAATCCGTCTGATTTTTTAGGGTATAGTGAGGATCCTTTCCCTTACAACAAATTTAAACCGGTAGGACACTACTCTTACAATGACACGCTCCGACACTATTTCAAAGCCATGATGTGGCTGCAGTTTGTTCCGTTCTGTCAAAGTAGCGAGACTGATCTTAAGCGGACTATCTTTATGGCTCAGATGTACAATCATGCCGACAAATCAACCCAAGAGAAACTGAGTTTCTTTAATGATGCGATCTCTAATTTCATGGGAGATATGGACAATGTGGGCGTGCTGGACATTGCAAAAATCCTCAAAAACTTAAACATTTACGATTTCGGCCAAACTTTCACGCAAAGTTCTATCAGCAAAATAAATGCGGAGATTAACAAAGTGGCGCAAGGACGAAACCGTATAAAACCGCTCATCGAGCTTACTTGTCCGGACAAAATCAACTTCATGCCTCAAAGGTATATGCCTGACAATGAGGTCTTGGGGAGCATTTTGAACACTTCTGCATTACCATCGAAACGCATGATGCCGAAAGGTCTTGATGTCTTTGCCGCTTTCGGGGTGAAAAGTGCAGAAACTATTCTGACCGACTTTTATCGTGAAAAAGAAAACTGGAACGGATTTGCCCCTAAGTTAGAGGAGAAGAAGCAACAGTTTGCCCAATACAGAGATTGGAACAAAAATCTTTACAACAGATGGCTCGACTGCTTAGTCAAGATGCAGCAAACTAAAAAGGAGTACCCCGGCATGATGCAAACCAAGGCTTGGGAACTTAAAAATCTGAATACTGCGCTTGCCTCCTGGACACAGCTGCAACATTTGGCCGCATTGTACAAAGAAGAACCTGCGTTCGCAGAGTATGGCGGAGGAGAACCAATCCTTCCGTCTCCTGATATTTTCGTGGGTTCTGTAGAGCCTAACGTGGAGTTTTGGAAGTTGCTGAAAAAGAATATTCAATCGTTGAATGATATTGTCGGAAAGTTTTCTGAAAAGACTAATGACAATGCCTCTTATCTGCTGTCTATGGTGGATAGTTGTCTTGTCATTTCAAACAATATACTCAATGGCATCCCTATCTCCAAGTCTCAGTTAGCATGGATTGAGGGTATTGATTATAATATGGAAGAATTTTTGCTTGACGTGACAAGATCTCCAGACTCCGAGTATAGCTACTCGAGTTGGCAAGAGATTAAAGGACCTGATCGTTCCGTCGCTCTTACGAGTACCATTTACACCAATCCGCTCGAAGAGAAAAATCCATTCCTGCATGCCGCCACCGGAAATGCGAGCGCGATATATGTTCTCGTGGATGTGAATGGCAAGACTTTCTTAGCTCGTGGCGCAACGTACGATTATCGTGAGTTCGTTCATAGCGGACGTTTAGACGACAGCGAATGGCAAAAGATGTTGGAGGAGGACAAGGAAAAAGGTGTTCAAAAATGGATGCAGCCTTTGTATTTGGATACTCATGTAAAAGTAGATGAGAGAGTAACAGTAAACAGATATGCCGATCCTCTCCGATAACAGACTGATTCTTGCAGTTTTGCTGTTTCTTTTCGGCTGCTCAACAGAAAAGCCGGAGAGTTTTGAGTTCAATGGCGGAACGATAGGTTTAAAACGTGTGAACGACTCGCTTTCTTACATTTTTCACACAAAAAACGATGAGGTGATTTCCTACTGGAAATTGCCTTATCCTGTTTATCGTTTCGACTACGGAGACTTGAACGGCGACTCTGTTCCGGAGCTTGCCGTCGGTGTCACCAAACCTACGCTGAGTTCTCCTGTAATGGCAAACCGGCTCTTCCTTTTCAAGCTTTATGACAAGGAACTGATAAAGCCGCTTTGGTTCGGTTCGCGCGTGACTTACAAACTGATTGACTTCAAGGTGCGTCAAGACACCTTTCCTGCTACAATCGTGACCGAGGAACTCTCTCCTCAGGGCAAAATCTTTGAAGCCGAATACAAAACCCACAAAGGCTTTGGAATTGAGCGACTTCGGCTGGAGGAGAGGTGAAGTCGCAGCACTTTAATTATTTGTTAGGTAAAGTAGATGTTGCTCGAGATTAGGATGTTTTAAAAAATTTATGTGTGTACAGCATAGTTTAAAATGATTAAAAATTCGCAGTGCAACTTCATATTTTCATTGAATTTTTGCAGTGCTACTTCAAATTTTCATTGAAAATTCGCAGTAGAGTTGCGGATTTTTGTATATTTGCAAAAATTGTATAGTGTCATGAAAGAGCGTATTTTGCAAATAATCAACGATGAAAGTGTTTTCTTGTTTGGTGCTCGCCAAACGGGGAAAACCACGTTGCTGAAGAAAAAGTATCCAAATGCTATTTACTTTGACTTGTTACAAACGGATGTGTTAGACCGACTTAGACGTAGACCTGCATTGTTGAGAGAGTCTTTGGAGCATGAGAAAGAGGGGACATTGGTGATTGTCGATGAGATTCAACAAGTGCCGGAATTGCTTAATGAAATTCATTGGTTGATTACAAACAAACAGGTGCGTTTTGTTTTATGTGGCTCGAGTGCAAGAAAACTTAGGAGGCAGGGCGTAAACACATTAGGGGGACGTGCAGTTCCTCAATATTTATTTCCGTTCGTGAGTTGTGAAATCCCCGATTTTAACATAGATCGAGCTGTGAACAATGGCATGATTCCTCGTCATTATATGAAAGATAATCCAGCTGCTTTGCTCAAGGCATACGTCGGAGTGTATTTGCGGGAAGAGATACAGGCGGAATCGTTAGTCAGAAACCTCGCAGGTTTTTCTCGTTTTTTGGAAATTGCAGCTATGACAGATGGTGAGATGGTGAATTATTTGAATATTGCATCTGATTGTGGTGTGAGTTCCAATACGGTGAAAGAATATTTCCAGATATTAGAAGATACCCTCGTCGGCTATATGATCCCGGCGTTCACAAAAAAAATGAAAAGAAAATTGGTGCAATCGCCAAGGTTTTATTTGTTTGATGTGGGTGTTACTAACTATTTGCTGGGGCGTTCAAATTTACAACGTGGAACTACCGATTATGGTCATGCTTTTGAACATCTGATAATTCAAGAACTTGTGGCATATTTGAGCTATACTGCAAATCCTAATAAACTTTCCTATTGGAGAACATATTCTCAGATTGAAGTAGATGTGATTTTGGGAGATGCGAAAGTTGCGATAGAAATCAAATCGACCGAAACCGTTTTGCCGAAGCATCTGAAAGGTTTGAAAGCCTTTGCCGAGGAACATCCTGATTGTCAACGGATAATAGTCTCTCTTGATAGATTCAACAGAGTTATTGACGGCATTGAACATCTTTATATATACGATTTTTTCAAAAAATTATGGGCTAATAGCATAATTTAAAATGATTAAAAATTCGCAGTGTTACTTCAAATTTTCAATGAAATTTTGCAGTACTACTTCAAATTTTCATTAAAAATTCGCAGTAGAGTTGCGGATTTTTATAAAAAATAAAGAGGTTTATAACAAAATTTTTCAGCAAAATCTTTGAAGCCGAATACAAAACCCATAAAGGCTTTGGGATTGAACGACTTCGACTTGAGGAGAGGTGAAATAACTATTGCAAACAATATTGTCCTAAATAATTTACAGAAAAAAAATAAAAAAGGAAGTTGAACGCCAAATAAAAATATTATTTTAGCAATAGAACGTATAACCCGACTTCCTTATGGCAAACATTACACTTTTCGCACAAGTAATCGGTAAATTGCCGAAAGAAAATATCAGAAAAATTATTCGGACAGCAGGTTCAAAGGCAACACAGCAAGTTCCGTTTCAAGATTTCCGTGAAGCTTCCGGATTCCGCGCTCGTGTCATTAACGAGGTCCTTCATGACTGGGCGCATTACACAACAAAAAAAAAGTGCGGTAAAGATGCACACACTGCTCGACTATGACAGCTTATTGCCTGAGTTTGAGAATAATACTCTGTGCGATACTTTACGCATTAAAATATTTAGGACAATATTGATTTTTTTCATCTATTAGCATTTTTTTCTCTCAAATTCCTCTTGATTTGAAAAAAATATCGTATAATTGCAACCTGGAGCGAACACATAATTATAAACTATAAATAATAATATCATGAAAAAACGATTACTAGCAATAGGAATTCTCCTATTTTCTTTCTGTGTTGCGAGTTTCGCGCAACTAAATCAGAACCCATGTAAGTTTTTGGGTAATATCACCACACGCGGACAGATCCAACCTAATGTTGGAGGTCTGAGGTATGAGGCTTTGTGGGATCAGCTTACTTGTGAGAATGAATCCAAGTGGGGATCAATTGTTAATTGTAAGGTGAGCAGCGCTCAAGAGGGTGTCCAGAAATGGAACTGGAAAAGTTCAGATGATCATTACAAATGGTGTAAGGAGAACGGTGTATTGTTTAAATTCCACTGTCTTCTTTGGACTAGTCAGTGGCCTTCATGTTTGGCAAATTGCTCTGCTTCTGAATTGAAGCAGCAGGTGGAATATTGGATGGATGCTGTCGCTATCAAATATCCTGATTTGTCAATGATCGATGTTGTCAATGAGGCGATAAGAGGACATGCGGAAGGAACAGAGAATGGTCACTCATGTGCTGATTTCAAGAAACTTTTGAGTCAGGCATTGGGCAACAGTACCAATCCATATGACTATAAGTGGATTGCCGAGGCATTCAGAATGGCTCGTGAGCGATTCCCTAATGCGGTGTTGATCTATAATGATTATAACACTTTCACTTGGCAAAAAAATGATTTTATTGACCTTGTAGCTTCTTTGGTACAGCAAGGCGCACCAATCGATGCTTACGGACACCAGAGTCACGATTTGGATGACTATTACAAAAACAATCAAATCACAAACTTTGGCAACACTTTGAAGGAGATTCACAATAGCATCACTCAGAAAGCCGGTAAAGAGTTGCTGTGCTACATCACTGAGTTTGACATTTCTCAGGGTGATGACAACACTTACGAAACAATCATGAAGAATACCTTCAAGCCAATGTGGGAGGCTGATTACGTAGCAGGTATCACAATCTGGGGATTTGTGAACGGAGCTACTTGGAGAGACAACACTGGTTTGGTAACAAGCACCGGAGCTGACCGTAGCGGTATGAAGTGGCTTAAGAGCTATATGGCAACTGATGAGGCTATAAATGCAAAAAGTCCATATTGTGGTGGGCCATCAGCAACTGTGAACTTGTCATCCAAAACTATTAAATTTGGAGAAACAGTCACAATCACCGCTTCTGCAAAATTTGAAGGAGATATAGACCATATTGACATATTCGACGGAGACGACTTGCTTGTCAATAAGTTTGACGCACCTTATGAATGGGAATATACTCCAACAGAAACAGGATTCCATACAATCAAGGTCGTTGCTTATGACAAGAGCGGCAACACTGTTGAATGTTCAACTGAATTCTTCGTATGCGAAGCACGTGCTCCATTCAACGGAGAGCCTGCAGCAATTCCTGGAACAATCGAGGTTGAAGCATTCGACAAAGGTTGCGAAGGCGAGGTTTACCAAGATAGTGACAGCGAAAATGAAGGTGATGCTAAAATTCAAGATGGTGGTGTCGACATTGTGACCGGAGGCGATAACTATGCAATCGGTTATACTGCGGCAGACGAATGGCTTGAATATACCGTCAATGTCAAAAAGAGCGGTGAATATAAACTTTCTGCATTCGCTGCCTCTGGATTGGAGGGTTCTGGATTCAAACTCGACTTGGATGGAAAAGCGTTGGTCGAAAAAGTTTCAGTTCCTCAAACAGGAGACAATGTTTGGGACGTTTTCGAGGAAATCGAACTCGGAGAATTTAATTTGACTGAGGGAGAACATATCCTCCGCATGACTATCACCAACGCATACTGTAACATCGACAAACTTGTGTTCACTTCAACCACTACTTCTGAAGAAACTGGTGTGAAAGAGATTGACGCTATTTCAAACTTCTCCGGAATTTGCAAAGTTTACTCTCTACAAGGGTCTTTGATTACTTCTGCGTACATTGATAATGGAAATCTATCGGCGTTGAAAGAATCCCTCAAGAAGGGAGTTTACTTGGTTCGTTGCGAAAATGGCTTGAACCAATTGGTTGTGGTAAATGATTAATCCATCTTAAAAAGGTTGGAAGGGTTTACAATACTCCTTCCAACCTTTCTATTTCAATAGAACCATAATTACTTTATTAGTGTTCGATAAAAACTGAAAGGTTTTTTCTGTCAATTCTCCTGCTGCTACTCCTTGCGTGACATTTCCATTCACAAAGTATTAATACTCTGTGCAATACTTCATGCTTTAAAAACATTTAGGACAATATTGATTGCAAACAATAAAAAGGTTGTAAGTTCACAACCATATTGAAAATATTTTGTAATTTTTTTGTTCAACACCGCACACCTTCTTGATTTTGCAATTATTTTTGCGTTCTGAAAGGTATAAAATTAGGTTAATGAAAAGTTATTAAGTTATGAGAAAAATTTTGTTCATGTCATTGTTCGCTTTGTGCGGGGCTGTTTTTTTATCCATGGCGAGCGTGAGGGCGAATACGATGTCGTCAGAAAAGGCTCTAATAGAAGCAGACTCCTTGGAGAGTGTGAAGGCTAATATTCAACCATCTGACGAAGAGATAAGAGATACTGACACCTCATACTATGACATCACCGTCCTTGACTCTTTTGAGTTGCGGAACATCACGTTTTATCAGATAGCAGTTAAATACGAAAAGGAATATGTTGATGTTGCGATGTCTTTTTCCCTCCCCGTTAAATCTAAAAAAGAGGATTCCGAATTGATTAAAAATCTGCAAAAAGAAATTCTTAGGCAACTGCTGGATTGGGAAATACTGGGTTGGGAAATGCTGGATTTGGGAACGCTGGATTTGGGAACGCCTTACTGTGCTCAACTTTCTGACATTAAAGATCTTGTAGAAGAAAATTGGTCCGACATGGTCGCAGGTTCTTTCGAGTCCGAAGTTCATGTCAGTTTGAAAGAATACGGTTGGGAGGTATCCACGTATAAATATTGGATTGTTACGAGTCATTGCGCGGATTCAAAGTCAAAGATTTGCGATTTGAAAACGGGTTCGCCTCTGAATCTCACTTTTGATAACTTCATAACAGACTATGATAAACTGAGAAAAATTCTGTTCGAGAAGGTGAAAACCGAATTGAGAGGAGACCATATGGAGTCGTCCGAGCTTACTGATTTTGTGAACAATGGTTATGAAGAATTTAAGATAAGAGAAGACTTTATTTTGGATGAAAACGGTGTGACTTTTTCTTTATACAACGGATGGTATGATTTAAGAGTTGGAGGTTATGATTTAATTGATGTCACAATCTCTTTAGATGATATGGAGGAGTTTGTGCAAGAAGAGTACCAATATTTGTTAAAACTTTGCAAGAAGCAAAAACGGTTGGAAAAGAGAAGGAATAAACAGTAAATTTTAGACCTATAGGTCAAAAATATTTAGTACAATATTGATTGCAAACAATAAAAAGGTTATAAGTTCACAACCATATTGAAAATATTTTGCATTTTTTTTTGTTCAATACCGCACACCTTCTTGATTTTGCAATTATTTTTGTGTTCTAAAAAGTATAAAATTAGGTTAATGAAAAGTTATATCAAGTTATGAGAAAAATTTTGTTCATATCATTGCTTGCTTTGTGCGGGTGTGTTTTTTTATACATGGCGAGCGTGAGGGCGAATACGATGTCGTCTGACATGGCTCTAAAAGATGCAGACTCCTTGGCGAGTGTGAAGGCTAATATGCAACCTTCTGACGAAGAGATAAGAGATACTGCCACATCATACTATGACTTCACCGTCCTTGACTCTTTTGAGTTGCGGAACATCACGTTTTATCAGATAGAAGTTAAATACGAAAAGGAATATGTTGATGTTGCGATGTCTTTTGCCCTCCCAGTCAAATCTAAAAAAGAGGATTCCGAATTGATTAAAAATCTGCAAAAGGAGATTCTTAGGCAACTGCTGGATTGGGTAACGCCTTATTGTGCTCAACTTTCTGACATTAAAGATCTTGTAGAAGGAAATTGGTCCGATATGGACTCAGGTTCTTTCGAGTCCGAAGCTCATGTCAGTTTGAAAGAATACGGTTGGGAGGTGTCAACTTTTAAA
>JAGBRL010000032.1 GCA_017632345.1 Paludibacteraceae bacterium
CCTCGGAATTGATTTCTAAAAGCCTTTACTTTTGCATTGAAACTCTCGGCTGAAGCGTTTGTTGATCTGTTCTCAAAGTAATTCGCTATTGTTCCGTAGTTGTTTTGCATAGTCTGAATTACGGAGTTGAAAAACTTACAATTCAATCTTTCTACTTCATCATACCATTGGGACAATTTTGTCAAGGCTACATTTTTCTCGCATCGAGTGTTAAATATCTGTGTTAGTTTCATCGATATAGAGTATGCCTCCTCAATAGCAGGGTATTCCCTAAACAATATTTCGGCTCTGCGCTTTTGCGAGTCTGTCCACTTCGAGAAATGTTTCATTACGATATGTCGAGAGCGAGCGAGGAGCTGACGGCGAGTGTCGCCATTCTCAAAAGTGTGAGGTATAAACTTCCTTCCAACTTCCTTGGCTAAAGCTATCTCCTGATTCTCTTGGTCTATAGCCTTCCAGCGGTAATCTACTCTAAGGTCGCTGATAGCCTCGTTCATTAGTTTTTGTACATGGAAACGGTCAGACACGATAGTTGCATTGGGGAAAGCACGTTTGGCTATAAGTTTCATCGAGGGACTTAAATCAATTGTTATCTCCTTTACTTTAAGTCGTTTGGTGCGTGGCAATTTAGATAAATAGTATATTACATCTTCGCTCTTTGTGCCCTGTATCATTGCAACAAGAGAGCCTTTGCATCCGTGAGCGGATTTATTGGTTACGATAGTGTATAGTTCGCCTTGTGATAAACAAGTTTCATCCATAGATAGCCTCTCGCCAATATTCTCTTTGAAGAGAATATACTCCATGGCGTGGTAGCGCTGCTCCCACTCTTCGTAATCGCTAATGCAGTGCTTATACCATCGGGAGAGATTATCGCCATCGACACCATACATTCTGCCTACGGCACGAATACTAAGGGTGTTACTCTCGATGGATGTCTTTTAAAAAAGCTGCGAACTCCGCAGTGATTTGAGTGCCTAAATGTGTTAGGTCATAACTGTTTGTCAAGACTTTCCCCGAACTCTTTTCTAACCACTTGCGGCGACGAACATGAAGATATACCGGCTTGCCTCTAAGCGGGAAATCTTGTATTACACTATGCTCTGTAAAACCCTTGCTCTCATATCCAACTGCTTGGGGAGGCATGTACTGCTCTTCTAAAAAAAGATGTACATCTATATCTGATACCTCGGTATGTGCCAACTCAAAATAATCGTATATTACACTTGGTAACAACAATTTTAACGGATCTTCTATCTTCTTTTTACGCTGTTCCATACCACAAAGATAGTATATTTTCAAATCTTTCCCACCGGAAATTTACGGTGATCCCATTTTTCGATTTCTAATTGTAAATTGCAGATTGTCAGTTGTAAATTGAATTATATATGAAGCCAATTCGAAATAAAATATTTTGTTACGGATGCCGAAGGCCTAAAATGTTATTTGAGACTCAGGCGAAAGCGGATAATTTTATTCGCTATAATGGTGATGATATTTTAGAGGAGAGCGGAAAAGCGCCTGTCAGAAGCTATTATTGTGAGATTTGTGGCGGGTATCATGTGACTAGTAATCCTTCGGTTGAGTCTGGCGAGCTGCTTAACCAGCGTGATCGCCGACTTATTGAAGCTGCTATTGCGTTCAAGAAGAAGAAAGGCCTGGCTCATGAAAAAGATGTTGAGGAGTACAAGGTCTTATGTGCTTCTTTGCACAAAAGATTGGAGAAGGTGCGAGCTTTGTTGCTTTCTGGAGAGCTTGCTGATGCGGAAGATTTGCTGGATATTTGCGGCCTTGAAATGGAGGCTTTGTATGCTTGCAGATTTAAGGATGCTGGAAAATCAAAAGGGATAAAGGAGAAGATTGAGAAAATGGCGGATGCTCTGTCTTATGCAAAAGAGGCTCAGGGGGCTTCGGGACAGGAACTGCCGGAAATTGATAGCGGTTGCGTGGGTAAGGAACAGCGTTTGTTGTCGAGCGTGGGGACTAATATACAAAATGTAAAAAGGATTGATTTGCTGCTTGCTTGTAACGACACGCAATTGGCGGGAGGTGATGTGCAAGGGGTCGCAGAAAGGTTGGCTGAGTGCAGAAATTTGTTGACGAAGGTTAAAAAGGACGGTAAGAAGATTGTGAAGCGGAAGTTTATGCCTTTGATAGAACGGCAAGAGGCTTTGCTGAGGGACTTGAAAAAGAAGCAAGCTGGAGGCGATCATGAAAATGTAGTTGAAGCTCCGAAGCGTCGAGGTGTTAGACCTATTAATTATGAGGAGTACAGAACAACTCTCCTCTCTTTGATTGAGCGGCTGGAAAAGATTAAGGAGGCTTACGAGGCTGAAGATTATGATTTTTGTGATACCTCTATAGGAATTGGCTATTTCTTGCTTGATGATTTGCATGTGGAGGATGATAATACAGATTTGATTAAAAGGCAGTTCGATAGATGGAGGGAGGTGATTGACAATTTATAGAAATTGCCTATAAACAATGATAATTATAGTTCGCAATTTGTAATTGTTTTCTGGTTGTGTTTAAATGTGAAAAAAAACTGAAAAAAAGAGTTGGAAAAATTTGCAAGTTTGAAAAAACGTTGTACCTTTGCGCTCGTTAAACGGACAAAACGTAAGTTTGGCAAATGACTCAGTAGCTCAGCTGGTAGAGCAACAGACTCTTAATCTGTGGGTCCAGGGTTCGATCCCCTGCTGGGTCACGAAACATAAACATTAAAGGTGGTGTTGGAGAGATGGCAGAGTGGTCGAATGCGGCGGTCTTGAAAACCGTTGTACTGAAAGGTACCGGGGGTTCGAATCCCTCTCTCTCCGCCGTAAAGGGGTAAGTCGAGCAGTTGCTAGATTTGCCCTTTTTATTTTCGGAAAATCAAGGTAGTCCGATTTTTCTTGGGGGCGGCGGATTTTTTTTCTTTTTTCTTGAACCTGTTCAGCTTCAAACGAATTCTTGTGTCGATTTTTTTTATATTTTTGCTTCTGGTGCGAACAGAAGTGCCGTAGCTTGTGTTTTTTTCGTGTGTTAGAGCCATATTTATTGATAATAGTGCAACATGACATTAGATTCAAGAGAAAAAGATATTAAAAAAGTGACGTTGGCGGGTTTCTTTGTCAATGTGCTGCTTACTGCGGGTAAGGTTTTTGCAGGGTTTCTTGGAGGAAGTTCGGCGATGATTGCGGACGGATTGCACTCTTTGTCAGACTTGTTCAGTGATGTCGTTGTTCTGCTTTTCGCAGGCATATCTTCCAAGGGTAAGGACAGAGGACATGCGTTTGGTCACGGAAAGTTTGAGACTTTGGCTACGCTAATTGTCAGTTTTGTCTTGATTGCGGCGGGTGCGGGTTTGTTGAAGAGCGGCGTGGAGAGCGTTGTCGAGGTGCTTAAAGGCGGAACCTTGCCGGAGCCTGGCAAGATAGCTCTGATTGCCGCTTTCATATCTGTTGTGGCTAAGGAGATTCTGTATCGTGTGACGGTAAAGGAGGGACGAAGGATAAATAGTCCGGTTGTAATGGCCAATGCTTGGCATCATAGGAGTGATGCGTTGTCGTCTGTTGGTGCTTTTGTGGGTATTGGTGGCTCTATGTTGCTTGGAGACAAGTGGACGGTGCTGGACCCGATAGCGTCTTGCATGATAAGTGTTGTTATCGTTTTTGTGGCTGTGAAGATGGCTGTTCCTTGCTTCGCAGAATTGCTGGAGAGCTCCTTGCCGGAGGAGATTGAGGCGGAAATAGAGTCGGAGATGTGGCATGTTGACGGGGTGCGTGATGTGCATGACCTTAAAACGCGGCGTAACGGAATTTCTTTTGTGATTGATGCTCATGTGGTTGTGGATCCGCACATAACAATTGTTGAAGCTCATAACATAGCGACTAACGTGGAACGCAGGCTGCGAGACAAATATGGAAATCAGACACAAATGTCAATACACATGGAGCCTGACAAAGCTTCGGAATAATGGTCTAAATTTATGGTTATGGAGGCAGTGCGTGATTTTTTTCAGTCGAACAGGACGTTGTCGGTTGACTTTCGGAAGTCGAGTTTGAAAAGGCTTAAGGATTCTGTGCGTAAGTATCAGCCTGATCTTGAAGAAGCTCTTAGGTTGGATTTGGGAAAGTCTGAGACGGAGGCTTACATGAGCGAGATAGGTTTGGTCTATTCTGCGATAGATTTTGCGCTCAAGAATCTGAAGAGCTGGGCTAAGCCGCGGCGTATGAGGATGCCGCTGGCCCATTTCTGGTCCAAGGGGCGTATTGTCATGGAGCCTTACGGAGTGGTGCTGATCGTGTCGCCGTGGAACTATCCTGTGCTGCTTACGTTGGAGCCGCTGGTCGCCGCTGTTGCTGCTGGAAATTGTTGTGTCTTGAAATTGTCGGAAAGTTCAGCGAATACATCTGCCGTGCTTGTGAAGATGTTAAAAGAAACGTTCCCATCGGATTACGTTACGGTTGCAGATGTTGATGTGGATGCGTTCAAGTTAATGTTGGATAGTTACAGGTTCGATTATGTGTTTTTTACAGGGGGCGTTGAGATAGGACGGTCTGTCATGCAGCAAGTGTCGAAGTTCCTTACTCCGATGACTTTGGAATTGGGCGGTAAAAGTCCGTGCGTGGTGGAGCGGTCTGCAGACTTGCGTATTGCGGCTCGCAGGATTGCGTTTGGCAAGTTTCTTAATTGCGGACAAACTTGCGTTGCTCCTGATTATCTGATCGTTGAGTCTTGCGTGAAGGATGATTTGCTGCGGTGTTTGAAGGAGGAAATCGTGAATATGTTCGGAGAATTTCCTTTGACAAATACTGATTACGGAAAGATAATAAATAGACGTCATTACGACAGATTATTGTCCCTGATGGATGAAAATAAGGTCTTTTTTGGCGGTGTCGTGGATAAAGAAAGATTGAAGATTTCGCCAACATTGTTGATTGATGTTTCAGAAGAGGACGCCGTTATGCAGGAGGAGATTTTTGGACCGTTGCTTCCGGTTTTAACTGTCGAAGCGGTGGACGAGGCGTATGATTTTGTGAGGGCGCGACCTAAGCCTTTAGCTTTTTATTTGTTCACGAAAGATAAGAGTGTTGAACGGAAATTTATGAGCACGCTGCAATTTGGAGGAGGGTGTGTGAACGACACTATAGTTCATTTGGCAACCGACAAACTGCCGTTTGGCGGGGTCGGAGATAGTGGTTTTGGCAATTACCATGGACGTTGGAGCTTTGAAACTTTTAGCCGTCCTAAGAGCATATTGAAGAAAACGAACTTGTTTGATTTGCCATTCCGTTATCAGCCTTACACTAAGTTGAAAAACAGGTTGGTTAAGTTTTTTATGTAGGAAAACGTGCGGATAAAGCGGAAAACTTAATTTTTTTGAAATTTTTTTTGGCTTTTTTTTGCATTTTACTGAATATGTTGCAATATTTGCAATTGGAAGTGCTTAGAATGGTGCAGATGAAGCCAATTTTGAGGATTTTCCTCGCAAATGAAATTTATATAAAGGGTGTTTTGGCGCGTTTTGTTGTGTCATGCCGGTGAAATTTTACTTTGCAAATTTTGAGACTCTGTCTCTTTTTATTTATGTTATGCGTTGTGCGAAAAAAATACAAAATATGAATAGAAATTTTTACACATATTTAGGTGTCTTAGTTTTGTCGCTGTTCTGTGGTGTGGCTAACGCAATGGAATGGCGAACTATAAATTATTTGGATTTTGGCGGGAATAGCGAAGACGATCCTAACAGTATAGCTTGGAATATGGCCGATGACCCGAGTATGGGAACTACGCAGATGGACTTTTTTGGGGGGTCTTATGATGATTATTTGGAAAGTGCAGGTGGTTGTGCTGTAATTCCTAATAATGTTTATGTAGTATTGAAGTCAAATAGAGGGTGTAATGATTTCCATTCGGGCGGTGACCACACAAACAGAGACCCTAACAAAGGTTATTATTTGATGTTTGACCCTAGTGATGCGATGGAAGTTCCGGGTACTTATATTTATGAATATCAGTTAGGTAAAGTTTGTGTCGGAGTCGAGTTGCGTTTCTCTATTTGGGTGGCGAGTGTGAGTTATGATGGCAATTGTAAAATAGATTTGGCTGTGGTAGATGGAAATCAGCCAGATAGAGAGTTGGCTCGCGTAACAGGCGATTTTTCGAATGATCTTCCGGATAAAGATAGTGACGTGCTGAATTGGAAGGAAATAGAACTGTTTTTTGTTAACGATGCAAATTCCGACTTTAACGGAGATAAGTTGGCGTTTAGGGTTACGATGCCATCAGACTTTAGAGCATCTCTTCCAGGCAATGACTTTGGAATAGATGATTTGTTGCTTGAAGTGCATCAGCCTTCTGTAACGTTCTCAAAGCCTAAGTTCGTTTACATGAAGCCTGTGACGTTGTCGGCTGATGTGCAAACTAGCGAATTGTCTTCGTTTTTCGCAGATTTGAGCACAGTCAAGTATTGGTGGTCTTACAGCGAGACAGAGGACGGACCTTTTACTGAGTTGTATGAGGGAACTTATTCTTCTGACAATAAATTCTCTTACACAATAGATAAGTTTAATAAGGATGACAGAACTGGTAAGGGTAATGGTGTGTATCGTTTAACCATAGCGAATCCTGAAAATAAGGATAATGAGGTTTGCTCCGTTATAAAAGATTTTAAAATAGAAGAGGTAAACAATACTCTGGAACTGGTTTTGTGCGAAGGGATGTTTGAAGATGAAGATAGTGTGGTAGATACTTTGGGACATAAATTCACGTATGAAGAAGCTCTTGACGGAGGTACAACTTACACAAGTGACGGGGTTAAGTTTTTTGCTGATATAACTTTTAGAAAGGTTAAGGTTGACAGCACATCAAATAGAGAGGAGATTTGCAAGGGAGAGGCTTTTTCGGGTAAAAAGTATGATAAGACAGGTAGGTTTGAGTACAGAGAGCCTGAAGTGACTCCTTATAAGGATGGTGAGTGTGACAGCTTGATTGTTCTTTATTATCTTGACGTGAAAGAGCCGACTGTAGAAAAAAGTGGTGATGTTGTGGGCTGTATCGGAAAAGAGATAAATGGTAGAGTTTTTGATAAGGCAGGCACTTATCCAGATACTTTGTTTGAAGGTTGTACGCATAGAGCAAGAAATATAATTGTGTTGGATGAAATTAGAACTTCGGTTGATTTTTACGTGTGTCAGGGAGAAAAGGGACCGGATGGGAAGGTGTACAATGAAGCAGGCACATTCAAAGGAGAGCCTATTGTAGAGGTAAGCCAGATTGGTTGTGACAGTTTTGTTGACCCTAACATTATTGTGACTGGAAAAGTGGAGGTTGACTTGGGTGTTGTTGAGGTTTGTGATAGTGAGGGCCACGAGTTTGACGGCAAGATTTACTCTGAACCTGGCGAGTATGATGTGGTGGCGAACGGCGTAAGTGCAGTGACTGGTTGTGATAGTGTAACTACAGCACATATTATTGTGAACAAGAGTTATTTGTCTGAGGTGGACACGTTGATTTGCCGAGACCAGATATTATTCGGGAAAGAGTACACAAAAGCGGGTTATGATACGGTTCGATTTGACTATAAGACGGTAGCGGGTTGCGATAGTGTTGAAATTTATAACATTACGATTCTTGATGTTCAGCTGAAGTTGAGAGCACAGTTTGATGTGAACGCAATTTGCTTTGGTCAGCAAACAAACTTGATTGTGGACTTGATTCCGTCTAATGTGCCTTTGAACTGGGAGCCTGAGTTGAGAGATAACAACCCGTTGAGACCTGTTATCAAGCCGAGCGAAACGACTACATATGTGGCTCATGCTCGCAACTCTGTTGGTTGTCACGCTACAGACAGTATAACAATTGACGTAAATGACAGACCTACGCTGACCATCGAGTCTGTAAGCGATGAGACTCGCAGCGTGTCATACGTGGTTGAAGGCGGAACTCCAACATATACTATCTATGTGGAGGAAAAGGAGATGGGTAATCTTGCTTCTGCTACATTGTCAGGCATGACGTTTGGCGAACACGAAATCAGAGTTGTGGATACAAATGCTTGCGACGCGTCGGCTTCGTTCGTGATTAACAAGCTTGATGTTACTCCTGATGGTTCTATAACGCCTAACGGGGATGGTATTAATGACACTTGGCAGATTAAGAATATTGATGTGTACCCGTTGTCTGTTGTCAGAATATATGACAGGACAGGCAGGCTGATATTCGAAAAGCAGGGCTATTCCAATGAAACAGGCTGGGACGGCACGTATAATGGTGCTCCAATGCCTTCGGCGGACTATTGGTACGAAATTGACGTCGAAGAGATTGACCAGCAGTATTACGGACACTTCACTTTGCTGAGGTGATAGAACTTGTTGAAAGCTTAAGGCGGAAGAGAGTTTTCTTTTCCGCCTTTTCTTGAAAAAGGACGTTAATATAAATTTTATAAAATACAGTTTTTTTAGATATGGCTTCAAAACCGTCTATTCCAAAGGGTACGAGAGATTTTGCCCCTATAGAAATGGCTCGTAGAAATTATATTTTTAACACGATTAAGGACGTTTTCGCTCTTTATGGTTTTCAGCAGATTGAGACTCCTGCCATGGAGAACCTTTCTACTTTGATGGGAAAGTATGGAGAAGAGGGTGATAAACTTCTTTTTAAAATTCTTAACTCCGGTGACTTCTTGTCTGGTGTGGAACAGACTGAACTTGAAGGACGAAATTCTGTGAAATTAACCAGCAAAATATCTGAAAAAGGGTTGAGATATGACTTGACAGTCCCTTTTGCTCGATTTGTGGTGATGAACAGAGATAAGTTAAGTTTCCCTTTTAAACGTTTTCAAATACAGCCGGTATGGCGTGCAGACCGTCCTCAGAAAGGCCGCTATCGCGAGTTTTATCAGTGTGATGTGGATGTGGTGGGCAGCAACTCTCTTCTGAATGAGGTTGAACTTATGCAGATTGTTGACGAGGTTTACCGCCGTCTTGGAATTAACGTGTGCATAAAAATTAATAACCGCAAAATCCTCACTGGTATTGCAGAGATGATTGGAGAAGCGGATAAAATTGTTGACATCACGGTAGCTATTGATAAACTTGACAAAATAGGCCTTGATAAGGTTAATGAGGAACTTGCGGCAAAAGGTATCTCTGCCGAAGCTATCGCTAAGTTGCAGCCGGTAATTCTTTTGAAAGGTTCTAATGAAGAAAAACTACAGACAATAAAGACTGTCTTGGCCTCTTCTGAGATCGGACTGAAGGGTGTGGCTGAAGTTGAAGAGATTCTGGAGTTCGTGAATCTGCTTGGCGTGAAAACGGAGGTGGAACTTGATCTGACTTTGGCTCGAGGTCTGAATTATTATACTGGCGCTATCTTTGAAGTTAAGGCTAAGGATGTGCAAATTGGCAGTATCACCGGCGGAGGCCGCTATGATAATCTGACTGGTGTGTTTGGTGTTGACGGACTTTCTGGGGTGGGGATTTCTTTCGGTGCTGACAGAATTTATGATGTGCTTAATCAGCTGGAGCTTTACCCTTCTGATTTGATGCAAGCTACAAAGGTGCTTTTCGCTGTGTTTGGCAATGAGGAACTTAAGTTTGCAATAGAGTGCGCAAAGGAGATGCGAGCTGCCGGTATTCCGGTAGAGGTTTATCCGGAACCTGTCAAGATGAAGAAACAGATGAGCTATGCGGATGCAAAAAACATTCCGTTTGTGGCGATTATTGGCGAAACGGAGATGGCGGAAAAGAAGGTTATGCTGAAGAATATGGAGAGCGGAAACCAGACTTTATGCTCTGTTCAGGAGGTTATTCAAATGGTTAAATGAAAGAAAAGCAATATGAATTGGCTTTGATTTAGAGAATTTGCTTTGGTTTTAAATAAGAAAAACGGCCGGAAAGAATGTGTTTCGGTCGTTTTTGCTTCTGATGGTTTGTGCCATTTGAAGAATTTTCCGTTTGTTTTCGGATTATTATATGTAATGAAAAGGCGAGTGGTTGATTTTTTGCGGTTGCAGTATGTGGATGTGGAGCATTTTGACTCTAAAAAGGTTGTTTTGTTTAGAAAAAACATATACATTTGCCCAAACGAAGTGAAAGCGGCTTTCTTTTGAGAGAGTTGCGAATGATTTAAATTGGTTGATTATGAAAAATTTTGAGAATCAGATAGAAGAGTTAGAGAAGGAACTCGAATCTCTGAAAGAGGAGCAGCAAACGCTTGTAAATGCCATTCAGAAAAATATGGATCTGCTCTCATCTTTGAGTTCTAGCCAGGCGAAGTTTATCTGGCGCATCAATGCACTTCAGCAGAAAGTGGAAGAGACGAAAGGCTTGCTTGCAACGAAAGAAAATCTTTTAACGGAGTCTCCAAATGAGGGACTGCAACCAGAGCCTGCAGAGTGCGAACAGCCAATGGCGGCTTGTGCAGAGGTGCAAACAGAGCAAATTGAAGAGACTGTTGCGGCAGAGCCGGCTATGAAGCAAAACGTGGAAGAGGAGAAACTCGATACAGTGCAGTCTGCTGTAAAAACAGTCCAAATGGCTGAAGATTCGCAAGTGTCTTGTTCTCAAGTAACTGCAGAAACGAATAAAATTCAATATCAAACAGAACGCAAATCCGATACTTATACTCGCAGAGTAAGTCCAGCAAAAGAGGAAAAGAGCCAGATGCAACAGCAACTGAACAATCTTGGTCGCAATTGGGAGAAGTTCATAGGCGAGAATCTTATTAGCAAGATTGGTATTTTGGTAGTGATGATAGGTGTGTTTATCGGTGGCAAATATGCGATAGACAATGATATGGTAAGTCCGACGGCAAGAATTATCATCGGAACGTTGTTTGGACTTGGTTTGCAAGGTGTCGCATTGAAGCTAAAGAGCAAGTACGACAATTTCAGCGCTGTTTTAAGCAGCGGCTCTTTTGCCATATTGTATTTCATGGTCTATTTTGCGTACGATTTTTACGGTTTGGTCTCGATGCCTGTCGCATTTGCACTGATGCTAATAGTCACGTCTTGTATAATGTTTGCGGCGTGGAAATACGAGAAAGAGGTGATAGCGGTGATTGGTCAGGTCGGAGCTTACGTCATACCGTTCCTTTTGAGTTCAGGTGGCGGAAATGTTGAGGTGCTGCTGGCGTATGTTGCAATTATCAATGTGGGAGTGTTGCTGGTCTCATGCAAGAAGTATTGGAAGCTGGTTTTGGGACTCTCTTTTGTTGCGTCGTGGGGCATATTGTCTATAAGTTATAGATTTACGGAGATTACAGAGACGGCTCAGGCTCTAGGGTGGCTTGGTTTTATGTTTGCATACTTTGTTATTTTCTATGTGATGTTTCTGTTGTATAAGATTTGCAAAAGTCAGTTTTTTCAGCAATTTGACATAGCTTACATACTGAGCAATTCGTTTCTCTTCTTCGGGTTAGGCTATAATTTGGTTAAGGGACAGGCTGATTTGGCACCGTATCTTGAGCACTTTGCATTGTTGAACTCGGTTGCTCACTTTGCTGTGGCTGCATTGCTTTATGGGAAAAAGGTTGTTGACGAAAGCTTAAGGTTGCTGATTCTAGGCCTTAGCATTCTCTTCTTTACACTTGCTATTGCGATCTGTTTCTCAGGACATTGGATAACGTTGTTCTGGATGTTGGAGATGGTGCTTCTTTTTGCGGTAGGACGTATAAAACAGAGGTTCTTCTATGAGCAGATGTCCTATCCGATTATGCTTTTGGCTATTGTGAGCTTGTTGGCAGACTGGGGGGACCCTCACGGCACGAATTTCAGACCTCTTAACTTTTTGGCGGAGACATTTGCGGAGTGGAGAACGCTTTGGGACCCAATGCCGCAGGTGTTAGAAGGAAATGTGTCCTTGCCATGGCTTCCTACGCTGGCTGTGGTTCTGCTTGGCGGTGTGATGCTGTTTATTGATTCACGTTATAAATCTGCGGCTCAGTCGGAAGATGAAAGTGCAGTGGCTGCTTTGTGGTCTAAAGTTAAGTTTGTGGCAGTAGGTGTGGTTACGGCTGCGGCTCTGGTGCATCTGAAATCACCTTGGTTTGTGATTGTATGGACGGTAGAGTCCGCATTGCTCTTCTATATGGGTCGCATCAAAAATATAGATTATTTCAAGGTTAGTTCTTTTGCAGTTACGGCGTTGGCAATATTGGCTGTTGTAGTTACGTGGTTTTCTGAGCCTAGCGTTTTGCAAAGCTTTTTATCGGATGCCGAGCAGATGGGATTTTGGCAAAGCTTGAATCATGTTTGGATACATTATGTCGCCATGTCTGTGTCTATTATAGTGTTGTTTCTGTTTATCATTCATCAATGGAAAAAAGAAGAACAGCAGAATGACGGGAATTCATGTAAGGTAAGTATAGGCAATGGCTTCAGAATCGGGCTGCATGAGTTTAGGTTGATATGGTCTATCTTTTTGCTGATAAGTAGCATGGTGCTTTCGTTTGACCACGAAAGGTTTTGGGTTGAACTTGTTTTGCTGACATTGGTTTTGTTGGCTTTGTTCTTCCTTGAAAGGAAAACAAAAGACATTTCATATAAAGAGATTTTATCTTTGTCTGTAATTGTGGCATTTGTGGTGTTTATGACATATTTCGTAGTGACGTTGATAGCACGAGAATGGAGTTTCTCCTTCTATTCCTCAGCTCTTTTCTTTTGTGCGGGAGTATTAGCCATGAACTATATTAAGATAAGGTCGCATCATAAGAACATAGTGCTTTTGCCGATGCTTTTGGTCTTCTCTGTTTATTTTACGTTTATGGGGGCTGGCATAGGTCTGTCGCTTGGACTTTCGAATATTGTCAGAACTCTTGCTTTGATATGTTATACGTTGGTCTATTTCGCTCTTCTGACATATATAGTGAAGGCGGTTGGGCTTGCGAGACTGAAATCTACTTCTGTCATGCTGCTGCTTTTTTCTATTGTGGTGAGTCTGTGCATTTATGTTGGCTTGCCGAATGTGAAGGCTGCTGTGGTTTGGCGGTATTTGACGTTCTTTGTGATGTTGGGCTGCATCTTTGTCTATTATAAGAAAAGAAGGACTTTGGTTAATGTCTCTCCAAAAACTCAAGATCTTTCTTTGATTTTGCTGGTTTTTGCAGCAGGAAGCATAGAGGTGTCTTCTTTGTTTTCTAAGGAAGCAATGAGCATTTATTGGGGACTGCTGTCTGTGGTGCTGGTTTATTTAGGGTTGATGAAAGACATAAAGCATGTGCGGATATCGGGAATCGTAATATTTGCTGTCACATTTGCTAAGATATTCTTTGTGGATTTGAGTCATCTTGAAGCATTTGCAAAGGCTATGGTGTTTGTTGTGATGGGTCTGCTACTGCTTGTCGCTTCGTTTTTCTATCAGAAAATTGCAAGGGAAAAGCAAGTCGAAGAGCAAAGTGAAGATAAAGAAGACGTTGAAAAATGAACTTTATAAAAAATGTCTAAAAGAAGAGAGGCTGCGCTAAAGATAGCGCAGCCTCAAATGTTATCAGCTATTTCTTTTATTTGTTAATCTGTAGAAGCAATCATAAATTGTGATTTCGAGATTGCCTTGAATTACTTTGTGACGACAATTTTTGTCACTTTGTTTGTTTTAGTGTTGCGAAGCAAGTAAATGCCGCGATTGAGGCTAACATTGCCATTCTCTACTATTGTCAAGCCCTGATATTGTCCCAAAACATCATACACTGCAAATTCGCCGTTGAAATCGTCAGAATTTACGAGGATTACATCAGTAGTGACACCGCCTTCTTTAGTGAACATCATATAGTCCATGTCAAGCCAGTCTCCTGTTATTTCCAACTTGAGAATGTGTTTTCCGGCAGTCAGAGCACCAATTTCAGACTCCACAGAAACGAACGTTTCCCAGTCGCCAGTGTTAGGCACGTCAATAATGTCGGTCACAGCTTCGTTGTCAATGTAAAGTTTAAAAGAAGCACCGTCGGAGCCAGATGCTACAGAAGCGCTCACCGCATATTTGCCGTCCTGAGCTACGTCAATAGTGTATTCAAGCCATTCGCCTTTCTGAGTGTAGCCTATAGCCGTATTGCTCATGTCAACGCCCTCTTCACGGTCGCCGCCGTTGCGGTTTTCTTCGTCATTGTCGTGATAAGCGTATCCTTCGCCGCCCAAGTCAAACTCTTCAGCTTCAATCTTGCCAGGAACCGCAGCAGGAACTTCGTTGTAAGGAGTCTGAGGCACGTTTACGAAAATTTTAGTTTCAGCCTCAAATGTAGAGCCGTCGGACATAGTAGCCACAGCCTTTAAGACGTGATTGCCAGATGTGGCAGTCCATTTTGTTGACCAAGGCTCAGAAGAGACAGTTGTTAACTCATCGCCATCTACGCTGAAAACAATTTTAGAAGCCTCGACCTTGCCGCCAACCTTTACGCTGATAGGAAGAACATCACCGTCAGAATATTTTCCGCTAGCAGAAGGCGAAGAGAAAGAGATGCCGTTAGAGCCGACTTTCCCGCACTCAAGAGAGTAGTTTTTCACGAAATTCCAAATCTCACTACTTGTATGCAAAGCCCCGCTGTTGTTATGCTCGTGGTCACGTCCGTTGAAAGATATGCGGACAACCTCGGTTTCGCATTCGCCGCCAGTCCAAACCTCTTTTTTGCAAGTTGGATTTCCGTTTGTATATTGGGTCACAACAGGCGTGCTGCTACATCCGTTATGTTTTGCCCATCCATTTACATAGTCTGTAGAACCATCGTAGTTTACAACGCTGTCGCTTGTGCCATGCACATGGATAAGAGGAAGTGGTCGCGGAGCGTTAAACGAATGTGCATACATGTTCATCAAGTGACCAGAAACAGGAGCGAAGGCTGCAATTCTATCTGGAATTTGATTCATCATGTGGTAAGTTAGCATACCACCCATTGAGAAGCCTGACATATATACGCGAGATTTGTCAATGCCGTATTTCTCGTACATTTCATCGATGATAGCCAGTATGAATTTAGCGTCACTGTCTCCAGAAATATCCCATGTAGAGAAACCTGTGCCGCCGGCAGGATATGCTACAACAAAATTAGCAGTGTCTGCAACCTGTTCCCACATAGCCATTCCGCGCTGAGTGGAAATGTTTTGATCCATACCGTGGCACGAGATAAGCAAAGGACGATTAGAAGTGATGTTGTTAGGAGCGTAAACATAAACCTGACGGCTGTTCACGTATAGGTCAGCGCCGCCCTTCGGACCGGTAATAGGTTTGTCGTCGATGTCATCCTCTGGCTCGTTCTCTTCAGGCTGGCTGCCAGATTCAGGTTCAGAACTTGCGGGAAGTAATTTCAGCATCTGTTCTGCGTAACGTTTTCCAAAGTCACGATAGCCTTGTGCAGAGAAGTGGTATTCGTCGTTAGTCTTTTCCAAACCTTCAGAAGATATTACGTAAGAGTTCGGTATAACACTTGGAACTTTTGCAATTACCTGATTGTGACCGTTGCAAACACCGTCGCGACGAGTTTCGCCAACCAGCAAAGGAACATCTTCGCCCTTCAGATTCAAGTCCGAAAGCATACTTTCGTAAATTGCTTTAAGGCGGTTAGGCCAGTTCTGCTGCATGTTGTTTGTTTCTCCCTGATGAACAAGGACACCTTTGATTACACCATCTTGCTGCGCGATCTTCGCCATGTCGATGATGCGTTTGTAGCAGTTGTAATCATATTCCTTAGCCCAGTTCTTCAGCCAGTCGGCCGCAGTGTTGATGTAAGACTGGTAGCCATCCTCCTCGAACAGCTGGATGTCGGCGCCTCCAACGGCAACGACAATAACACCCACCTTGATGTTCTCGTCCAGTTTTTCTACCAATGTTCTTCCGAAGTAGTCGGCCGGTGACAAACCTGTGTTGCATCTTGCCAGCGGCGGAACTGCAGTGTACCATTTGCCCATTTCGCGACTGCCGTTACAACTTACAGTCGCCATCATTTTGAAACGTTCGTTCACGTTAACTTTGTCCGATTGCTCAACCTGTCCGGCACCCTCCATGTTAGACTGCCCGAAGCAGATGTAAATGTGGAAATTCGGGTCGGGTGCGGCAAAAGTCAATAAACTTGTTCCGAAGCACGCGGCAAGGAACAAAAGAATGCGCATCGTAATGTTTTTCATGTTGCTAGACTTTTAAATAAAATAATATATGTGTTCAATGCGCTAATTTAGAGATTTCCTTATTATGGCAGTAGTAATATTTAGTCAAAAACTATTGTTTTTTGTGCAAGATTAAATCAGGAGAGTAGAATTGTGATGTGTAAAATATTGACAATCAATCTAAAATAAAAGATTTAAAATTAGTTGGCATAAAATTACGTCAATGAAATTTATTTGCATTATATTTGTACTTGACTAAAGCAGCCATGCCAAGTCGCAAACAAATTATTTACTTTTAATGATTTAAGAAAATGTCAAAAGTACTTATTATCGGAGTAGGCGGTGTTGGTACCGTGGTGTGTCACAAGGTGGCGCAGAATGCTGATGTGTTCACTGAGATTGTTATTGCGAGCAGGACTAAGTCTAAATGCGACGCAGTGGCGGCGGTGCTCAAGGAGCGTTACGGCGTTGTTGCGGAGACAGACAAGGTTGACGCGGACTATACAGACCAGATTGTGGCTCTTTTCAAGAAGCACAAGCCTGAACTGGTGATAAACGTGGCTCTGCCTTATCAGGATTTGAATATCATGGACGCTTGTCTGGAGTGCGGCGTGAATTATTTGGACACGGCAAACTATGAGCCGAAAGACGAGGCTCATTTCGAGTATAGCTGGCAGTGGGCTTACAAGGACAAGTTTGAAAAGGCTGGGCTGACGGCTATTCTTGGCTGCGGTTTCGACCCTGGCGTGTCGGGCATATATACTGCTTATGCGGCTAAGCATCATTTTGACGAAATTCATTATCTTGACATTGTTGACTGTAATGCGGGCAACCACCACAAGGCTTTTGCCACAAACTTCAATCCTGAAATAAATATCAGAGAGATTACTCAGAAAGGCAGATTTTATCAGGACGGAAAGTGGGTGGAAACTGGCGCGTTGGAAATTCATAAGCCGCTCACTTACCCGAACATCGGGCCTCGTGAGTCTTATTTGATGTTTCATGAAGAGCTGGAGTCGCTTGTGAAGAATTTCCCTACTATCAAAAGGGCTCGTTTCTGGATGACTTTCGGTGAGGAGTATCTGACTCATCTTCGTGTGATTCAGAACATTGGCATGGCTCGTATCGATGAGGTTGACTATAACGGCGTGAAAATCGTTCCGCTTCAGTTCCTCAAGGCAGTGCTTCCTAATCCGCAGGATCTGGGAGAAAACTATGAGGGTGAAACAAGTATCGGCTGCCGAATCAAAGGTGTCAAAGACGGCAAGGAGCGTACTTATTATGTATATAACAACTGCAGCCATCACGAAGCGTTCGTCGAAACAGGTATGCAGGGTGTGAGCTACACAACTGGCGTGCCGGCTATGATTGGCGCGATGATGTTCTGCAAAGGTTTGTGGAAGCGTCCGGGCGTGTGGAATGTGGAAGAGTTTGACCCGGATCCGTTCATGGCGGAACTTAACAAGCACGGTTTGCCTTGGCACGAGGTGTTTGACGGTGACTTGGAACTTTAAATGATTTTGTGTTTTCTGAAATAAGTAAAGGCGGCGTATTGATTATGTCGCCTTTTTTGTGCTGAGTGTTCAACATTTTTTGCGTTTGCAACCAAGTTGCGGCAATTCATAATTAATTTTGCTTGTGAACTTAATATGATGCAGTATGGAATATTTGTACGCTTTTACAGATTTGCTTAACGAGATGTCGCCGTACCTTCTCTTAGGCTTTTTTGTCGCAGGACTTTTGCATGTTTATGTGCCGCAAAATGTGTATGCGAATTATTTTTCGGGCAATCAGATTCTTCTTTGAAGTGCATGGCGCTTGTGCTGCTCTTTTCCGTGCCGATGTATCTCTGCGCAACAGGCTCGATTCCGATAGCTGTGGCTTTGATGCTGAAAGGTTTGTCGCCAGGCGCGGCGCTTGTGTTGCTTATGGCGGGACCTGCAACTAATTTCGCCGCTATCTTGGTGGTGCGTAAAGTGCTTGGCGTTAAAGCGTTAGTTGTTTATTTAGGAACGATAATAATAGGTGCGATAGGCTTTGGACTGGCTATAGATTACTTGCTCCCGCAAGAGTGGTTTTTGTCAGAACTGAAGGAGACTGCGGGACATTGCGGACATACTTCTTGGTTTAAGATTTTGAGCAGCGTTTTGTTCATCTTGTTGTTGCTCAATGCGTTTTTGGGTAAAATTGGCAAGGCACATCATAGCTGTAGCTGTGGCTGCAGGCGCGAATGTGTAGAAAATGATGCCAAAATATATGGTGTGAAAGGTATGAGCTGCAATCATTGCAAGGCAAATGTGGAGAGAGCGTTGCTCGCGCTTGAAGGCGTCAGGTCCGCTACCGCAAAAATTGAAGCTTGCGAGGTGGCCATTGTAGGCGATGTGGACGAAGCTGTTGTGAAGAAAGCTGTTGAGGAGTTAGGCTTTAAATTTGAAGGACGAAAATTGTAATGTCGCAGGCCGGACTGAAAACTGAAAAGGTTAAAGATATAATTGTGTAATCTGAACTTGAAGTATTTGACACAGTGACGTTTGGACGCGTTGCTGTGTTTTTTTTTTATTTGTCGAAAAAGAAGAAATTGCTAAGGATGGATGCTGTGTTGTAACAGAGCGAATATTAACAAGATAGACAAAATGAAATCAAAAGTGTTTGAAGCCTGTTTAAAAGAGAACGCAAAATAATTTTTTGAATTAAGCCGCATAATTGTTAATAAATTTTATCTTTGCATAATTTTATAAAATTGCTCGTGTTCGCGCTGTTCGGAACAGTTCTTTTTTTGCAGAAGAATTGGGCGAGGTAGATGCCGAACGTTGGGCTTTATCACAAAGAAGAAGATGAAAGCATATAAAGTATTACTTTTTTTCATGTCTGTAATGTTGACGCTGGCGTTGGTTTGCCATTTTTTTCCGAAAGAGGGCATTGACGCAGGTTTTGCGACGTTGAAGTTTCCTTCAGTAGAAGATGTTTTTAAGGCAGAAGAAAAGAAGGGCATAAGCGCGGAGACACACATCAAGGAGATGGAAGAGAGCTTGCGCATAAAGCACGATACCTTGTCTCCGGAAGAGATGAAGAAGATTGCTGTTCAGGATTCTGTGGAAAGAGCAGACTCGTTGGCTTATCATGACACACTTAAATTTTATCATGACTTTATCAGAAAGCATCCGGCAAGAATCTATTTTCCAAACAACGATTCCATGTATCTGAGGCCTCTTATGGTTGCGTTAGACAAACAGAGGTACAAAAAGCAGATGCATATTGTCCATTATGGAGACTCGCAGATTGAGGGCGACCGTATTTCAGGCTATATCCGCAGAAAGTTTCAAGGCAAATTTGGAGGCAACGGGCCGGGCTTAATACCTGCAATACAGCCTATTCCGTCGGCGGCCTTGCAGCAGACTTACTCCGGAAATCTTGAACGTTACATAGTAGACGGGAATCTTGCGCAAAAAGCGCAGCACAACAGGTATGGAGCCCTTGCTCAAGTTTCTGAACTTGACGGTCAGGCGAGCATTGCTGTCTCTCCACGAAAAGAGGATGCGCGTGGCAAATTTTCAGAGGTGAAGCTGTTCGTAGGAAACACGAGCGATGATTTTTCAGCCTCTCTTACGTACAAGGACACTTTTGAAACTCAGGCGACAGGCAAGGCTGAGGCGTATGCTTGTGTTTCGTGGGAACTGAGAGAGCCTATTGACGAGTTCACGTTGTCTTTAAAAGGCAAGGCGGAGATATATGGTCTGTCATTAGGCAGCGAGTATGGTGTCACTGTAGATAATGTGCCTCTTCGAGGCAGTTCAGGCACGTTCTTCACAAAGTTGGACAAGGGCGTGTTCAGGGCAATGCACAAAGATTTGAACACTAAACTGGTGCTGATGGAGTTTGGAGGAAATGTGATGCCAGTTATCAAAAGTCAGAAAAATGTAGATTCGTATAAAAAGACTATTGCAACTAATATTCAGTATGTTAAGAACATGTGTCCGAATGCGAAGATAATACTTATTGGCCCTGCGGATATGTCAATCAAAATAGACGGCAAACTGCAGACTTATCCATGGCTGGAAGAGAACATAGAAGGCATGAAGCAGGCCGCTCTCGAGAACGGCGCGGCTTTCTGGAATATGTACGAGGTGATGGGCGGGTATAACTCGATGATAAATTGGGTGAGCAACAAGCCTGCTTGGGCGGCCTCGGACTACATACATTTCACACCGAAAGGCGCTAACCGCATAGCGGAGATATTTGTAGAGTCTTTTATGCTGTACAATGACTATTACCGATTCCTTTCGAAGCCGAGCAAGTGGAATAAAAACAAGAAAGAGGAGAAAAAGAAGAGATAGTCGGTGAGTTTTTAACGTGATAAATCGTTTTTTTATGCAACTGAAGAGTCTGTTTTTTAGATTATTGCTTTGCGTCTTGTTTGTTAACTTGACGGTGTTGCCGGTCTCTGCTCTTGACCTTCTCAAGGAGATAGAGCTGGAAGACACAGTGTGCGTTGACATCTCGAAGAACCACCTTGTGTGCCCGAGCGACTCCAATCCTAATATGACCCGTTTTTATCAGCAGTTAGACTCTCTGGTGGTTGGCAAGGAGGGCAGGCTTAACATCCTGCACATAGGAGGCTCGCATATTCAGGCTGATATTTTTTCCAACAGAATACGACGGAACATGGACTCTTTGAATCAGGGTATGAGAAGTCCGCGCGGACTTATCTTTCCTTACTCTGCTGCAAAAACAAACAATCCGCTTAACTATAAAGTTAAATATGACGGGAAATGGGAAGCATGCAAGAATGTGAACCGTGAATTGTCAATGTTTTTGGGCATGACCGGGATTGCTATACAGACAGCGGACACAGCGGCGAGCATAAAGATAGTGCTGAATCCGAACGATTCGACCAGACGTTGGGTGACAAACAAGATTCAGGTGCTTGGCTATTCTGATTATATGGACAAGGTTGAGCCTGTCCTGCTTCGTGCAGACAGCTCCGTTATGGCGGGCGTGCACGAGATTCTTACAGACTCTTATATCTTTGAGATTGAAGAGGAGGTTGATTCGTTCGTAATCAAATTTGAGCAGAAGGACACTGTGCCGCACCCTTTTACTCTTACCGGAATAATTACAGACAATGATAATCCGGGTATAGTTTATCACTCGATAGGAGTGAACGGAGCGTCGGTGCCTTCTTATCTTAAATGCAGGAACTTTGAGCGCGACTTGCATCTGATAAAGCCAGACCTCGTTATCTTCGGAATCGGAATAAACGACGCGACCCCGTACAACTTCAACGACACGACTTTCATGAAGAATTATGACCTGTTGATTCAGGACATCAAAAGAGTGTCGCCGGAGTGCGCCCTTATCTTTGTCAGCAACAATGACTCCTACCGTCGGCGAAAAAAACGATACACCGTTAATACAAACGGCGAAATTGCCCAGAAGGCCTTCTATTCGCTGGCTAAAAAGCATAACGCTTGCGTCTGGGACCTTTTTGATATAATGGGAGGTCTGAAGTCTATGGCGGCTTGGGAACGCGCAGGGCTAGCAAAGCGGGACAAGGTGCATTTTACAGTGAAAGGTTACACGCTGATAGGAGACTTGCTTTATAATGCGATTATTAGCGATTATTTACAACAAAAACATTAAAATAGAAAGAGGTTACGAAAATGGACGACATATTACAGATTTTTAAAAAAATATTCTTATTCAATCCGGACGAGCAGTGGATATTCACAAATTTCTACTTCTGGGTCTTCTTTGTGATTGTCTTTGCTATATTCAGCTTGTTTCATAGCCGTATATTGCTGCGCAACACGTTCCTCTTTTTCGCAAGTCTGTTCTTTTACTACAAGACAAGCGAGCTGTTTGTGCTGATATTGATTTTCACCACGTTTTTTAGTTATTGGGCAGGCTCTAAGATATTTAAGGCGAAGTCGGAGGGCGGCAAAAAGGCTTATCTGCTGTTGGGCTTGCTAGTTAACTTGCTGTTGCTCTGTTATTTTAAGTATTCGTATTTCCTGACAGATGTTGTGAATGACCTATTTGGAACGTCGTTCAGGGTGTTTGACGCATTTGCGTGGCTGGGAAATACTGCGGCTGGCGCGAATATCTTTGATGTGGATAATATCATGCTTCCGGTTGGTATATCGTTCTACACATTCCAAAGCATCAGTTATTTGATGGATATTTACCGCAAGCGCATAGAGCCGGTGGACAATATGTTGAATTTCGGTTTTTATGTAAGCTTCTTTCCTCAGCTTGTGGCGGGTCCGATTGTGAGAGCTAGCGACTTCATTCCTCAAATACACAAAAAGTTCTTTTTGTCGCGTAACCAGTTCGGCATAGCCATTTTCTGGATACTGAACGGCTTCGCGAAGAAAATCATCATGAGCGATTATATAGCGGTTAATTTTGTGGACCGAGTATTTGAGAACCCGACGATGTATTCCGGTTTTGAGAACCTTGTCGCGCTTTTCGGGTATTCGCTGCAGGTTTACGCAGACTTTTCCGGCTACACGGATATGGCTATAGGTGTGGCGATGCTCATGGGCTTTTATTTGCCTAAAAACTTCAACTCGCCGTACAAAGCGCCCAATCCGGGCAACTTTTGGAAACGCTGGCATATCTCGCTGTCTAAGTGGCTTCAGGATTATCTGTATATTCCGATGGGCGGGAACAGAGGCGCCACGTTCGGCACATACTGCTGCATTGTGACCATCACTGCGATTGGGGTTATCCTTTCTGGCAGTTTGTGGGTTGCGGCGGCCATATCTGTCATCGCTTTAATCATCACGGTAGTCATTTGGCTGAAGCCGGAGAAAAGGCTGAAGATTCACACGAACATGAACTCGATGAACACGATGCTGCTCGGCGGTATCTGGCATGGGGCAAGCTGGAATTTCATGATATGGGGCGGGCTTAACGGAATAGGTATGGTAGTGTTTAAGTTCTGGAAGAACAGGAACGTATATCTCAGAACTGGCATATTGTTGCTGCTGCTTATTGCATTCTTGGCTTTGGCGATATTTTACCCTGCTCCAGCGTTCAATATCGGGGTGGTTTGGGTTGGTGTTATCTTTATCGGCACATTTATCAGGATGGTTTACAATCTGTTCAACGGCAAGAGCAAGTTCAGTACGCTGGAGTACTGCTGGGCTGTTTTTCAGACGTTTGTGTTCATCACGTTTACCCGACTGTTTTTCCGCTCAGGCTCCAATCTTGACCCAGAAGAGGCAAATTTGACCGCATGGAACACAGCTAAAGATATGGTCTCGCAGATTGGCGGGAAGTGGGACTTGAATGTGATTCCGCAGATGGTAAGCGAGTACAGTGGCGTGTTTATGCTTATTGTGATAGGGATGGTGATACACTGGATTCCTGAAAATTTCAAAAGGCGGTATAGGATATGGTTTGCTAAAATGCCGCTGCCGCTGATGCTGCTTGCTGTAATCGTGGTGGTTTTTGTAGTGTATCAGTTTATTACGTCTGACTTGCAGAAATTCATCTATTTCCAATTCTGAAAAAGACGGAGGCAAGGAGGAATTTTTTGCACAATAAATCTGCAAGTGTGTTCTTCCTATCCAATCTTTTGCGGTAAAAGTGATATTTTGAAAAAAACTTTGTAACTTTGCAGCACATGGTTTTTTTGAAGTAAAACATATTAAAGGGCGTTCTGATTGACGCCTTTTTGTAAAATAAAAGCAATGAGTAAAATTGTAGGTAAGGAATATTTTTCCGAGAACGTTGTAAAACTGGAAGTGGAAGCTCCGCTGATTGCTAAGGCGAGACGCGCAGGGCATTTCGTTATTGTTAGAGTTGGCGAAAAAGGTGAGCGCATTCCGCTTACTATAGCGTCGTCTGACGAGTCAAAAGGCACGATAACTCTTGTAGTGCAGAAGATAGGAGTGTCTTCGTCTAAATTGTGCGCTCTCAATGTGGGAGATGAGATAACAGACTTGGTAGGACCTCTTGGAAAAGCGACGCACATAGAAAATTTCGGAACTGTGGTGTGTGCCGGAGGCGGTGTTGGGGTCGCTCCGATGTTGCCTATAGTAGAGGCTTTGAAAAAGGCTGGGAACAGAGTGGTTACGGTTCTTGCTGCCCGCACAAAAGACCTTGTGATTCTGGAAGAGCAAATGCGCAAACATTCAGACGAGGTGATTATTATGACCGATGACGGCTCTTACGGAAAAAAAGGCCTTGTCACTAACGGAGTGGAGGAAATTATAAACAGAGAAAAGGTTGACCTTTGCGTGACAATCGGGCCTGCTGTTATGATGAAATTTGTCTCTTTGCTGACAAAGAAATATGAGGTGCCGACTGTGGCGTCTTTGAACACGATTATGGTTGACGGAACGGGTATGTGCGGAGCATGCCGCATCACGGTTGGCGGAAAGACCAAGTTCGTTTGTGTTGACGGACCAGAGTTTGACGCGCATGAGGTTGATTTTGACGAGATGCTGATGCGTCTGAGCGCCTACAAGGAGGAAGAACAGAATGACCTTCATAAAATAGGAAGGTAACTTTGTCTAAATTAGAAAAATAAAGTTTATTATGGCTTTGGAAGATAGAAACGAGGCTTGGCGCGAAGAGCTGCGCAAGGCTACAAAAAATAAAGACCGTGTGGATATTCCTCGTGTCCGCATGAACGAATTGGACCCTGCTTATAGGGCACGTTGCAAAGAGGAGGTCAATCAGGGCCTTTCGAAAGAACAGGCGTTGTTAGAGGCTAAACGTTGTTTAGACTGTCCGTCTCCAACTTGTATGGAGGGCTGCCCTGTGGGTATCAATATACCGGGGTTTGTGAAGAATATAGAGAGAGGAGAATTTTTGGAAGCTGCGAAGGTGCTGAAGATGACAAGCGCTTTGCCTGCTGTGTGTGGACGTGTTTGTCCGCAGGAAAAACAGTGCGAGTCTAAGTGCTTCTATAAGCAGAAACTGGGCAAAGAGCCTGTGGCTATCGGTTATCTGGAACGTTTTGCTGCTGATTATGAACGAGAAAGCGGACAAATGTCTGTGCCTCAGGTGGCACCAAGTAACGGAACGAAGGTGGCGGTTGTTGGTTCTGGACCTGCAGGACTGTCTTTCGCTGGAGATATGGCTAAGATGGGCTATTCAGTTACTGTGTTTGAGGCGCTGCACGAAATAGGCGGTGTGCTGAAATATGGTATTCCTGAGTTCCGCTTGCCTAACAGTATTGTGGATGTGGAGATTAAGAATCTTGAGCAGATGGGCGTGACTTTTGTGAAGGATTGTATTGTGGGCAAAACTATCTCTGTGGATGATTTGAAGGCGGACGGATTTAAGGGCGTGTTCGTGGCGAGCGGGGCAGGGCTTCCTCGTTTTATGGATATACCGGGAGAAAACTTAATCGGTATAATGTCTTCTAACGAGTATCTGACTCGCGTGAATCTTATGGATGCGGCAAGTCCGGAAAGTGACACTCCTATATTGAGGGGTAAGAGGGTGGCTGTTATTGGCGGCGGAAATACTGCGATGGACTCGGTGAGAACGGCTTTGCGCTTGGGTGCGGAACGTGCTATGATTGTCTATCGACGTTCGGAAGAGGAGATGCCAGCACGTCTGGAAGAGGTTAAGCATGCGAAAGAAGAGGGCGTTGAGTTCATGACGCTGCACAATCCTATAGAGTACAAAGGCACGGAGAAAGGCAGAGTTAAGACTATGCTTCTGCAGAAGATGGAACTTGGCGAACCTGACGCTTCCGGCCGTCGTAGCCCTGTGGCTATCGAGGGTGCGGTGGAAGAGGTTGATGTGGATATTGTAGTGGTGAGTGTGGGTGTTTCTCCTAACCCGATTGTGCCGCAATCTGTGGAAGGATTGAATGTCAGCCGTAAAGGCACTATCGAGGTAGGTGAGAATATGCAGTCGTCAATACCAGCAATCTTTGCCGGCGGCGATATTGTGAGGGGCGGTGCAACTGTAATTCTTGCTATGGGTGACGGACGAAGAGCTGCAGCCGCAATGGATGAGTATTTAAGGCAACTTATGTAAAATCGTGATTTATAGAAAACACCATAAAAAACTGTGCAACAAAAAGTTACACAGTTTTTTTTATTAATGGAGTTGTGAAATTAAAGAAGGCCTTTAGTTTCCCTTAATCAACAATAATCTTTAGAACTTCTTTCGGCGATGTCAGAATGTAGATGCCTTTTTTAACTCCCATTTCTTTGAGCTTTTTTGCAATGTCAGTTTTGTCTGTGACGATTTCACCAGCTTTTTTGCCAGACGAGTCATAGATTTCGAACAATTCGATTTTGTCGGCGTCAACAAGTTTAATGGCAGTTGGGTCAGTCTCCTCAAATATCAGTTTGTCAATATTAATCCAGTCGCCCACAATATTCATGCGCAAAGTATGTTCACCTTGAGATAATTTGGTTAAAGAGTTTGCCTTTGTTTCAAGATAACTTTCCCAATCTTCATTGTTAGGCGCCGTCTGGAGCGTATCTGTAATTCTTTCTCCATCAATAAGAAGCTGAATGCCAGATTGTTCGCCACCAGAAGATAGTATTGCGGTAATATTATAGTAACCATCCTTTTCGACATTGACGGAGTAGTCGAGCCACTCCTCTTTTTGAGCATAACCAACAGCGTACTCGTCTTTTTTATCTTTTAATGCATATACATCGACCCCAGTCTCCAAACGATACCCTTCGCCTCTGTTCTGCCTGTCTTTGTCGTGGTATGCAACGCCTTCGCTTCCGTTGTCAAAATATTCCGCTTCAATTGTTCCCGGAATAGAAATAGACTCTCCCAAGAAAGGGGAGCGAGGGATTATTTCGTTCGGAGTGATGTAAAGTCGGTATGCATAAAGCTTGCTCGTGACATTGACGGGAACTACAATCTGTCCGTTGTTGACGGTGTAGGTTTCTGTGGCTAAAGTCTGAGGACCAGCAACAGCCTTGTCCTTATCTTCCCAAGTAACAACCTCTGTTATCACCTCAACTTCACTGCCCATCCAATCTGGCAGTCCATCTATGATAACATCAACCGAACCAGTGTTGTTTCCTCCCAATATGATGCTAGCCTCTCGCATCTTTTTATTTACGGCAGCAAATCCATCCAGCCCTTCGCTTTTGTCGTTAGGCGGTGTAACTGAAGCCATGTATCCCTCCATGTCGCCATACCATTTATAAAGATGCCAACCTCCCCCTTTTTCATTATTGGGAGTAAGCAAACTGCCTAATCTGCCGGGGTATTGAGTAAACCACCAAGAGATTGATGCGCTCTCGATTTTATAACGTTCAAATTTTGCTATGAACGGAACAGAGTAACCCGGACACCCTTCGAATTTTTGAAGCTCTGCATTAGAACCAGCGCAATACTCATTTATGCAGATTGGAAAATCCGGCAACCCGTACTTTTGTTCAAGCATTTTAATGTTTTCGACAGCAGAAGGAATCCCGCCGCTTCCCCATTGGTGCCAGCAAATTATGTCCGGCATGCAATCGTTGTCTATGCAGAATTTTAGAAATTTTTCCATCCTCTCTTGAGAATAGTATGCGATGGCAGGACCAACGATAGGCATATCAGGGTCAAGTCTGCGGAGTAAATCGTATGTGGGTTTCCATACTGTTGAATGAAAATCTCCGTTTGAGTCGTTCCATGTGCCATAAGGCTCGTTCCATATTACATAACTATGGAAATTGGTTAGCCCGGAAGCTTTCTTTCTGTTGACACATTCCTCCACTTGTTGCAGCCACGAATCAAGCCCCGGCCACTTGTAAGGCCAGTAAGGAAGAATGTCGGGTAGTGTGATCTGGACTTGGGCGTCAGTTCCCGTTAATCGTTCCGCCACCTTCATAGCATCACCGTATGGATGCTGATTGCCATAACCGCCGGCTCCAGGCTGGCAAAACATTCTGCACTTCAGCGGATTAATCATGCCTTGTATGTCAGCCGGATAATCCTCTGTGACTCCGTAAAGAGAGCCGGAAGCGCAGTGAGTGACTTGGCGAATGCTATCGGACAGATTCACCTTTAAATTGAAGTCCGCCCCAAAAGACGACATTCCGCAAGCTAATGCAATAGCAGTAAATAGTTTAACTTTCATGTTTTTCATCGTTTAAACAGGGTTGTAAAAAACTTAATTCGTCTGTAAAATGGTTTGATAGTCACAAGCAATCATGACTAATCTGCAAATATATATCTAAAATCTGCAATAAAACAACAATAAATTTCAAAATCCTAAATCTTTTTCGTCTCGTCCAAAACTTGCATGGGAGGTTGCGTAACGTTTGCGGCGTTGTTCTGGTTAAATTTCTTATTAAATTTTAAAATAAAATCTATCTATCAATATTTTTTGCTAAATTTGCGTTTTTGAGTGTGTTGGCTTTGAAAAGACATATTTTAAAAGGAAATAGAAACGAAATTATATATATCAATGGGCAAGAAATTTGCAGAGTATTCAAATTTCAACCTCTCTGAGATAAACAAAGAGGTTTTGAAGCAGTGGGATGAGAAAGACATCTTCCGCAAGAGTGTAGAGACACGAGAAGGAGCTCCCTCTTTCGTCTTTTTCGAAGGGCCTCCGTCGGCAAACGGTATGCCGGGCATTCACCATGTAATGGCACGTTCTATAAAGGACATTTTCTGCCGTTACAAATCGATGAAAGGTTTTCAGGTTAAGCGAAAAGCTGGCTGGGACACTCACGGTTTGCCGGTAGAACTTAGTGTGGAAAAGGAACTTGGTATCACAAAGGAGGATATTGGCAAGAAGATTTCTGTTGATGATTATAACGACGCGTGCCGAAAGAATGTGATGAAGTTCACGCGTGAGTGGGAAGACCTGACTCGCAAGATGGGTTATTGGGTTGACATGAACGACCCATACATCACGTATGATAACAAATATATAGAAACGCTCTGGTTTTTGCTTAAAGACTTGTACAAAAAAGGTTATTTGTACAAGGGCTATACAATTCAGCCATATTCGCCAGCGGCGGGCACAGGTCTTAGCTCTCATGAGCTGAACCAGCCTGGCTGTTACAGAGATGTGAAAGACACTACTTGTGTGGCACAGTTTAAGGCGAAGAGCGAATTGCCTTCTGTTTCCGAAAAATGGGGCGACGTTTATTTCCTCGCTTGGACTACTACGCCATGGACGCTCTCTTCTAATACGGCTCTTTGTGTCGGCCCTAAGATTAAATATGTGGCTGTGCAGTCTTACAATCCTTACACAGGAGTGCCTGCAACTTTTGTGCTTGCAAAAGATTTGCTTAACGCTCATTTCAACCCTAAGGCTGCCGATTTGGCGCTTGAAGACTATAAGCAGGGCGATAAGCTTGTGCCGTTCAAAGTGGTTGCTGAGTACGACGGCTCGCAACTTGTGGGGCTTGAATATGAGCAGCTTATAAAGTGGATCACGCCGGAGAATGCAGACAAGGCGTTTCGTGTGATTCCGGGCGATTATGTGACAACCGAAGATGGTACTGGTATCGTTCATATCGCGCCTACATTTGGTGCGGACGACGCAAAGGTGGCGAAGGATGCTGGTATTCCGCCGCTTCAGCTTGTTGACAAATTCGGTAATCTTCGTCCGTCTGTTGACTTGACTGGTAAATTTTACTTGCTTGAAGATTTGGACGCAGATTATGTGAAGAGCCATGTCAATGTTGATGAGTACAAGAAGTTCGAAGGACGTTTTGTGAAGAATGCCTACGACCCTAATTTGACTGAGAAGGACGAGACTCTTGATGTGGCTATTTGCATGGAACTGAAGGTGAACAACCTTGCTTTCAAGATTGAAAAGCATACTCACAATTATCCTCATTGCTGGCGTACTGACAAGCCGGTGCTTTATTATCCGCTTGATAGCTGGTTTATAAGGTCAACGGCTGCTCGCGACAAGATGATCGAGCTTAACAATACTATCAACTGGAAGCCTGAATCTACAGGTTCGGGACGTTTTGGAAAGTGGCTCGAAAATCTTAACGACTGGAACTTGTCGCGTTCTCGTTACTGGGGAACTCCGCTGCCTATCTGGCGTACGGAAGACGGGTCGGAAGAGATGTGCATCGGCTCTGTCGAAGAGCTTATCTCTGAGATTGAAAAGTCTATCGACAAAGGGTTCATGAAGGAAAATCCTTACAAAAACTTTAAGGTTGGCGACTATTCTGCTGAAAATTACAGCGTTAAGAATATAGACTTGCATCGTCCTTATGTGGACGGCATTGTGCTTGTCTCTCCTAAAGGTCAGCCGATGAAACGTGAGCTTGACCTTATTGACGTGTGGTTTGACTCTGGCGCTATGCCTTACGCTCAGCTACATTATCCGTTTGAAAATAAGGAACTTATAGATGGTGGTGTCCGTTTCCCTGCAGATTTTATTTCTGAGGGTGTTGACCAGACTCGCGGTTGGTTCTTTACGCTTCACGCAATATCAACTATGGTGAAGGGCAGTGTGGCGTTTAAGAATGTGATTTCTAACGGTCTTGTGCTGGATAAGAACGGAAACAAGATGTCTAAGCGCCTTGGCAATGCGGTTGACGCTTTTGATACAATAGAGAAGTTCGGTTCCGACCCGTTGCGCTGGTATATGATTACAAATGCCTCTCCGTGGGATAACTTGAAGTTTGACACTGAAGGTATTGAAGAGGTTAGACGCAAGTTCTTCGGCACGTTGTACAATACTTATTCATTCTTCGCTCTTTATGCAAATGTGGACTCTTTTGACTTTTCTCAGAAAGAGATTCCGTTGGAAGAGCGTCCGGAAATTGACCGCTGGATTATCTCTCTACTTAACTCGCTTGTTAAGACTGTGGATGCTTGCTATGAAGAGTATGAGCCTACAAAAGCCGGTCGTGCGATTGCAGATTTTGTGGGCGACAACTTGAGTAACTGGTACGTGCGTCTCAACCGCAAACGTTTCTGGGGCGGCACTTTGAATGATGATAAACTGGCGGCTTATCAGACTCTTTACACTTGTCTTGAAACGGTGGCTCGCCTGATGGCGCCTATCGCTCCGTTCTTTGCAGACCGTCTGTTCCTTGACTTGAACAGCGCTACAGGTAAAGATAAGAGCGAGTCTGTGCATCTTGCTAAATTCCCTGAAGCGGACGAGTCTGTGATTGATAAGAATTTGGAGGCAAGAATGCAGCTTGCTCAGGAAATATCGTCTATGACCTTGGCTCTGCGCAAGAAGGTGAACATCAAGGTTCGTCAGCCGCTTGCCTCGATTATGATTCCTGTGCTTGACAACTCTCTGCAGAAGAATGTTGAGGCTGTGAAGGATTTGATTATGAACGAGGTGAATGTTAAGGCCATAAACTTTGTTGACGATTCTGCCGGAATATTGGTTAAGCGTATCAAGCCTGACTTTAAGAAACTTGGCCCTAAGTGCGGCAAGAACATGAAGTCTGTCGCCGCTATGTTGCAGGAACTTTCGCAAGAAGGCATTGCAGAGCTGGAGAAGAACGGACAGTATGTGCTTAACATAGGCGACCAGCAGGTGGTTGTTGAAAAATGTGATGTGGAAATTCAGTCTGAAGATATTCCGGGCTGGCTTGTGGCGAGCAACGACAATCTAACAATCGCGCTTGATGTGACAATTACGGAAGAGTTGCGCCAAGAAGGTGTTGCTCGTGAGTTTGTGAACCGTATTCAGAACATACGCAAGGCAAATGGCTACGATATCACAGACAAGATTCTTGTCAAGATAGAGAAGCTGGATGCGGTTAATGCTGCCGTGGAAGCCTTTGGTGACTATATCAGTTCGCAAACTCTTGCAAATGAGATAATCTTGGTTGACAAGATAGACAACGCTACAGAATTGGATTTTGATGATTACAAGGTGAATATCTTTGTGGAGAAGGCGTAAGTATATACGAAAACTAAAGGAGGGTGTGTCATTTGATGCACCCTCTTTTTTTTAGGGGGCTATAAATTCACTTCGAGTAAACTGCTGAGCGAAAGAAGAGGGCAGTGCGGGCATTGAGACCGACTGACAATCAGTAAGTTGCCGAAATAAATCAAAATGTGTAGAAAAGTTTATCACCCCACAATTTGTACGTCTTAATTATAAACGGTGAATTTATAGAACTCACCTATATAGAGTTCCGCACTTGTCAGTTCACCAGCCGCTCAATCTTGCAACTGTGCTCCTTCGTCTTTTCGTCGTAATTCACGCCTACAAAAAGCAAATCGCCTTTGTAATTATTGAGAGCCTGACAGTAGTTTTTGTCCTTTATCTGTTGAAGCGCGCTTCCTGCACTTTTGTTATGTTTTAGTTCAATTACCATAGCAGGGATGTTGGGCAAGTATGGTATTAGTACCAAGTCTGCATAGCCTTTCCCTGTCGGCAACTCTTTGAAGAGAGTGTAGCGGGTGTTGGCGTAGAAATAAGCCAAGCAAATTGCGCTTTGGAAGCAATGCTCGTCATTGTAAGTCAACGGGTTTGTCACCTCTGTGTGGGCTGCGTCGAGAGCACGAGCCACAGCCTCCTCGTTGCCTTCGACGGTTGCGTCGAGGAGCTTTTTGGAGGCGTTGATGATTTCCATAATTGGGGCGTAATTCTCCTCGTCATCAATAGAATTTACCCACTCTTGACGAACCTCCTCGTTCGGAATGCGGCAAGTTTTATCTTTTCTGTTGTACGAGAGATAACCCAAGTGAATAAGGTATGTGAAAGCG
>JAGBRL010000033.1 GCA_017632345.1 Paludibacteraceae bacterium
AACTTGCCGCATACCCAACGAGGAGGTTCGTCAGGAGTGGGTGCGTTCTGTCAAACTGAGTCCCGACTACAAGAAGCTGATGGAAATCATCAACGCCTCCAAAAAGCTTCTTGACGCAACCGTCGAAGGCAACGAGGAGGCGGTGGCAAAGGCTCTCGATGCAGCCCACACAGAGGTGACAAACCCTTTGACTTACAATGACGAGCATTGCTTCCAAAGCGCCATCTGCTTGGCTTACTTCTACGCCAACACCCGCTACACGCTCTTCAAGGAGTTGCCAACAGGGAAAGGCTACGCAGATTTGGTTTTGATACCATACTTGCCCAATATCCCTGCAATGGTAATTGAACTAAAACACAACAAAAGCGCAGGAAGCGCCTTGCAGCAGATAAAGGACAAAAACTATTGTCAGGCTCTTAATAATTACAGTGGCGACCTGCTTTTCGTAGGTGTAAATTACGACGAAAAAACGAAGGAACATAGTTGCAAGATAGAGCGGCTGGTGAATGAGTAGGTGGGTGTTGTTTTAAATGTTTTGAAAATATTGTATTTGAAATAAGGGGTTTATCTTTCATGACACAAAAACAGAGATATGAACATGTGCTGAAGTGGTTTATGGAGAATTGCGAGGAGGCTGACAGTGAACTCAACTTCTCCAATAACTTTGAGTTGCTTGTGGCAGTGGTGCTTTCTGCACAGTGTACAGACAGAAGGGTGAATATGGTCACTCCGGCGCTATTTGAAAAGATGCCTACGGCAAAGGTTATGAGCCAAAGTTCAGAAACTGAGATTTACGAATTAATAAAGAGCGTGTCGTATCCAAATAGCAAGGCGAAGTATTTGCACGAACTTTCTTGTGTGCTAGAACAAGAGTTCGGAGGTGTTGTGCCGGACTCTTTGGAGGAACTTAGGCGCTTGCCGGGAGTGGGGCAGAAGACTGCAAATGTTGTGCTTGCAGTTGCGTTCAATAAGCCGGCGATGCCGGTGGATACGCACGTATTTCGTGTCTCTAACAGAATAGGTCTTACCAATAATTCGCCCTCGCCAAAAGAGACCGAAAAGGTGCTGGTCAAAAACATACCGCAAGAGATTCTGAGCAAAGCTCATCACTGGCTTTTGCTTCATGGCAGGTATGTTTGCACAGCCCGAAATCCTAAGTGCGGCGAATGCGGACTGAAACCGTATTGCAAGAACTCAGTAAAGACTGCGTGAGCCGTCACTTTTGCTTTTCCCTTTCTCTCTTTGAAAAGACGCATCCGCAGTAGTCTTGTCTGTAAATCCCGTACTCTTTCGAAAGTTCTACGGAACGTTTGTAGCCGTTCTTTTTCTTGAAGTCGGACGGAAGGTGTCTCACTCCGTATTTCTCCGCAACCTGCTCGCCGATCTCGTTCAGCACGTCAGAGTTCTTCAGCGGACTGATGCTCAGTGTTGTGGCGAAAAAGTCGAAGCCGTTCTCTTTTGCAGTTTGCGCAGCCCTTTCAAGTCGCAGATTAAAGCATACACGGCAACGATCTCCGCCCTCCGCGCATTGTTCAAGACCTTTTACCGCATCATAAAACTGTTTTGGCTCAAACTCGGCTTTCATGAATGTCACCTCGTTTTTTGTCGGCAGCCTGTTTGTAAACAGTTCCTGTTCAGCTTCCCGTTTGAAATATTCGTCTTCGGGGTATATGTTCGGGTTGTAATAAAGAACGGCAATCTCAAAATAGTTGGAAAGATACTCCAGCACGTAACTGCTGCACGGCGCGCAACAACTGTGGATTAGCAGCTTCGGGACTGCGCCTGTTGCAGAGAAGTCAGCTGTCAGTTTGTCAAGTTCTTTTTGATAATTGCGTTTTTGCATAAAAAAAATCGATTATTTTGCAAAGTTACATATTTTTTGCTCTCTTTGATTGTTATTGATTCGGATTTTGGTCTGTACACATTAGAGTGCGGGAAAGTATCGCAACTCGTCAATGGAGGTAGCAACCTGTGACGAAAGTGATTTGCATAAATAGTATGTAAAGTTGTTTTTTATGTGCGTTTGCAATATTTTTGCAGAGTTATTTTGCATAGGTGCTGAAATTGAATAATAAAGATTGGAACAGCTTAGCGTGTGAATGTGATGACAATTAAGTGAAGACGGATAAGCTGAGAGTTTCCGTAGGTCTTAAATATTCAGCTTACGCGAAAAAAGAAACTGGGAATGTTAAAAAATGTTAAAAAGCGTAAGAATGTTTGGATGTAATTTGAAATTGTATTATATTTGTAATGAGTTTAAATAAGTAATAATTTTAAATACTATTAGCAGATGAAGAAATTTTTTATTATTTTGGCTGCGTTTGTTGGTCTAAACAGTGCTTATGCCCAGACTCCGGGCGATGACAACGGATTTGGAGTTAGAGTCGGTTTTGAGTTCCCTGCGGAAGGGTATGGTTTCCCTGATGAAGCAGGAAGCTTGTTTAACGGAGACAAGAAGATGCCTTCTACAAATGTGGCGTTCGGTTTGGCTATAGACAGTCGTTGGTATGTGTGGAACAACGATATGTTTGGTGTGGCTATAAACGCGCGTTGGGCGGACGTATCTTACGGCAAGGGTGAACGCAATAAGGAGATTCCTTTGCTCGACTATGAGTACGAACTTTCTACGGTAGCTTTGGATTTCTGCAGTCCGGGACTTATGTTCACGTACTATCCAAAAGACAAGATGGCTGTTGACGTGTATTATAATTTATTGCCAAGTATGATGTTCTCGGTTCATGATGTGGATATTGAAAGCGTTGGCGTCAATATAGATTCGGAAAACAGATACAGGGCGGCCGGGTTATCTCATGCGTTTGGTGCTGCGTTCCGTTATGGAATCCTTAATGCAGGTCTGGAGTACAAGGTTGGTAACCTTGGCATATACTCGTCAAAGTTGGAAGAAGAGCTGGGTGAGTATGATTGGGAGAACGAAGATTATTCTCTCAAGGCAAATAAGTTTAGAATTTTTGTCGGAATGAAGTTTTAAACATTGGTGAAATATAGTGCAGAAGGGGGCTTTTTCAACAGAAGAAGCCTCCTTTTAGTCTGAAAAAGCATGAAAAATCAAAAAAAAGTGATTTTTTTAAAAAAAAACTCGAAAAAAATTTGGAGGAATAAAAAAAAGCCGTACCTTTGCAACGCAATCGGGAAACAAAACGGCGGTTGAGTTGAAGAGCGGTTGAAAATGCGGAAATAGCTCAGTTGGTAGAGCACAACCTTGCCAAGGTTGGGGTCGCGGGTTCGAGTCCCGTTTTCCGCTCTTCTGTGTCAGAGTAATCTGACATTTTTTATTGAGCGCAGGTGGTGGAATTGGTAGACACGCTACTTTGAGGGGGTAGTGCCGGTTACGGCGTGTGAGTTCGAGTCTCATCTTGCGCACTCCTTTCTTTTTTGGTTTACACTAAATCTTTTTTTGTATGTGGGAGGTAGATCCTAAAGAGACCGGCAGAGCAAAGGCCTTTGACTCTTGGATGAAGGCTGTTGTGCCTATGGTTACCATTTTCAAAACGTTGGACGTTTCGCGCCTTGTGAGGTTAAGCAAGAAAAATCATTTGAAATTTAATATGCTGATGTGTTTCTGTGTTGTCAGAGCGGCGAGCCGTGTTGAGGAGTTTTACATGCTTCCGATGGACGGCAAGCTTATGAGGTTCGACAAACTGGCGGTGAGCGTGGTCGTAAACACGAAGGCGGGCGGCATCACTACTTGCGATGTTCCTTTTATAGACGATATTCGTAAATTTAACAGCTCTTATCTGGAGCTTACGCAGAGGGTTTATGAGAGCGGTGAGGAGTATTGTTTGGATAACGAGTGCATGGTGGTCGGGACTTCCGCGCTTGTGAAGCATGAGCTGGACGGTATGGTGAATATTTACGCGGGCTTTTTTAACAATCCGTTTCTCGCGTGGGCAAAGTACAGGAAGGGTCTCTTCAAGGTTAAGCTGCCTGTGTCGTTTCAGTTTCATCATACTCAGATGGACGGCGGGCATGCTGCGGCGTTTCTCGATATTTTGCAGGAGGAAATTGCCGGTCTGAAGGTTTGATTGCAATCGTGTGGAGCAGTTGTCCATAATTTTTTTTTAATAAAATTATATTTTTTTGTGATATTGTGATATACTTTTGTACCTTTGTGGAGATGATGTGGCGGATTTGTCTTGTTCGCAATTAATCATGAACAGGATAATATGCGCGGCGAGTTTGAATTTGTAGTATATTTTAAATAGTAGTTTATGAAAGCATTAAAGTATTTCTTAATTTTAGGTTTGCTTGCGACTGGATTTGTGTCGTGCAAGGAAGATGACGATGATACAGAACAGATTGAAAACTTAGATGATATACCGAAAGGTAAGGCCAAGTTGAATTTGGACGGCGTTTATCTTCTTTTCCCGGCGGTGGAGCATGACATTTGTGATTTTAAGGTTTTTAAGGATTCAATAAGCGGAGTGTCTATACTTGACGGTGAGTATTTTAAATATGAACCTGGCTATTCTTGCTATTCAAAGTCGAACGACTCGTTGGCAGTGTCTATCAGACGTTCTGAAATAGAAATCAGCAGCGAACAGTTGAAAGGCATTATTGATGAGGAGATTCTTATCTATATGTCTCCTGATAATGGCTGCGATACGCTTCTGGGCAGAACGAACGTGACTTTGAAAAACGGATACGATGCAGAGAAGGTTTCGTACAGAAGAATTGAAAAGGACGGAGATAACAAGCTTGAGTTCCTTTTTGAGGTTTACTATGTGATTAATGATATTGACGGAAGATTGTACAATGTCATAGTAAGCATGCCGTACGGAACAAGAGTTAGACATTATGACTATTTGACTGATATTGTCGGGACTTTGAAGTTTGGGAAATGACATGTTGTAATAAAATAAACTAAGAAGTATATAAATTTTTATGAAACAATTTTTTTCATTGGTTGTGTTGTCCGCATTGTTGTCGTCGTGTGCAGGAGAAATGGTTACCGACGCATTGTTGCACGACTGTGAGTGTGTGAATGAAAATCCTCCGCCTTTAAATGAGGTGCAGATACTTGAATATGATGGCGAGTGTTCTGAACTGGAGGATGAAGGCAGGGTTTGCAGAGAATTGAATTGATAATTTGTAAATCGTGTTTATAGAGATTGCCTATAGACTGCTTGTGCGGGGCAAAGTCCTCCGGACAGGCAGTTTTTTTGTTGTGAGAATATGTAAGAAATGGAGCTAGATTTGAAAAAATGTGCAAGAGCGTTGGCTCTGATAGTGGTGGGCGTTGTGTTCATAGTTTCGGCGTTGGCAAAGCTAAGTTCGATAGATTCGTTTGTATTGTATGTCTTTAGTTTCGGATTTTTCAGTTTTGACGTTTCGTCAGTCTTAGCGAGGCTTGTGGTCGGGGGCGAGCTGTTTTTAGGGGCTGGGCTCCTGAGTGGTCTTTACAGCCGTTTCTTTAAGCTGGCGGCGTTCTCGGCGCTTGCAGTTTTCACGCTCTTCCTTTTTGCACTTTTAGCGATGGGCGAAGAGGGCAATTGTCACTGTATGGGCGAGGTCTTTGAACTCTCTCCGGGCAAGTCTATCCTGAAGAATGTGATTCTTGCCGCGCTCCTCTATTTTGGCGAGCGAAGATTTGGTTTCCGGTTAGATAAACTGGCAGTCGCGCTTGTTGCGGTTTTCTCTTTTGTCTGGGTCTTTGCTTATGTTCCGCCAGATTTTCTCTTGAAGAAAAAAGAGCTGAAAGTAGGGGAGAATAATTTGATGAAATATCTGAACGAGGAGGCTGCTTTTGACGGAACTGATTTTCAAAAGGGTAAATATATCATCTGTTTTTATAGCACAAAGTGTAAGGTTTGTCTTTTGTCGGCCCGTAAGATGGATCTTTTTATTGACAGATATAATATACCGGACACCTCTGTGGTGCAGTTGTTTAAAGCTGCATACGGAACGGATTTTGAGTCAGACGGAATAGAGTACGAGCTGGAGAGCCAGCTGTTGGCGTTTAGTGAAAAGTCGGAGGCTCGTCTGGTGGAGAAGCGTCGTTTTGTGAAGGATGCTGACTTGTGGAGCATGACTCACGTTGTTCCGATGTTTGTGTTTTTGAAGGACGGCAAGGTTGTTGACAAACTGAACTATAGAGGTTTGACCGACGAGCGCATAGAGCTGTTTCTTTCAAAAGAGTGAGTTTTGTTGAAAAAATAAGGGCGTTTGCCGAAAAGTTAGTCTAAAGTTTGTATTGTTAAAATTATTGATGTATTTTTATGCTCTGAATTTTGTTGTTCGTCTTTTTCAGTTCTGTTAGAAGATGTTTGGTTGGATATAATATTAATAGAGGAGACGGGGGCGTGGATGATTCGCATTAAAAAAACACGTAGTCAAATATTTATAGTTATGGGTTATTTTAGACTTTTTGTTGTCTTTTTCTTGTTGAGCAGTTTTTGTGCTTATTCAGCAAATGAGGACACTCCGAATCTGAGTTTTGAAGACGGTGATTTCGGAGGGTGGAGTTTGTATTATGGTGACTATTACGAAACAGACGACGGCCAGTACGTATATGATTGGGCTCCGGTAGCAGCAGGAGGCGAGAGAATAAAGGTGATGAACACTGTGAAAGGCACGATGGATCCGACGATTACGTGTAAGGATAAAAATATTTTAGTGAATCCGGACGGAGTGCCGGTCGCTCGAATAGGACGTCCTTGCGATACAGAAGGTTTGCCGGCAGGGGTATCTGGGTCAACTGAAAGATGTAAACGATTAGAGGCTGCAGCGGAACGTATGACATATACTTTTGTCGTTACCGAAAAAACAGCGCTTCTGACATATAAGTTCGCTCTTGTGCTTGCGGACCCTGCGGGTCAGAACTCTGCACATACGGGAGAGCAGTTGCCGCAGTTTTCATTCAAAATATCTTCAGTTGGTGCAGACGGTGCTGAAAAGTCTTTGAGCTGCAGCGAATATTCTGTAAAGGTAGGCTCTAGTGACCTTGAAGTTAACGGCAGGTGCGCGTTGTCTTCAACAAGAAGTGGAAATGACCCGGAAGATTATAAGTTTAAGAATTGGACTACAGGAGCTATTGATTTGACTTCTCAGATTGGAAATACTGTAACTATAGATGTTTGGACGCACGACTGTTTGGTGGAAAACACTTGCAGCGGTGTGCCAACCCGTGTGGCGGGCGGACATGACGCTTGGGGGTATTTTTGGGCTGAGACGCGAGAGCTTGAACTTAAAACAAAAAATTGCGTCGGAGAAAATCCTACGTTAGAGGCTCCGGAAGGTTTTTACTCTTACAAATGGTCGCGCTCTGACGGCGTGGAGGGAACAATCAAGACTCCGGACCCCGAAAAGCCTTGGCTTGTGGAGGTGGACAGAGCTACGGTTACTGACGGTGTGACTTATACCTGCGAGGTGGTGTCTGAGTTTTGTGGCTCAACTATCAAGATAGAGGCTGAACTGGACAAGGTGACTGTGACGCCGGACTTCGTCTTTGAAGATACTTGCGGCGGCGCTATAAAATATGAAAACAAGTCGATTGTGGAAGGCGACGAGGTATATTCTTATTCTTGGGATTTTGGCGACAGCACCTATTCTGTGCTTAAAGACCCTAAGCATGAGTATCCTGAACCGGGTAATTACACTGCAAAACTTATTGTTCGTTCTGCTAAGGGGTGCGTCGATTCTGTTAAGCAGGACGTGATTGTGCGTTACTTCCCTAATCTTGAAATTGACGGAAATACTAAATATTGCAAGGGTGACACCATAGACCTTGAGGTGCTTGAGGCTGAGACTGGCAGCGAGTTCTTATGGAGCACTGGTGATAAGACTCAGAAAATCAGGACTCTGGCAACTGAAAGCAAGTATTATGATGTGAAGGTGACCGACAGATTCTCTTGTGAATACGAAAAGAATATTTATGTGTCTGTCTATGAAAAGCCTACTGTAAGGTTGCGCGGCTCGTTCAATGTTTGTTATGGTGATACAGCTCTGCTTATCGCCAGCGGGGCAATATCTTATTCATGGAATGTTGGTGTTGCTGATGATTCGCTGAAGGTAAGGCCGTTGGAGGATACAAGATATACTGTTGTGGGTACTGCCAACAATGGCTGCAAGGCTGTGGTTGACACTGTCGTAAAGGTTTTGGACCTGCCGGTTGTGACTATAGAGGGTGACGATGAAGTGTGCGAGAACCATAGTGTCACGCTTACAGCTAAAGGTGCTGTAACTTATATTTGGAGTGACCTTTTTGCCGGAGCTGAAAGATCTTTGTCGCCTGAAACGTCCGGACAGTTGACCTTCTCTGTCACCGGGACTGACGCGAACAAATGTTCGGCAACTGCCACTAAAAGCTTATATGTGAAGCCTACGCCTGATGTGGCGATGCGCGGCGACTCGATTGTCTGCGTTGGCGAAATCGCAAGGCAGGAGGCGGTTGGCGCTGATACTTACGAATGGCATAACGAAACTACACTGAACTATTTGGCTAAAGTGCTGGATAAGCCTGAGGTATGGACGGTGACCGGAACTACCGACGGCTGTTCTGTGACTGTGTCTCGAATGATGAACATCAAAAAGCCTTCTAACGTTTGGATTGACGGCGTTTCTGAAATTTGCGAAGGCGACACATTGCGCTGGGTTGCGGCTGGCGCCAAGTCTTACAAGTGGAGCACCGGCGCTGAGACCGACTCGCTTGTGCTGAGACCGGCTGTCTCTACTGTGTTCCAAGTTGTGGCTACAAGTGAGAATGGTTGCACGGTGACTAAGTCTAAGGAGGTTGTGGTTAATCGTAATCCTGTGATTGAAATTAAAGGAGACGCGAGTGTGTGCGCTAATTCTTATGCAAGCTTGGAGGCTGTTTCTGTCAGCGGCGACGCATCTGTATTCTACTGGAGCATCGGTGCAATAAGTCCTAAGGTTGAGTCTTTGATTTCTGACGAGACGACTTTTACCGTGCGCGGAGAAAACCTGAAAGGTTGCGTGGGCACTGCCGTTCATACGGTGTCGCTGATTGCTAAGCCTAAAATAACGTTCGCCGGAGATACTGCGATTTGCAAAGGCAAAACGGCTATGATTGTGGCAAGGGGTGCTTCTTCTTATGTTTGGCACGACGGCTCTAAGGGTTCTCAGTTTGTGAAGAATATGGCGGACAGCGAGGTTTTCACTGTTACGGGGACGCTGAACGGTTGTTCTGCCGACACTTCTATACGCATAATTGTTCTTGAGCCGCCTACAATATGGACAGAGGGTGTTGCTGAAATTTGTGCCGGCGAGGCGTTGGAGATTGAGGCTAAGGGCGCGAACTCTTACAAGTGGAGCAATGGTACTCAGAACCCGATCTTGACAGCGTCGCCTACTACTTCAACTACGTACAAACTGACTGGCGAGGATATCTTCGGCTGTGTCTCTGTGATTGATGTCCCTGTGGTTGTGCATTCCAAGCCGTATGTGGCGATAGACCCGGATAGTGACGCGGAGGTGTGTCGTGGCGAAAAGGCTTTGATCAAGGTGTCAGGCAAAGATATTGTCTCTTTTATCTGGAGCAACGGCGAAGAGGGCGAGCAAATTAACCCTCGAATAGACGAGCCTTCTACTTTTGAGGTTGAGGCTACGGATAAGTTTGGCTGTAAAAACAAGGCTTCGCACATCGTGCTTCCGGTAATGCCGCCGGTTCTCTCTTTCCTTGGAGATACGCTTGTGTGCGTGGGCGATTTTGTGTCGCTTGCCGGTCAGGGTGCAACGACTTACAGGTGGTTTGTCAGCGGCGATACCATCGATGGCGGCAGTTATTCAACTTTGGCGGAGGGCAACCAGATGCTCACGCTGGAGGGCACAACTGCAAACTGCACATCGACCAGGCTTGTTCAGGTTAAGGTTAAGACACCGCCTAATATTTTGGTGTCTGGAGATAAGCAGGTGTGTCCGGAACAGACATTTACAATCACAGCCAGCGGAGCTGTCTCTTATAAGTGGAATACTGGAGAGGTTAGCGAGACTATCTCATACGCGCCTAATGCTACAACTACATATTATGTGACTGGCGTTGATGAGGCTGGCTGCTCTAATACTACAAGCTATACCATAGAGGTTTTGCCGTTGCCGGAAATATCTATATCGATGGAGAATTACGCAGGCTGCCCTAACACTCTCGATACGGTTCTGCTTTCGGCGAGAGGCGGCGTGTATTACACGTGGTCCAGCGAGCCTCAGCTTGCTGAGTTTGACGAGCACCCGCATGCAGAAACTATTTCGGCTCTGGTAGAGGAGGAGACTGTGGTCTCTCTGTTCGGAAGGGATATTCATGGCTGCGAAAATTCGGCAAACGTGAAGATAAAGAAACTGCCGCGTCAGGAGATTGCGTTCGAGGTTGAGCCGCGTATTATCGAGCCGGACAACCCTCATGTGCATTTCAAAGGAAATACGCCGCTTAACAGCACATGGTACTGGACGCCTGTGCTTGGCGAGAACGAGGTGGTCGAAGGGCGTTCGGTGAAACATAAATACGGAACTACGCAGATTGGCGACTCTGTGACTGTGCTTGTCCGCAGTGTTGACCCTAACGGTTGCGAGTATCATGGCGAGGCTGTGGTTTACGTGTGGAAGGATGTTTGGGCACCTACCGCCTTTACGGCTAACAACGACGAAAAGAACGAAACGTTCAGATTCTACGGCGGAAAGTATATCGAAGAGTTCTCTTTCATCATATACAATCGTCTTGGCCAGATTGTCTTCCGTGGCAATAGCATAGACGACGAGTGGGACGGAACTTATGAAGGTATGCCTTGCCCTATTGGTGTGTACGGGTGGGTCGTTCAGTATAAGAGTGACTATAAGGGCATTAAGAAAGAGGGTGAGAAGAAAGGGTTTGTGTCAATATTAAAATGATGTGATGATGAGGCTTTTATATATAGTGTTGATGATTGCGGCAGCCCTGAACGCTGTTGCGCAGGATTATACTTTTTCAAACCATAACGTGGTGCCGTTCAGCCTTAACCCGTCTATGGTCGGTAACGCTAACGCTATTCGTCTGGGCGCGAATTATCGTATGCAGTGGCCTTCGTTAGGGAACAGGTATCATACTGTGAGGCTCTCTTATGACCAGAATTTCTATAAGAGGATGTGCTCGCTGGGCGTCTCTTATGCGCATGACAATATGGCGAACGGCACGATAAAGACTAACGAGGTGGCTGCTGTTTACGGTCATACAATCAGACTTTACGAAGGTTATTTCTTAAGACTGGGTGCGCAGGCTTCGGTTTTCTATAACAAGTACGGGAGCGATGTGATGTTCGGCGACCAGTATGACTGGAGCACCGGTGAGATTTTCCCTAACACAACAGAGGAGGTTGCAAACGCTTCCACGTCTTTCGTGGATTTCTCCGCCGGCGCCGCTTTCGTGATCGAGAACAAACTGACGCTGGGCGCGGCTGTTTACCATCTTGGCGAGCCGGAAAATGGTATTCACGACGAGCAGCAAAGCATACTAAACCATAGGTATGTGGTGCATGCAAATTATCTTTTCGACTTGCAGTATGCTAACGGTTTGTGGGGTAGGCAGGATTTGTCAGACAAGTATGCGTTTGTGAATGCGGCATATCAGTCTCAGTATAATTTTGATCAGCTTTACGCTGGTGTGGGTGTCATAATCTCGCCGCTGATTGCGGGTGTCTCAATGAAGAGCGACCTTGAAAACATTAACGTGTTCTCTTTCATGCTTGGCGCTACTTACAAGGCTCTTCAGGCTTATTACATTTATGACCTCTTCACTTCTGACGAGAAAAACGGTTCGTGGTCTCACGAGATTTCTCTTATTTACATAATTCAGAAGAAGGAGCGTTACCCTTGTCCTGTTGTCTATTGGTGATTTGAGCTTAAGAAAGAGATAGTTGCCTTTATATTCTTTGCCGTTTGATTTTTTTCAGACGGTTTTTCTTTTTTTTGGCGCGTGTTTTGCATAAGTTTTATTAGATTTGTATAACTTTATATTGTTTTAGGATGAAACGTTTTGCATTAATATTTTTTTGCTTGATATGCGTCTGCGTGAGTGCCGGCGCAAAAGATAATTTTTCTATATCGCTTCGTGCTGGAGCGGGCGACCACAACTGGACGGCTGGTGGCGTTTTTGGCTATCATATAAACGACTACGTGGCATTCAACGGAGGTGTCCTTTACCAGCGTGTTTATACTCAAGGGCCGGAGGGCGAGACGGAGGATTTTATCTGGAAGGTGGAGAATCATAAAAATAATATTCTCATGCCTATATCTGTAAAAGGCTCTCTTCCTTTTGCAGACTTAGGAAAAAAATGCTCTTTGGCTTTTTTCTTGGAGCCGGGGGTGATCTTGCACCTCTTCTCTGCTGACCGCTTCTATGTGGATTACGAAGGGTACAGAGGAAGATATTACGAAAAATGGTCTGATTATTATACTGAAAACTACGAGTGGCTTTATCTCTTCTGGAGCGGACAGGCTGGTGTTGAGTACAGAAATGATGATGTCTCTATCTCGGCTGGTTATGAAATTAATAATCAGGACTATCTGAAGAAGAGGCGCGGAACAAGGCTGCACGGCGTGAAATTTGACGACCAAATTACTAGACCGCGGAAGTTTTATCACAATGCTTTCGTGAAACTTACGGTGTTTTTTTAAGGTGGGTTAATCGTTGATGTATGACGGAACTTGATGGATGGGGCGTGATTATGAATCCGAAGGCTGGAAAACGCAGCTCGGATAAGAGTTTGTCTGTCAAGGACGAACTTGTCCAGGCAGGGCTTAACGGCGAGTTTGTCTTTACGGAGCGGGCCGGGCATGCGGCAGAGCTGGCGGCGGATTTCATACGCAAAGGTGTGCGCAAGCTGCTCGTCGTGGGGGGCGACGGCTCTTTCAGCGAGGTGGTGAGCGGTGTCTGCATGAACGACGGCGGCGCTGGCGATGTGTTGCTGGCTCTCCTGCCATTGGGCACGGGCAACGATTGGTGCAGATACTGGAAAATAAAGAAGAGCGTGAGCTGGTGCGCGGATATTATAAAGCGCGGAAAAACGGAGCGGATTGACGTGGGACGTTATGAGGAGAGCGGGGCGGATGGTTGTGCGACTCGTTATTTCGTGAACTCGCTCGGACTGGGTTTCGACGCCCGGACGGTGAGGTATGCGGACCTTGTGCGCAAAAAGTTCTCCGGAAAGGCGTGGGCTTACTATATTGCAGTTTTTGCAAGTTTTTTGATGAATAAGTCCGTGCACTCTAAGTTGTGGATAAACGGAAGTCTTGTTCTGGATGATAAAATATATACTGTGTCTGTTGGCAATGGACCTTTTACAGGTGGCGGAATCAAGCAGACCCCGGGCGCAGACCCTACCGACGGCAAATTTGAAGTGATGGTGATGGTGAACCCATCTTGGTGGCAGAGGTGCAAAGCGCTTGTCGGGCTTGCGTGCGGACGGTTGCAGGCTTGCGGTTTTGTGAAGTATTTCGAGGCGCAGTCTGTCGCTATTGATACCTATGGTCTGGAGGCGGAGAGAGACGGAATCTATTCTGATGAAGTGAAAAACATATCAGTTTCGATAGAAAAGGGACGTTTTGAAATGATTGTGCCGTAGTTGCATTCTATTTTAGTGCCGATTTTACATAGGTAGATTTTTTTGTCCGATTGGTTGGTTTTTATTAAAATAACCTATAACTTTGCAATAGTTAACCCAAATGTCAATATAAAAATTTTAAAAGTGAAGCGGACGTTTTTATGGAGGTTTAAGGGTATGGATAAAAGTTGCGCCTTGCTTGCTCATCACGGCAGCACCACAAATGTGTTGTGTGCGGCCAAACGCTCAGACCTTTACGGCACATCCGAATCCACTACGGTCTATTCCGGCTACATCGGCGTTGGCGAAATGTGGGGCTACTTTATGGAAGAGGCGATGTTGGCTCAGTGGAAAGGGAGTGAATTCTCAAAGTCAGTTCTTCCTTACAATTATTGGTTTAAACCTCAAGTGTATGGGTATTTGTATGAGAAGAATGAAAAGGTGAGTGGGAATAGACATTTGCAAATCAAAGACATATACAAATGTCTAAATTCGTCAGTCACAACACAATACAAATTAAAAAAAGAATTA
>JAGBRL010000034.1 GCA_017632345.1 Paludibacteraceae bacterium
TCGGTAAACGGCACTCACACGGCGACGTTCGACAAGGGCGCACACACAGTCCTCTGGACCGTTACCGACGTAAACGGCAAGAGCAGCGAGTGCAAACAAACCGTAACGGTAGAGGACAAGGAAAATCCGGTAATAAGCGGAGTTGCTAATATATCGGAAGTCTCGTGCAAGGCATCAGACATAGTTATATCAAAGCCAACAGCCACAGACAACTGCGATGTTACAGAATTTAGCGTGTCTAACGACAATTCAGACAAAGTGACCGTCTTGATAGACGCGGATGGCAAAGTGTCGTACGAAGGCACGTTCCCAATTGGCACAACCACTATAACATGGACTGCAAAAGACGAGGCAGACAACAGTACAACAGTGGAACAGACCGTTACCGTTACAGACGGAGAGATTGTTCTTCCGGCAATTGACGAATACAAGTATTGTGCAGACAAAAAACTTGATAACGGTACGTTGAAGTCATATATTGAAACAGGTTTGACAGGCAAAGTGTCATACACCAACCTTGAGATTGTTTCGTTTACGGAAGCCGAAGCCGAATTCAAAGTCACAAATAAATTCGGATGTGCTGCAATTGGCAAATTGGCCCTGACTAAACTTTCTCTTCCAGCCGCACCAAAAACAGACTTCACGTACTGTCCGGAATCGGAAGTTTCAACAGGACTTCTGCAGAGTGAAATGGTAAGCGCGTACACCAATGCGTCAAGCTACAAGATAGTCGTGACAAATGTTTCTGACGATAAGTACAGTTACACAGTTACGAATACAACAACTAACTGTGCTACATCAGGCGAGTTTGATGTGAAACGATACAAGAAGCCATACGCTCCGAAACTTTCGGTAGCAAACTTCTGCGAAGGCACGGAGGGCGAGCTTTCAGGCAACACCGCTAACGTTGTTTGGGAAAATGCAGCAGGCCCAGCGCTTGGCAAAGACGTCACGGCAAATACATACGAGTACGCATACACCTACACAGACGGCAACGGCTGCTCAGTTGACAGCACACTGACGTTCGAGGTTTACGCCAAGCCGACCGCACCGACCGTGACAATAGCATCGTTCTGCGAGAACGCAGCAAGCAAGCCGTCGTTGCCGGTCAGCGGGGAAGGCAACTTTGCAGACTACACCATCAACTGGACAGAACAGTATGAAGCGATATCGGACTTGAAAGCGTCCGGCTCACCGTACACATACGCATACACAGTAACCGACGGCAACAACTGTGTGAGCACTGAGACATCGTTCTCGGTAACCGTTCACGCTACGCCTGTTATTAGCGTGGCAGACCATTGTTTGGGATCGAGCGGCTATCTCTCTATCGAACCGGCAGCAAGTGCAACTAATAATTTTGTCTGGACTGGCGGCAAAGAACCAGTGCTTGACGGTAGCATAGCCGGCGATCATAGCTACGGCTATACCTATACAGATAAAAATAATTGTGTCGTTTCGGGCACGTTGACATACAAGGTGGGAGACTATGACGCGCCTGTGTTTGCAGACGTTGAATTCTGTGAAAACGCAACAGACAAACCGTCTCTTCCTACAACATCAACAAAAGGCTTTGAAAACTATAAGTCTGTCAACTGGTATCCGGCTAACCCTACGGAACTGTCAGCTCTTGTGGCTGGAGACTATACATACACATACTATGTGACAGATGAAAATGGCTGCGACAGTAAAAAACGTTCATTCACGGTAAAAGTTCACGCTAAACCGGACACTCCAACTCTTGCGGTGGAAAACTTCTGCGAAGGCTCGGAGGGCACATTCTCTGCAAACATTGGCGGCATAGTGTGGCCAGACGGCACTCCGTCTCTTAATGATCCAACTAAGCCGGCAGGAGATTATATATATAAATATTACTATAAAGACAACAACGGCTGTGAAAGTGACCGCCAAGACTTGAAGTACACTGTTTATGCCAAGCCAACGGCTCCGAAAGTGTCAATAGAAGCATTCTGCGAAAACTTGGAGGGAAAGCCAACCTTGCCAAAGTCTAAAGAAGGTGATTTTAAAGATTTTGAAATCATCTGGACTCAAAGTCATGGTGAGTTGTCAACTCTTAAGGCAGATAAATACAAATACAGCTACAAAGTTAAAAATGACCATTGCGAAAGCGATGAGGCTTCGTTCGAAGTTGAAGTTTACGCAAAACCTTCTGCTCCTAAGTTTGAGGTTGCAGAGTTCTGCGAAGGAACATCGGGCGAATTGGTTGCGGTAAGCGGTATTCAGGCTAACTCGTCTGATTTGACATGGTCGCCAGAATTGCCAGATTTTGCAAAGCTCTCAGGCGGCAAATCATACACTTATAAATATACGTACACCGATGGTAATGAGTGTAGTGTAGATAGTTCTCTGACGTTCAATGTCAAGGCTAAGCCTACTTTGCCTATATTGAAAGTGGAAAACTTCTGCTACGGTGCGAAAGCTAACCTCGACGGCGTGCCTGCAGTCGGAACTATTAATTGGGCTAATGGTAAAGAACCTGATTATAGTGCTGCGGCAGGACCTTATACTTACAACTACTCATACACCGGAACTAACGGCTGTACGGTAGATGGAGGTGGGTTAACTTTCACAATTCACCCTAAGCCGGCAGACCCTGGATTGGACGTTGAAGACTTCTGCGAAGGCACGACAGGCGAATTGCAGAACAAGCCATCAACAGGAGAAATAGTCTGGACAGATGGCGGAGAACCTGACTTGTCCGGCAAGGTAGGCGAGTACTCTCATAAATACAAAATTGTTGTCACGAACACAGACGGTAAACAGTGCGAAAGTGAAGAGGGAAGCTTTGTTTACAAGGTTCACGCCTTGCCTCAGCTGTCTGCAACTGTTATGCAGGGTGAAGAGACAATAAGTGCGTCAAACAAGGCTTGTCCGTCTAAAGATAAAGAATTGTCAGTCAAAGTTAATATAACGAATGATATTGACGGCGCTGCATACACATACGAGTGGAGCGACGACAAGACTGTTGCAGCAAGTGTCAGAGAATTTGAATTGACTTGCGGAATGCCAGACCAGTCGTATGAAGTGAAGGTTGGCAGAACGATAAACGCTCTGACTTGTTATAACAATTTGACAATAAACGTCCCTGTGGCACCGGCTCCGACGCTGACGTGCAACAACGGCTCTGGTTCTTATCCGTTGGAGAACGGCAATACTGTCAACGTAAGCTTTACTGCTCCTACGCTTGCTTCTATATGCGTTGATGCGGGTGGCAGTTTTAAACTGTTTGAAATAGGTAATGCTGAAAAGCTTATAAAGGAATCAAACTCTTGGTCAAATCTGAGCGAGAATTTGGGTCTTGGCTCTTATAAAGCTGTGTTTACGGCTAACGACAAGTGTTTGATAGATAATTTGGGTAATAAAGTTAATGTCTGCGAATGGAGTTTCGATGTTACTGATGACGACAAGCCTTCTATAACCTGCAAGGCTCCGCTTGTATTTGAAATAAAGAGCGGCGACAAGTGCGTATATGTTCTGCAGCCTGGCGACATAACAGAGCTTCCAGAAGTTTACGAAAATAGTAGTTTGTACACATTGGTGGGAGTGCTGCAAGGCGGAACTGTCAGCGATAAGATTACTGTAAACGCAGATGGCTCATACACCGGAAGCATCACGTTCCAAAAAGGTGCAAACACAATTCGTTGGACTGTTACCGACGGCGCTCTGAACAGCGCTTATTGCGATCAGACCGTAACTGTGCTTGACAAAGTTGCGCCTGGAATCAATTGCGGCAAACCAGTCTCTGTAGATGCAACAGATTGCAATGCGAATGTCTCCATTGTCGCTCCAGAAACATCAGACAATTGTGGAGGTACGGTTGCATTGTCCGCAGTTCGTCTTGACACCAAGGCTGCTTTGACTTTGGTTGACAATAAAGTTACGGATAACTTCCCGATTGGCGAAACTGTAATCAGATGGTATGCCGAAGATGAGTCGGGCAACAAAGACAGCTGCAACCAGACGGTTACGGTGAACGATTTGGAGCCGACGATAACTTGCGGCGCTTCTCCTATTGAAAAGATTGCTCCGGACAATTCATGCAGCTGGTCGGGCGAAATTGCTCTTCCTTCTTATTCAGACAACTGTTCTCCTAAATTAACGGCGACACGCTCTGACGGTGTGTCAATTGAAATTAAGGACGAAAAGGTCAATACAAGCGCGTTCAATATTGGAGAGACCAAGATTACTTGGACTGTCTCTGACAAAAACGGACACTCAAAGTCTTGCGAACAGATTCTGATTGTTAAAGACAAGACTAGTCCTGTGCTGGATTGCATGGATGATGTGGAACTTGATGCGAACGAAAATTGTCAGGCTACGCAAGCCATTAAGCTGCCAACTGTTAAGGAGTGCGGACCGTACGAGTTGAAGGCGGTGGCTAGACATAACGGTGTAGAGACACCTCTTGACACGAAGAGTGATTTCAGCATGACGTTTGATCTTGGAACAACTGAGATTTACTGGACAGCTACTGACACGTCTAAAAACGTAGGCGAATGCACACAGACGATAAAGGTTGAAGATAATACTAAACCGTCTATAAAATGTGGCGGCATTATTAGCGAAGAGGCAGTCAAGAACTGCAAGTGGCTCGAAGAAATTGCTCTTCCTGATTATTCGGACAACTGCGTTTCGAAGGAAAACCTTGTGCTTACGGTGACACGTGACGACAACGCTTCTATCTCATTACAGGGCGGAAAGGTTTCTGCAGACTCGTTCAGCGTGGGTGCAACTGTGCTGACTTGGACGGTGTCCGATGGCAAGTTGTCTGAGTCTTGTACGCAGACGATAACTGTTACCGACGGCACGGCGCCAAAATTGGCTTGCGAAGGTAAGATTACAGAATATACATCTGATAATTCGTGCAGCTGGGACGGAGAAATTAAAGTGCCAGCAGTGACAGACAACTGCTCATACACTCTGACTGCAGAAGCGAAACATCATGAGTCGGACAAGACTTACAGCCTCGGCGTGGCTAACGGATTTGCCTCTGGCATATTTGAAAAGGGTACAACTGTTATAACTTGGACCGCCAAGGATGACAAAGGTAATACAGGCACTTGCACTCAGGAAGTGGAGGTTGTTGATAATGTAGATCCTACGATTTCGTGCGACGGCATGAGCAAGACATTTGACATTACAGACAACTCTTCTTGTGAGTTGGCGCACGGATTTGCTTTGCCAACTTATTCGGACAACTGCGGAGCGACTCTCTCTTACGTGGCGAAGGATGCCAAAGGTAAAAATGTTGTTCTGACTCTTGACGATAAAACAGCAAATGGTTCGTTCCCTATCGGCACGACAACAATCACTTGGACGGCGACTGATGAGGCTGGATATAATAAAGAGTGTACTCAGACAATTACTGTAAATGACAAGGCAAACCCTACAATTGGATGTGGAACAGGTTTGACGGAGACAGCCGATAAAGATAATTGTCTGTGGACTGGTGATGTGACGAAACCGACCTTCAAGGATAACTGTACAGATGTGACTTTGACTTATGAGGCGAAGGACGACAATGGCAATGTTATTGCTCTGACTGATGCAACTGATAAAGTCAGCGGCTCGTTCCCTATCGGTACAACAACTATCACATGGACGGCGACAGACGGTTCTGGCAATCCTTCTTCTTGCACTCAGACTGTAAAGGTAGATGACAAAACCGCTCCTGAACTTGTGTGCGGCGGTGATGTGTCAATAGATGCAGATGCGGATAAACTGTGTATGGCTACACAAGTGTCTGTGCCTCTTCCAACTGTTACAGAAAACTGCAGCAAGCCATATACTCTGACTGCAACAAGAAGCGACGGTGTTGCGATGAATTTGCAAGATGGCGCAACTGAGTATGTGGGCGACTTCTACGTCGGCACAACAACTATCACATGGACGGCTAAGGATGAGGCTGGAAATGTTTCTGAACCTTGCACTCAGAATGTAGTTGTGACTGATATAGAAAGAGGTAGTATGACGCTCACTCATAATATTTGTGACCTTTCCAAATATGAAAATGAAGACGCAATTGCAGAGATAAAAAGGAATTATCCGGATTATGATGTTGTGGAATTAAGCAGTTCGGTCAATACACCAGGAGTGTATGGCTTCACATTGGTGCACGAGAAAGCGGATATAGCAACGTGTAGGTATAGCGGAACTCTTACTGTCAGCGCGTCGAGACCTGATGCTCTTCTTGATTTGACGCACACAGTTTGTGATTTGAAAAGTTTCGGAAAGGCTGATGCGGAAGCGTTCATCAAGAGCAAGACTGGTAATGTGTATGATGTGGAAAATGTAACTGCTTCGGGCGATTCTAAGGTCTTCTCTTACACGTTGAAGGCGACTCAGGGTGGTTGTGTGTATGATGGTGGTAAGCTGACTGTTAGCGAATATGCCAAGCCTACTGCGCCTGTGTTCGAGGTGGCTGATTTCTGTTTTGGCTCAACAGGCAAATTGACGCACGCAGGCACTCTTCCTGACACAACAGGAACAGACAAGAACAAGATTGAGTGGATTGACGGTTACCCTGACTTGACAGCAACGGCAGAGGCCAAGGACTACAGCTATTCGTACAAATACATAGACAACAACGGCTGCGAGAGCGTGGATAAGACATTGACTTATAAGGTTAATCCAAAGCCTGATGCTCCAAAGCTTGAGGTTGCAGACTTCTGTTTCGGCTCGACAGGCAAGTTGACGAACGAAGCAGGTATAGACGAGAAAAAGATTGTATGGTCTCCTTCTTATCCGGACTTGACCGCAACTGCAGAAGCGAAACCATATACATATTCGTACACATATACAGACGAAAATGGTTGTGTGAGCGAATCTGCTGACTTGACATACACCGTTCACGCTAACCCGCAAATATCTTGGGTTGTGAAGCAGGGCGGCAACGTGATTCCGGACGGTGCGAAGATTTGTCGCTCTAAGTCTGGTGACCTTATAGTAGAGGTTGAGGTGAGCAACTTCAGCAGCGAATTGTCTTACATATTTGGCTCTGAACCTGCGTCAGAGGTTAATATGAAGAAGTATGATTATGATTGTACGACTGCTGATTTCAGCACAGATGTTACTGTGGTTCATACCGCAAACAACACTGCTTGCTCAACTTCTGTAAAAGTTAATGTTTCGTTTGAAGCGCAGCCGACGTTCACATGCGCAGAAGGCGAAGCGTCTGTATATTATTTGCCATCTGACGCTTGCGAGGTGGATGTTCCGTTCAAGGCTCCGTCTTATACAGGCTGCAACTCTTCTGTGCCGTTCTCTTTTGCTTTGCAGAAGATGATTGGTGGGTCGTATGCAGATGTCATAGTTCCTGCTCAAGACTGGAATACAACTTCGTACAAACTCGCTCCTGGCTCGTATAAGACCATATTCACGGTTAATGATAACTGTCTGGATGTGAAATCTTGTGAAAGAACATTTGAAGTCAAAGATGAAATAGATCCGGACTTCACTTGTCCTGAGCCTATTAGCGTTAGCACTGATGAAGGCAAATGTGGCGCAGATGTTGAGCTTGTAATCCCTGTGGTTACAGATAATTGCGACGGAGCTTGGATTGAGGCATCTCTTCCGAGTGGAACAATTAAGGTTAGCGGTAGCGTTGTCAGAGAAAGCTTCTCTGTTGGTGCCACTGATGTGACGTGGACTGCTTACGATGCGGCTGGCAATTCCAAATCATGCGTTCAGAAAGTGACCGTGACTGACAACGAAGAACCTGTTGTGAACTGTGTTAAGGGTATTACCCAGTATATGGTGAACGATGCCTGCGGATGGTCTGGCGACATTTCGCTTCCTGAGGTTACGGACAACTGCGGCATCAGCAATTTGTCTGCAATTCGTTCTGACAACGTTCCTGTGACGATAGATATGGATAACAAGACGGTTTCAACAGGACGATTCCCGTTGGACAAGACTGTCATCACTTGGACGGCGACTGATGCAAATGGAAAAAAAGGCACTTGTGAACAGACGATAGAGGTTCTTGATAATGTTCCTCCTACGATAACTTGCGAAAAAGACAAGGAAGTATTTGCAGATAATACTTGTGAGTGGACCGGAGCTTTGTCTCTTCCGGATGCAGATGATAACTGTAGCGACTATACGCCTAAGGCAGAGTATAGCAAGGACGATGTCAATTACAACGCGCTGACATCTACAGATAAGGTAAGATTCCCTATTGGCACTACATTTGTCAGATGGACGGTTACGGACAAGGCCAATAACGTAGCGTCTTGTTCTCTGAAGGTGATTGTTAAGGATAATATTCCGCCGACAATTGCGTGTGGCGCTGATATAGAAACACCGGCAACAGAAATGTGTCGCGCAACAAGTGTGTCTGTGCCTCTTCCAACTATCACAGAAAACTGCAGCAAGCCATATACGCTGACTGCAACAAGAAGCGACGGTGTTGCGATGAATTTGCAAGATGGCGCAACTGTGTATGTGGGCGACTTCTACGTCGGCACAACAACTATCACATGGAAGGCTACAGATGCGGCTAAAAATGAATCTGAAGTCTGCGTGCAGAATGTGACCGTGACTGATGGTGAATTTGATGTGAATATGTCTCTGAATATCTGCGACCTTGCCAAGTACACAGAGGCAATGGCGAAGGCGGAAATTTCACAGAAATATCCTGACTATAACGTGAAAATGGGGGATAAGACCGAAAGCGATCAGGTCCGTACTTATCCTTTCATATTGACACATAAGAATGCGTCTGGCTCAATAGCGACATGCGAGTACAGCGGAACTCTTACAGTCAGTGCGTCGAAGCCGGAAGAACTTCTCAATTTGACGCATCAGGTGTGCGATTTGAGTGCCTTTGGTCAAACTGAAGCTCAAACTCATATAGAAGGTAAGGCAAGCGGATATGATGTGAAGGTAACTTCAGGCAGCTCCGGTGTGTTCAATTACACTTTGAGCCAAGATGACTGCTCTTATGAAGGCAAACTGACCGTGTCAGAATTCGTTAAGCCAACATTGCCTGTGGTAGATAACATGGAGTTCTGCGAAAACGCGTCAAACAAGCCTGCTTTGCCAGAAAGTTTTGAAAACTTTAACTCCATCAATTGGAAAACAAATCACGATGCGTTAGACAAATTGGCTGCGGCAGCTACACCGTATGAATACGTATTCACAGTTACCGATAAAAATGGTTGTGAAAGTGGCGAAGTCAAGTTCACTGTGACTGTAAATGCAGCTCCGAAAGAGCTTGGAGAAACGTTATACTCATACTGTCCGGAAGTGCAGCTTGATGAAAATAGCCTCAAGGCTGATGTTCTCAATAAAAACACTCTCGGCACAGGCGAGACGCTGAATGTTTCAGGTTCTGACGATAATTATACGTACACGATAACCAACGGCAAAGGTTGTGTTGTGAGCGGTGCTTTGATAATCAACAGATACACCAAACCAACCGCTCCGGATGTGGAAATCAAGCCGTTCTGCGAAAACTTGGCGGACGAAAACAAACCAGTTTTGCCAACAGACACTGTGGTTGGCGACGTTACTTACACGTATGAATGGACGCCGAAGACACCGCTTTCAAGCTTGTCGGCAGGCAATTACACATACGGCTACACTGCAACGGAAAGTGTTCATGGATGTGTCAGCGATAGCAAGACTTTGAAGGTTACAGTCAATGCCGCTCCTGCATATCTTTCAAAACTGGCATACACATATTGTCCGGGTCTTAAAGTTGACTCGGCTCTAAATGTAGATGTCCCTGCGGCGTACAAAGCTCAGTTAGGCGCGTCGTACAACAGTGAGACTGTGACGGTTGCGGAAAATAACGGCTCATATACATACACTATAAGCAACACAAGCGGCTGTTCCGTTTCGGGCAGCTTGAACGTGAGCGTGTTCCCTGCAGCTGTTGCTCCGAACTTGACGGTGGCAAACTTCTGCGAAGGCTCAACAGGCTTGTTCTCTATGGACATCTCAGGTTTGACTATCGCATGGAAAGACAATGTGCAGCCAGACCTTTCTGGAACAGCTGCGGCAGGTCCGCATTCTTACAACTATACCTACACAGACAACAACGGATGTTCTGTTGACAGCAAGGTGGAGTACGAAGTTTACGCTTTGCCAACCGCTCCGTATGTCAAAGACATGGCGTTCTGTGAGAACTTGGATGCAGGCGCTAAGCCTCAGTTGCCAGTGTCAAATAGTGGCGATTTCGTAGGTCTTGACATTAACTGGACAACCAATCATGGCGCTCTGAACACGCTTGGAGCAGGAGTTTACACATACTCCTTCAGCGTGACCGACAATAACAAATGCGAAAGCGCGGACTCGTCGTTTGTTGTGAGGGTTCACGCAACTCCAGCTGTTCCTGTCTTCTCTGTTGCAGACTTCTGCGAAGGCACGGCAGGCACTTTGGTAGAAGATCCGAAAGTGCCTTCTAAATCTGACAAACTGACATGGTCGCCGTCATACCCTAAATTGACAGACGTGTCAGAAGGTCAATATAAATACAACTATACTTATACAGACGACAACAACTGTTCTGTAAGCGGCTCGTTTACGTTCAATGTCAAGGCGAAGCCTGTTTTGCCGAAGTTGACAGTGGAAAACTTCTGCGAGGGCGTGGGCGGAGAACTTAAAGGTGTGCCTGACGTAGGAACAATTAATTGGGCTAACGAGCCTAATTACGGAACAGACGCGTCAGCCGGCGGCCATTCGTACGGTTACTCATATACATACACTAACGGCTGTACGGTAGATGACGGTGTATTAACTTACACAGTTCACCCTAAGCCTGAAGTTCCAACCTTGGTAGTTAAAGACTTCTGCGAAGGCACGACAGGCTTGCTGAACAAGCCAACAACAGGAGAAATAGTCTGGACAGATGACAAAGAACCTGACTTGTCTGGCAAAGTTGGTGATTATTCTTATACATATAAATATGTAGTCTCTTACGACGGTGGCAAGAACAACTGTGAAAGCGCCGTAGGAACTCTTGCATACAAGGTTCACGCTCTGCCTCAGCTGTCAGCAACTGTTATGCAGGGTAGCGCGGTTGTGGATGCGTTGAGCAAGGCTTGTCCGTCTAAGAAAGAAAAAGTGGATATCAACGTTTCGGTTGATAATAATATTGCAGACGCTACATTTAAATACGTGTGGAAAGACGACAACACTATTACGACGAGCAACAGAAGTGTGGCTTTGAAGTGCGGCGATGCAGATAAGGTTTACACTGTCACTGTTAGCAGCGTTGTGGCAAACGCTCCGACTTGCTCTCAGAAATTGACAATAGATGTCCCTGTGACACCGGCTCCGACGCTGACGTGCAACAACGGCTTAGCTTCGTATGCGATGCCGGATGATAAATCGACTGCAAGTGTGACGTTTACTCCTCCTGTTCTGAACAACTCATGTGCGAATGCAGGCGGAAGCTTTGCATTGTACAAGACTGAAAATGATAAGGATAAGGAAAAGCTTTTCACTTCTGATGAATGGACGGCATTTAGCAAAGACCTTGGTCTTGGCACATACAGGGCGGTGTATAAGTCTGATGATGGATGTGTGAAGGACTCTTGCGGCTGGAGCTTCTCTGTTACGGATAGCGAATTCCCAGAAATTCAGTGTCCGAACACGCTCTCTTTGGAAATCGCAAGCGGTGATTTGTGCACTTACGAGTTAAAGGACGGTGACGCTAAATTGGTATTGCCGGTAGTTAGTGACAACGGCGGCAATTTGAGTCTCTATGGTGTCCTTGACGGCTCAACTGATAAGATTGTTGTTGATGTTGAAAATAAGACTTGGACCGGCAGCATGACGTTCAAACTTGGAGAAAACACCATCATTTGGACTGTTATTGATGCGGCTGGCAATAAAGTGACTTGCAATCAGACTGTAACTGTGGTTGACAAGGTTAAGCCAACAATCACGTGCGGCGAACCTGTCTCGGCAAATGCTAAAGCTGATTGTACGGCGGACGTTACCGTTGCAGCTCCTAAAGTTTCTGACAACTGCGACAAACCTGTTAAATCATTGACGGCTGTACGTCTCGACACCAAGGCTGCTTTGACTTTGTCGGGCAATACAGTTACAAGCAACTTCCCGCTCGGCGAAACTGTGATCAGATGGTATGCCGAAGATGAGGCTGGCAACAAGGACAGCTGCAGCCAGAAGGTTACGGTGGTTGACGTTACAGAACCGACCATCGCTTGCTCCGGCGATTCAATCAAACGATATGTGCCTGCAGGTTCGTGTGTCTGGTCGGGAGATGATATTCCGCTTCCTGAATTTGAAGACAATTGTTCGGCAGTGCTTACCGCAACTCGTTCGGACAACGTGGCAATAACGATAAGCGGCGGCAAAGTCTCTACCGGCGACTTTAAAGTTGGCCCTACGGAAATTACATGGACGGTGACCGACGGTGCAAAGCTGACGGCTACATGCAGCCAGATTCTGATGGTTTACGACACAATCAGGCCAAGGATAACTTGCAACGCGGATGTGCCTGCGGATGCGGACGACAAGTGTCAGTGGACTGGCTCTGTGAAAGCTCCGTCTGTTACTGAAAACTGCACTCACGTGCTGAAGGCGTTTGTTGTATATGGCAACGCAAAGACCGAAGAATTGTCTGTCAGCGACGGTGCTATCAGCCATACGTTTGAAAAAGGCGAAAACATAATCAGATGGTACGCGGAAGATGCGTCTGGCAACAAAGACAGCTGTGACCAGAAAATCAAGGTTGAAGATAACGCTAGTCCAACGATAACTTGCGGAGCTAACGTCAAAGTAAACGCAATCGCCTCTTGCAAGTGGCTCGGAACAATCGAAACGCCGACGTTTGCAGACAACTGCGAAATTGTTTCGCTGAACGTGACACGTGACGACAACGGCTCAATTGAAATAACTTTTGATGAAGTCAATAAAACGGTTGCTATTGGTGAAACAGACTCGTTCGCTATCGGTAGCGTGACTACATTGACTTGGACTGTCTCTGACGGCAAGAATACAAATTATTGCACGCAGAAGATAGAGGTGATTGACAGCGAAAAGCCAGTCATAGTTTGTCCTGATCCAATTTCAGAAAACACGACAAGCACAACTTGCGACTGGACCGGCGACATCAATTGCCCTGAGGTTAAAGACAACTGTTCTTACACTCTGACCGCAGTTGCTAAACATGCGGAAGACCAGACTGGTTCTAATTTGACGGTAAGTGACGGAAAGGTTCACGGCACATTCAAGAAGGGTGTTACAACCATCACTTGGACGGCTACGGACAATGCTGGCAATGAGTCTGAACCTTGCACTCAGACTGTGACCATTACGGATAATGTCAGTCCGACAATCTCATGTGATAAAGTGGCTGCAATCACATTAGAGACACCAAGCACATCGTGCGAGGTTACGGCAGACATTCCTCTTCCTGAATATTCGGACAACTGCGCAACTGAATTGACTTACACTGCATTGCATGGAGAGAGCGCGTTTAATCTGACATCGGTAGATAAAAGCGGCAAGACGGCGAACGGCACATTCCAGAAAGGCTCGACTGTTATCACTTGGTCTGTCTCTGACGGTGTGAACGATCCTGTCTCTTGCGAACAGACAATCACGGTAGTGGATAATGTTGACCCTGTTGTGACTTGTAAAAATGATACAGTGATAGACCTTACTGACGGAAGCTGCGCATGGGGCGGAAGTGTTGATGCACCGAAGTATTCGGACAACTGTCCTGGTGTGACTCTGAGCGCGTCGGCAAACAATAATGTTACATTGTCCGATATAACGGACGGCAAGGTTTCTGGCTCGTTCCCTATCGGCACAACAATAATCACATGGACGGCGAAAGACGCCGGCGACCGCACAAGCTCGTGCAAGCAGACTGTGACCGTTACGGACAAGACCGCTCCGTCTATAGACTGTACAGACAGAGACGTGAATGTTACCGCCGATGCAATGTGTCTGGCTAACAACGTAGTGATTCCGCTTCCTGCAGTTGACGAAAAATGCAGCAATCCATACACGCTGACAGCAACAAGAAGCGACGGTGCCGCATTGACTAGAAACACAGACAATGTGACAGGCAACTTCTACGCCGGCACAACAACAATCACATGGATTGCTAAGGACGCAGCTGGTAATGAATCTTCTTGCAGCTCTAATGTAGTTGTAACGCAAGAGACTAAGAACGTTGATATAACACATAACATTTGCGATATCAACTCTTATGACGATGTGAACGCAACTGCGGAAATATCAAGGGTTTATCCGGGTTATGATGTTGTGTTAGGCACTATTACAGATGTTAGTGCAGTTGAACGTACTTATGCCTTCACGTTGACTCATAAGGTTGCTACGGGTTGCGGCTACACAGGTGTTTTGACAGTTAAAGCGGCTAAGCCTGTTGACTTGTTGAATTTGAGTTACACTGTTTGTGATATAGATGAATTTGGAGTGTCAGAGGCACAGGCGCATATCAAGTCGATAACAGGAGATGTTTACAATGTGGAAAATGTGGTGGCTTCGGCAGATTCGAAGGAGTTCTCATACATGTTGGTAGCTGTTCAGGGTCGTTGTAGTTATCCTAATGGTAAACTGACTGTTAGTCAGTATGACAAGCCTTTTGCTCCAAAACTTAAGGTGGATAACTTCTGCGAGGGCTTGACTGGCAAATTGACGCACGAAGGCACTCTTCCTGACACAACAGGAACTGGCAAGAATGAAATTGTATGGACCGGAGGTTATCCAGACTTGACAGCAACGGCAGTGGCTAAGGACTACAGCTATTCGTACAAATATATAGATAACAACGGCTGTTCGGTTGATAGCGAGCTGACGTACACGGTTCACAGCAAGCCTGTTGCTCCGAAGCTTGCGGTTGCAGACTTCTGCGAGGGCGCCGGCGGTGTTTTGCCTGAAAATCTTGAAGGCATTACTTGGACTAAAGATGCCCCTGCTGTTTCGGCCGCTGCTGCTGTTGGTGTTCATGAGTACGAATACACCTATTCGGTATCGTATGATGATAAACTTACTTGCGTCAGTGTTCCTGAAACGTTGAGGTATGAGGTTCACGCTCTTCCTAAGTTCACTACCGAACTTGTTCAGGGCGGAACGGTTATCTCTGGCTCTACAAAAGTGTGCCGCTCTGAAAGTACTGAGCTGAAGATTTCTGCGACGGTTACAAATGATACAGAGCTGAAAGGTGCTGTTTCTTATACTTACGATGGAAATGCGAACGGAATCTTGACATACGATTGCTCTTCAGTTGATTATGATGTTGAGGTGAAAGTGTTCAATACTGTTTCGTCAACTCTTGCGTGCTCAAGCTCTGTGACTGTAAACGTGCCGTTTGCGGAAAATCCTACGTTTACATGCGCAACTGCTGACAACGTATATAATCTTCCGACAGATGCTTGTGTTGTAACCGTTCCGTTTAAAGCGCCGGCGTACACAAGCTGCAAGCCGGATGCTGCTAAGTCTTTTGTTCTGCAGAAGATAGACGGTTCTAATGTTTCAGATTTGGCTAAACTGAATGATTGGGAGCTGGCGTCGAAAGATCTTGCTCCGGGTCTTTACAAGACAATCTTTACGGTTGCTGACAGATGTCTGCAGAACTATACTTGTGAGCATAGCTTTGAGGTCAAGGACGCAATCAAGCCTGTTCTGGCTTGTGCCTCTGTAGCTCCGGTTGATGCAGATGACAATTGCAAGGCGGCGGTTTCGCTTACAGTGCCGGCGGTTACTGAAAACTGCTCTTATGTATTGTCTGCAACACGTTCGGACAAAGAGACTGTTACTGTATCTAACAACACAACTGTTACAACAGGCTTGTTCCCAATTGGCTCAACTACGGTTACATGGATAGCTGTTGACCCTGCCGGAAACGCGGACAGCTGCAAGCAGGTTGTTTCGGTGGTTGACAAGTCTGCTCCTGTGGTTGCTTGTAAAGATACAATAACTCAGTTTACTCCAGATAACTCTTGCGAGTGGTCGGGCAACGTCGCTCTTCCTGCGGTTACAGAAAACTGCGGATATACACTGACTGCGACTCGTTCGGATTTGGTTCCTGTAACAGTTTATGACGGTAAAGATTATGTTACTGGCACCTTCCCGTTGGGTGAAACTAAAATCACTTGGACTGCAACAGATGGCGCGAAAAATCAAGGAACTTGTGAACAGTTTATAAAGGTTGTTGATAATATCGTGCCGGAACTCGCATGCAGCGACATGAATGTTTTGGCGGACAACAATTGTCAATGGTCCGGCTCTGTCACTCTTCCTAAGGTAACGGAAAACTGCGACTACACACTGACTGCGGTGCGTTCGGACAATAATACTGACACTATTGGCAGTCCGTTTGATTTCGGCTCGTTCCCGATAGATACGACATTTGTCACTTGGAAGGTTGTTGACAAGTCCGGAAATAAAGACTATTGCACACAAAAGGTGATTGTTAAGGACAATATTCCTCCAACTGTAACGTGTCCTGCAAATGCTACGGTTTATGTAGGCGAAGATAATTGCGTCTGGACTGGTCTGTTCGGTGGTTCAGAGGTTGGCAAGCCTGTGTTTGGTGACAATTGCAAGTTTAAGTATGATGCGGTTATCACGGCCGAAGATGGCTCGGCTGTTGAATTTGTAGATTTTAGCACGGGAATCACACTGCCTAAGGGTCTCGCTACTGTGACCTGGACTGTGACAGATAGCGCTAAATTGTCTGCAACTTGCTCTCATACTATAAACGTTCTTGACACAATCAGCCCTTCTATTACATGCAAAAATGATGTGGAAGGTTTTGCTGATGTTGAGTCTTGCAACTGGTCTGGCGCGGTAGAGTTGCCGACTATCGGTGATAATTGCGGCGTTGATGAATTGACCGCAACGCGTTCTGACGAAGAGCCGGTTGATGTTGATGTTGTGAACGGCAAGATAGTAACAGATCCGTTCCCTATCGGCACAACAACAATCACATGGAAAGTCACCGACAAGTCTGGAAATTCTAAAACTTGCAAGCAGAATGTGATAATAAAGGATAACATCGCTCCTGAGGTTGAATGTGTTGCCAAAATTAGTGTTATCGCTGATGAAATGTGCATGGCTAAGGGTGTGGAAATTCTGTTGCCTAAGGTTACTGAAAACTGCAGCACGCCATATGATTTGACCGCAACAAGAAGCGACGGAGCTGATATGGTTCTTCCAAAAGTTGGCGACAAAACCGCAGGCGATTTCTTCGTCGGAACAACAACTATAGTATGGACTGCTGCAGACGCTGTTCCGAACTCTGCAACTTGTACTACAACAGTTGTTGTTACAGAAAGCGAAAGGGATGTTGACGCAACTCACGTTATTTGCGACCTCGCCTCTTATGATGAAACTGATGCAAAGGCGGAAATCGAACGTCTTTATCCTGATTATGTCGTGACGATTGGAACTGTTAATGATCTTGGTGATGTTGAAGAGAACGGAGTTAATGTTCCGACTCGCACATACGGATTCTCGCTGAAGCACCAAAAGGCAACAGATGATTACGCAACTTGCACATACTCAGGCACTCTTACAGTCAAGGCTACCAAGCCGGTAGATTTGCTGGATTTGAGGCATACAGTGTGCGACACGAGTGTGTTTGATGCAGTCGCGGCGACTGAGTTTATCGCTTCCAAGACTGGTACAGTGTATGATGTTTCGGAGGTTAAGGATGCAAAAGAAGATGGTGTCAAGAAGTTCACATACACTTTGACCGGTAAGGCTAACGCGGTAAATTGCAAGTACGAAGATGGAGTGTTGCTCGTTGGTGAGTATCCGGCTATAACCATCTCTCCGTCTATAGCTGATATTTGCGAGGGCGGAAATGTGGAAGTGAAAGGTTTGCCGGCTTCGGGCGTTGATTGGGACGGCGATTTCAGCGGATTTGACGAGGCTGTGGGCTACCATAGGTATGATTATGTTTATACTGACGGAAACGGCTGTAAGCTTGACAGCTTCTTGAGTTATACGGTTCACGCTCTTCCTCAGATTTCTGTGGTTGTTAAACAGGGTAGTGCAGATATATCTGGTGGCGGAAAACTTTGTCCGTCGATGTCTGGCGATTTGTCTATGGAGATTGTGATAAACAATGCAATTACGGGCAAGGACACTATCTATGAATGGAACAAACAGAGAGGAGATAAGGATACGATAGTTGATATTAGCTGCGGAATGACAAATAACTTGTCTTACGTGGTGGTTGCGAAGGATAGCGTCTCTGAGGTTCTGACCTGCGCAAGCGACGAGCTGATTGTTACTGTTCCGTTTGAGCCGGCTCCTTCTTTGGTTTGCCATAATGGAGAAGAGTCTTATACTTTGCCTGATGACAAGCCGTTCGTGACTGTGCCGCTTGTGGCTCCGGATTTGGTGTCTTGCTCTGGAGCTGGTGTAAGTTTCAAATTGATTAAGAATGGTGTGGATAGTATAACTTCTGACAATTGGGATTTGACAAGTCTTGATCTAGGCATGGGCAGATACACTGTTGTTTACGAGACGAATGACGCTTGCTTGGTGGAAGCAAATAATAATGTCTGCGAATGGGAGTTTGTCGTTGCGGATGAAGGTGCTCCAACTGTTATTTGTGGAGATACAATGAAGTTTGAAATTTTAACAGGTAATACTTGTGATTATACAATGAAAGCAGGTGATGTGCTGGATTTGCCAAGCTTCTCAGACAACGGAGGTTCTAAGCTCACTGTATATGGTATGTTGAACGAGACGGACAGAATAGATGTCAGCGTGTCCGGTTCCGACACAACATACACGCCTACGAACATTACATTCAATAAAGGCGAGAACAAGATTGTCTGGACTGTGGTAGATGCAAGCGGTAATCCTGCAGGCTGTGATCAGTACATCTTTGTTTACGACAAGGTTAACCCAACAATCGTATGTAAGAACGACACGACGGTTGAAGTTGGAGCCGATTGTAAATCTGCAGTGACACTTAAAGCTCCGTCTGTGTCAGACAATTGCGACAATTCGGTTAATTTGACGGCTAAGCGTCTTGACCGCAATGAAGAAATGTCTGTGGTTATAAGTGCGACTGACACAACCGTTACGGGCGAATTCTTGTTCGATGAAACAATTGTGCGTTGGTACGCAACAGATGCGTCAGGCAATATAGATAGCTGCGATCAGAAGGTGACAGTTATAGATACTGTAGCTCCGGTTCTTGCATGTTCTAAGGACACAACTGTAGATGTAGGCGAAGGCTGCAAGGCGGATGTTAAACTGACTGTTCCGAGCGTGTTCGACAATTGTGCGTACAGCTTGACGGTAAGCCGTTCAGACAAAGCGCCAATATCTATCAACATAGTAAATGGTGACACTACGGTTGTTACCGATGCGTTCCCTATAGATACAACGTACATCACATGGACTGCAACGGACAGCAAGAAAAACAGTGTGAGCTGTACGCATTTTGTGGCGGTTATAGATACAGTAGCTCCGGTTCTTGCATGTTCTAAGGACACAACTGTAGATGTTAGCGAAGGCTGCAAGGCGGATGTTAAACTGACCGTTCCGAGCGTGTTCGACAATTGCGCGTACAGCTTGACGGTAAGCCGTTCAGACAAAGCGCCAATATCTATCAATATAGAAAATGGCGACACAACGGTTGTTACCGATGCGTTCCCTATAGATACAACGTACATCACATGGACTGCAACGGACAGCAAGAA
>JAGBRL010000035.1 GCA_017632345.1 Paludibacteraceae bacterium
AAAAAGACAAGTTCTCCAAACATTTTGTTTAAATTTGCACACACTAGTTGACTCTACAAAATTATGAATGAAAGATTAATAGTAAAATCATTTGGCCCTGTTAAGGAACTAGATATTGTATTTAAGTCAATTACAATATTAATTGGCGACCAAGGCACAGGCAAAAGCTGTATTGCCAAACTTTTTTCAATGTTTAAATGGCTGGAAAAAGAATTGGTTATGCAACGCCAAAAGAGTTCTTATTATGAATCATATAATAGGTTCTCTTCGATGCTGTGCAAATACCACAGATTAGAATCTTTTATCAAAGAAGATACATATATCAAATATGAAGGTGAGAAGTATTCTTTTGAATACGACAATTCAAAATTTCATATTTTTGACAATGGTGGTGACATTATGTTGCTACCTAAAATAATTTATATCCCGGCAGAAAGGGCTATTTTAAGCGTAGCCGAGAATAAATCACGCCTGCTAAAAGAATTGCCGGCTTCATGCGACACGTTTCAAGACGTATTCAGCGATGCTAAAAAGAATTTCAAGCGTGGATACAACTTGCCTTTCGGTGAGTTGCATTATGAATATGACTCTCTGAATGACACAAGTAGAATTTCAGGGAAAGGTTACGAAGAGAATCCTGTAAAATTAACCCATGCTTCCAGTGGCATTCAATCGGCACTTCCTTTATGTCTTGTTTCTGAATATTTAAGTGGAAAGATACTGGAGAAAGAAGAAACAAAACTTTCAAAAGAGGAAAAGAGCAAGATGGAAAAGCAAATTTCCGAAATTATGGATAATGATGCATATACAGAGAGCGTAAAGGAAATTATGCTCAAAAAGATATCGTCATTAAATAGGTATGGTTGCTTTGTCAATATTACAGAAGAACCTGAGTTGAACCTGTTTCCAAAATCACAAATGGGAGTTATCCAATCGTTAGTTAAAAACAACAATAGCTCACAAGGGAATAAACTGGTTATTACCACCCACAGTCCGTACACCTTAGCAATACTTAATTTGTTAATTATAGCAGCTAAGACATATGACAAAGGTGACGAAGAAACAAAAAAAGAGGTTGAATCAATACTCCCTGTCCAATACCATATTGGCAAGGATCATTTGGCTGCATATAGTTTGAATGAAGGAGACGATGAAACTCCATATTGCAAGTCTATTATCAGCGAAAATACTGGCATGATTGCCAAAAATGATTTAGACTCAATATCAGAGACCATTTCAATGGAGTTTAATAAATTGTACAGACTTTATGCCAAATCAGACAAACAATAACATACCCATAGAAGTGAAAAGACTTCGGCTGTGTTCTTCGCTTCAAGATTGTGGCGGAACTGTTGAGGCTTGTCTAAAAGAATCTGATGCGAAGTCTATGTCTATATATGACAATGAAGCTTTAGGCTATACCGACTGGAAGGGTGGCGACTCCGGTTTACCCGACACATTCATTGCAAACAATTCTGACAACAAGAAGCTGATTCTATTGCCACTTGACAATAGAATCATATCAGGCCCGAAGGTAAAGCATGGAGGTGTAGCAGACTGTGCAGTCCTAACAATGGACAATATGAGCTTCGTTGAGTTCAAAACTAATGTCAGAAGCAACACGGACTGGAACATCAGTAAAAAAACCGAAGATGCCATTAACCAATTATGGCATACGTTCAATGAAATAATTTTCCCTAGATGCTCTGCCAAAGGAATAGATATAACCAAAATGGTCGATATTGAGTTTTACATTGTATTCAATAAGGAGTTAGATGTAACATCATCTTCTGCATCGAGGCTTAATTATCAAATGGAATTTAAGAATGACCATGATTTCCCGTTATATTTTGTTAACGAAAAGAATTTTTAACTTTATCTATATTATAATATGGATGCCGATGGTAATGTGACCAAGTATTTATCCTGCGTCTATTGCTACGCCAACACGAGCAAGGAACTTGTAAAGAAGAACATGGCGAAACATTCAGACTGTAGCGAGAGTATAATTGAATAAATAAAAATTTCATGAACATCAATCTTTAATCATCAGAATTATGTCAGACTTCGGAAATATATTCAAGAAAACGGCTTCCATTGCATCCAATCAATGGAGGAAGATCATCAGCACGCATCTAAAAACTGCCACCCTTTCCAAATCTTCTTTTGTCATGGGGTGCCAGTGCACCAAACTGATGTGGCTGCACAAATACAAGTATGCTGAGAGAAAAGTATCAGTTGAGACGCAAAGCAAATTCGACAGAGGCCATATCATCGGAGATTTGGCCCAACATCTCTTTCCCGATGGAATAGATGCAAGCGATAACATCAACAATGTTAGAACTAAATACCTTCAGGCAAAAACGCCTTTAACAGTTCCTGAAATTCCCTACGCCATCAAACAGCACTCATGGATTGAACGAACAGAAAAGTTACTGAAAGAAAAGATCCGGTTCATCTACGAAGCTGCGTTCAAAACAAACGACGTATTCGCGGCTTTAGATATTTTAGCGTACGAGGACGGAAACTATATTGCATACGAGGTGAAATCGACAGACCACATTAGCGACATTTATCTGACGGACGCCGCTTTGCAATATTATGTAATCAATGAGCATGTTCCGTTAAAAGACTTTTTCCTCGTCTATCTCAATAAGGAGTACGTCGAAGAGCTAAACACCCCTTTAAAAGATTTAACACTTAAGAACTGCGATATTCACAAATTATTTGTAAAAGAGTCCTTTTTACCGCAAGTTTTGGAGCGTCAGGACTTTGTCAAGGAAAACATAAGCTCGTTCAAAAAGGTTTTGGCAAACAGTCGCAAATCGCCCAACGTGGCACCGGGCAACCATTGCCAGAATCCGTACGAATGCCCTTTTGCTGAATACTGCCAGTCGGGAGATATGTGATTTTGAACATCACATATCCTCAACTGAGAGGTCTTTGGCATGATTTCGTAATCATTGAAGATGCCAGTGCCATTTTCTCAATTAACATCCGCCAAACTCCTAAATAAAACTTCGCCAAACTCCCAAATAAATCTTCGCCAAACTCCCAAACAAATTTCCGCCAAACTCCTAAACAAATCTTCGCCAAACTCCTAAATAAATCTTCGCCAAACTCCTAAACAAAATTACGCCAAACTCTCGATTTTAAAACTTAAAACATTGCAAATCACAAAAAAAAGCTATACATTTGCACTTAAAATAAAAAAGGTGAATTTATGGCAAAATATAAGCACAGGATTGCAGATAGACTCTTAGAAAGAAAATTAGCCGGAAAAGGTGCTGTTCTCATTGAAGGTCCTAAGTGGTGCGGAAAAACGACCACTGCAGAGCAACACGCGAAAAGTCTTCTTTATATGACTGAATCAGGGAAAATAGAGCAACACCTGCAACTTGCCCGCTTGAACCCAGCGTTGCTTCTGGAAGGAAAGAAACCTCGACTTATAGACGAATGGCAAGTCGCACCATCATTATGGGACAGCATCAGATTTGAATCTGACCACAGTTCAAGCCTTGGTCTGTTCATATTGACAGGCTCGGCAGTACCTGCAGACCTGAGTCAAGTGGTGCATACAGGAACAGGAAGAATCGGCTGGCTTAGAATGCGTCCAATGTCATTGTGGGAATCTGAAGACTCGACAGGAGAGGTTTCTTTAGAAGAACTTTTTACCACTCCAGCCATCATAAAAGGAACATCCGCCATCAATCTGGAGAAGATCGCATTCCTCACTTGCCGCGGAGGATGGCCGTTGGCGGTGAACATGAAGTCTGACATCGCTTTAGACCAAGCCTTTGATTATGTGGACGCTGTTGAAAAGCGAGACGTTTCATTAGCAGATGGCGTCAACAGAGACCCGTCGCGCACGCACAGACTATTACGTTCTTACGCGCGACATCAAGGTTCTCAAGCCAACTACGCCACAATCAAGGCAGACTTGCAAGCTAACGAGTCCGAATCTTTCAGCGAGGAGACAATCGCATCCTACATCAACGCTCTGAAGAAGATTTTTGTTATAGAAGATTCTGAAGCATGGAACCCTAATCTGCGTTCCAAATCTGCAATAAGGACATCTGACACTAGATATTTCTCAGACCCGTCCATTGCGACTGCAGCACTTGGGCTAGGACCTTCAGACCTCATAAACGATTTAAACACATTCGGACTTATCTTCGAGACTCTATGCGTGAGGGACTTAAGGGTTTACGCAGAAGCGCTGAACGGGAAGGTCTATCATTTCAGAGACAAGAACGGTTTGGAGTGCGATGCAGTAATCCACCTAAGAAACGGCTCTTACGGACTTGTTGAGATAAAGATAGGAGGCGACAACCTGATTGAAGAGGGAGCTAAAACCCTCAAGGACCTGGCGGGCAAGATTGACTTGGACCGAATGAAAAGCCCCTCCTTCCTGATGGTTCTGACTGCCGTCGGAACATACGCATACCGCAGAGAAGACGGAGTTTACGTTGTGCCGGTAGGATGTTTAAAAGATTAAAGGCAACTTCTGCAAATTACGTTTTGCAATATACCAAAAACACAAAAGAGTTCAGCACTTGCATACTGAACTCTTTTTTTATCGTGTCAGACCGTCCTTTCGGACAATCATAGAATCCATCACTTATTTCACGTATTCCTGCCAGCTCATGATGTTGATGTCGCTCAACTCTTTCGAACAGAAAGCCTGAATAAACGCACCTGCAAGACGACCGTTTGTAAGCAACGGAATATTATGGTCAATTGCAGCACGGCGAATCTTGTAACCATTTGTAAGCTCGCGCTTCGTGTGGTCCTTAGGTATGTTTATCACCAAATCAACTTCGTGTTCAGCCATCAGCTTCATAATGTCCTGACCATTTGCTTCGTCAGGCCAGCAAACTGCGGTAGCCTCAACACCGTTTTCCTTCAAGAACTTCTGAGTTCCTGTTGTAGCGTAAATCTTAACACCCTTGTTCTGCAACATCTTGCAAGGCTCAAGCAAGTCAACCTTGCCCTTAACATCGCCAGAAGAGACAAGCACGCCCTTCTTCGCCGGAGTGTAGCCCACAGAGATCAAAGAGTTAAGCAAAGCCTCGTCGAAGTCAACGCCAAGACAGCCAACCTCACCAGTAGAAGACATATCCACACCAAGCACAGGGTCAGCCTTGTGCAAACGAGCGAACGAGAACTGAGACGCCTTTACACCCACATGGTCAACATCGTAAGTAGAAGAGTCAACCTTTTCCACTGGCACATCAAGCATAATCTTAGTAGCCGTTTCGATAAAGTTGCGTTTAAGCACCTTAGACACAAACGGGAAGCTACGAGAAGCGCGCAAGTTACACTCGATAACCTTCACATCATTATTCTTAGCCAAGAACTGGATATTGAAAGGTCCGCTGATATTAAGTTCCTTAGCAATCTTGCTACTGATCTGCTTAATTCTGCGAGCCGTAGCCAAATAAATCTTCTGAGCAGGGAACACCAAAGTAGCGTCGCCAGAGTGAACGCCGGCAAACTCAACGTGTTCAGATATAGCGTATTCGATAACCTCGCCATTCTTCGCAACCGCATCAAACTCTATTTCCTTAGCGTTCTGAAGGAACTCAGACACAACCACAGGGAATTCCTTAGACACTTTAGCCGCAGCCGAAAGGAAAGTAATCATCTGCTCCTTGTCGTAGCAAACGTTCATCGCAGCGCCCGAAAGCACGTAAGACGGACGAATAAGCACAGGGAAGCCAACCTTTTCGATGAACTGGTCAATCTCGTCCTGAGTTGTAAGCTCGCCCCAACGAGGCTGGTCTATACCAAGCTGGTCAAGCATAGCTGAGAACTTGTGGCGGTTTTCCGCACGGTCGATTGAAACTGGCGAAGTACCCAAGATAGGCACATTCTGACGATGCAGCTTCATCGCCAAGTTATTAGGAATCTGTCCGCCCACAGAAACAATCACACCCTTAGGCGACTCCAAGTCGATAATGTCAAGCACACGTTCGCAGCTCAACTCGTCGAAATAAAGGCGGTCGCACATATCATAGTCAGTAGATACCGTTTCAGGGTTGTAGTTGATCACCACCGACTTGTAACCAAGTCTGCGAGCCGTCTGAGTAGCATTTACAGAGCACCAGTCAAATTCCACAGACGAACCGATACGGTAAGCACCAGAGCCAAGCACAATCACAGTCTTGTCGTTACGATAATCGTAGCTCAAGCTGCTTTCGTCAGTTCCGTACGTCATGTACAAGTAGTTAGTCAGTTCCGGATGTTCAGAAGCGACAGTGTTTATGCGGCGCACAGCCGGCTTGATGTTAGCCTTCTTACGTGCATTGCGCACACGCAAAGTCTCCTTCTCCATATTTCCAGAAGGATTTTCCACACAACGCGCAATCTGGAAGTCCGAGAATCCGAGACGCTTAGCCTCCTTCAGCACATCAGCAGGAATATCTTCGATAGTCTTGAACCCTTTAAGAACATTAGCATAGTCCACAATATTCTTCAGTTTATTCAAGAACCAGACATCAATCTTAGTAAGTTCTTCTATACGCTCAACGCTGTACCCTTTTTCAAGAGCCTGAGCGATGGCGAACACGCGCATGTCAGTAGGGTTTGCAAGTTCCTTGTCAAGGTCGTCAAACTCAACATCGTTGTTGCAGACAAAACCGTGCATTCCCTGTCCAATCATACGAAGCCCCTTCTGCATAATCTCTTCGAAAGACTTACCGATAGACATAATTTCGCCGACCGACTTCATAGAAGAGCCGATTTGACGGTCAACGCCAGCGAACTTAGACAAGTCCCAGCGCGGAATCTTGGCGATGATATAATCTACAGACGGAGCAACATAAGCCGAGTTAGGCGTTCCCATTTCGCCAATCTGGTCAAGCGAATATCCAAGAGCAAGCTTAGCGGCCACAAAAGCCAGCGGATAACCCGAAGCCTTAGAAGCCAAAGCCGAAGAACGGCTCAAGCGAGCGTTAATTTCAATGATTCTGTAATCGTTAGTCTGAGCGTTGAAAGCGTACTGAATATTACATTCACCCACGATACCGATATGGCGCACCACCTTCTTCGCAATATCCTGAAGCATAGTGATTTGCTCCTGAGACAAAGTGATGATAGGCGCAACCACGATACTTTCTCCAGTATGAATACCGAGCGGGTCGAAGTTTTCCATCGGCACAACAGTGAAGCAGTGGTCGTTTTTGTCACGTATAACCTCAAATTCGATTTCCTTCCAGCCCTTAAGAGACTCTTCCACAAGAATCTGCTTAGAGTGAGCAAGAGCGCTGTCGCACAATTCAACAAACTCTTTCTCGTCCTTACAGATACCCGATCCAAGACCGCCAAGCGCGTAAGCCGAGCGCACCATAACCGGGAAGCCAATCTTGCGAGCAGCCGCAAGTGCATCTTCCATAGACTCAACAGCCTGAGAAACTGGCGTTTTAGCCTGAATTTCGTCAAGTTTCTTCACGAACAGGTCACGGTCTTCCGTAATCATGATAGCCTCAACAGAAGTGCCAAGCACCTTCACACCATACTTTTCAAGAATTCCGGAGGTATAAAGTTCCGTACCGCAGTTAAGAGCCGTCTGTCCGCCGAAAGCCAAAAGGATAGCATCCGGCTTCTCCTTTTTGATAATCTCTTCCACGAAGAACGGAGTGATAGGCAAGAAGTAAACCTTGTCCGCAACCCCTTCAGACGTTTGGATTGTTGCGATATTTGGGTTAATCAACACAGTGCTGATGCCTTCTTCTCTCATAGCCTTCAACGCCTGCGAGCCTGAATAGTCAAATTCTCCTGCCTGCCCAATCTTGAGGGCCCCAGACCCTAACAAAAGAACTTTTTTTATACCTTCCAACATAATAATATAGTGTTTAAAAAATACTCCATTTCAAAAGCGCAAAAAAAATGCGTTAGCTCAAAAAAGAAAGACTAACGCAATATTAAGAGAATATGAATCACAATGTCTCGTTTCCTTGACATCCCCGGCTGCCGCCAATATAGTTTTTATTAGATTCATACCTGTTTTGCCCTTATGTTTAAAATTGTGCAAATGTACTATTTTTTTACGCAATAACAAAATATATCACGAAAATTCTTGCCCGAAAATTCAGATTGACGCTAAAAAAGCAAAATCAGGAGCAAAATGGCACTCTGTTTGCAGAATGAAAGACAAATCTGCAGAGCGTCTTAGCCAAATCTGCCAGAAATCATTTCCGTCCGAAATCGGCAGGAATCTCGCCCCAGCTCTTGGTGTCCCACTTCAGAATCTGTGTTGTGTAACTATTTTCCGCAAGCCACTTTTCCGCCCTCTCTATCAAGACGAAGAGCTGCGCGTTACGGCTGTTGCGTTCCAGTTTCGTCTTGCACTTTTTCTGCTTCACCCACGAAATTGCATTTACGCTGTCTGAGTAGAGCGGCACATTTGAATTTTTCTGTTTCAGCAGAGCCAAACCGTGCACAAGAGCGAGAAACTCGCCGATGTTGTTTGTTCCGCACTCAAACGGGCCTATTCTGAATATCTCGTTCCCGTTGCGCGTGTAAACGCCCCTGTACTCCACCCTACCCGGATTTCCGCTGCACGCCGCGTCCACCGCCAGCGACTCCAGCACCGGCTTGGAAGCGTTCCGCCCAATATCTGCAAGCGACCGGAGTTCGCCCAGCTTGCGCACTTTTCCAGACTGACCCACATAACCCTCATAACCCCTCTTATAGGCCACATTGGCAAGCTCTTCATCTTCAAAACTCTTATACTTGGCGTCCGGATAGCCCGCTATCTGAGCCTTGCACGAATTCCAGTCCGTGTAAACACCCGGATTATGACCATTCCACACAACGTAAAACTTACTTTTTGCCATTACTTTGAAATAACTAAACCGTCCAACAATTCATAATAAACCTTGATGGCGCTCTCTATTTCGCTCAAGCATATGTATTCGTCGGCAGAATGCGAACGAGCCGAATCGCCGGGACCAATCTTCACACTTGCGAAATTCATCAGAGCCTGATCCGAAAGCGTAGGCGAGCCGAAAGTGCCAAGCCCAAGCTCGATGCCGCGCTTCACAATAGGGTGCGACACGTCGATGCCCGACGAGCCAAGGCGGAACGAGCGAGCCTCAACGTCGCTCTGCAAGTTATCTTTCAAAATTTCATAAATTTCCTGATTAGAGTAACACTCGTTAGACCTCACATCAATCACAAAAGAGCAAGTGTCCGGAATAACATTATGCTGAGTTCCAGCCTGAACCATCGTCACCGTCATCTTCACGGGCCCTAAGTTTTCCGAGACCTTCGGCAGTTCGTTCGTTCTGACCCACTCAATATCCTTAACAGCCTTGTAAATAGCATTGTCTCCCTCGTTTCTTGCTGCATGACCGGAAACACCATGAGCAGTGCAGTCCAGCACCATCAAACCCTTTTCGGCCACCGCCATCTGCATACCAGTAGGCTCACCCACCACAGCAAGGTCAATCTTAGGCAAGTCGGCAAGCAAGCTCTCCACACCATTTTTCCCGGACACCTCCTCTTCGGCAGTAGCCGCGAAAATCAGGTTGTACGGCTGATTTTTCAGCGTCAGCATAAAGAAAGCCTGCAATAGCGACACAACAGAAGCACCGTCGTCATTGCTGCCCAGTCCGTAAAGTTTGTCGCCCTCCACCGTAGCCTTATGCGGCTCTTTAGTCCAGCTCTTAGCCGGCTTCACCGTGTCCAGATGCGCGTTAAGCAAGATGGTCGGCTTGCCAAGGTCAAAAGCCGGGCCTTTCACGTAAACATTATTCGCGTTACGGCAAGCCACATACCCCAAAGCCTCAATCTCGTTCTGCAAAAAATCGGCAACCGCCGTCTCCTCCCTGCTGTACGAAGGAATCTCGATAAGCCGCTTCAAAAGCTCCACGGCCTCATATTTAGCATTCTCAAAATCCATAAACCTAAAATTTATGCAAAAATAGTCAGAAGTTATTTAGAAACTAAAAAAAAGATGTGTTTTCATCAAAAAAAGGCTGCGTCCCGAAAGAACGCAGCCGTCTCGCCATCACCGTTGAAGCAAGAACCTAACCCTTTTCACCTCAACGTCTTTATCAAATTCAAGAAATTTATACTTATCAGCAACCTTAAAATCTGCATCCACATTCTGCACAGCAATCTTAAGAGTTCCGGCTGGGTCCACCTCCATACCTCTGACCCATAACTTACTCTCGCCTATAGACATTACGCTCTCCGCGCAATAGAGCCTATATTTCTCAAAGAACTCCGCAGCAGTCTGTTTTGCAGACCCTTCATCATCGACGCCAAAGAACTCCGCAAGCTCCATCTTTAGCTCAGAGTCCTGATTAAAAACTGTGTCGAACACCTCATAATCAACAAAAACAGACCTGTCTTCAATCAAACTCAACGATTTGCCAGACAGACCCTTTCGCGGCAACTCCACAACTCCGAGGTAAGAAGCGGCTTCGGCCACTTCGCCGTCCGGAACGAGGCAGGCTCCAGTGTTTGTCATTGCATAGACAGTACCGCCCGACTCAAACGCATGGGTAACCTTGCAAGCAGAATCGTCCGCGCACAGCAACTCGTCGAAACACATCAGCAAACAATTATTTCTAAAAAACTTCGCGTCGTACGGCATATCAATCTTAACATCTCCCGAACCGAGGTTCGGATTCTGAAAAATCCGCAGCACCGAATCCAGTTGCGTTTTGCTGTAAACGTAAAAAGAAGAACCTTTTTTAGAGACCGGACCTTTGCAAAGATACAAGCAGACCTCAACGTCATCTGCCGCATACTCAATGGTCTCAAGCCTTTTTTTGCGAATATCTTCGTGCAAATCCTCTTCTTCGTTTCCGCCGCAACTCAGGAAGGCAAATGCCGCCACCACACAAGCAACAATATTTTTTATCATTTTTTTCATAAGCTTAGAATTTACGGCAACTTCTGTAAAAAACAAAATATGTTTCAGAATCTCATCAATTTAATTTGCAGAAGTTACCTGATTAAAAAAGCATTCTCTCTAAATGCCCGATGTTGCAATTTATGAAATATTTTTTGAAAAACGGTACAGATTAAACAGATTTTTCACAAAAAAGTCACCACTCCTTCATTTAAAGCAGTTTTTGAAATTACGTTTTTGCAATTTCATCCCGACCTTATTTGCAGAAGTTGCCTTAAATCAGCTTATGCATCATTGCATAAACAGTGAGACCGGAAACGGTTTTTATGCCCAGTTTTTCCGTCAGATTTTTTCTGTGCGATATGACCGTGTGCAGACTGATGCCCAGCTTGTCGGCAATCTCCTTGTTCATAAGCCCTTGCGTAACAAGGCGCAGCACCTCCGTCTCTCTGTTCGTAAGAAGCTGCTTCTGGCACACCGTGCACTCCTTCTCCTCCTTCACCTGCAGTTTTCCGCTCACAAACGCTCTCCAGTAATCAACGCCCCAGCCGTCTGCACCATCAACCTCAAAAACGTGCGAATAGATATTTTTATCAACCTTATCAAACTCTTCGCTATTTAAAATAGAGACTCGTGCAAAAGGTGACACCTCCGCAATTAAACACTTCAGTCCAAAGGCCGAAAGCCAATTATCAGAAACCACAGCAATATTCAGACTGTCACTCTTCATCGCCCTTGCATTTTAGAAACACGCTCCGTTATCTCTCGCTCCATTTTTGCAACCATCGGCTCCAGCACCTTCAGCTCTATCAGTTCCGTAGCGTTTATATCTCTCTGCAGCCTGTCCAACGCAAATATCACACCATAAAATACATTTTCATCATAATCGCCTTGAATATACTTTATTAAAATATTTTTCAAGTCGTCCAGTTTTTCATTCACATCGTTGTACTCACTGACGAACACGCTCAACGCGCCAGCCACATCACCTTCTATAGGCTGATAATCCGGACTAAAAAACAGTTCGTACACATTGTTTACGTACGGCAAGAAAAGGCTCTCCTCCTTCCCTATCAAGGACGACAGTTCCTCTTTATATTCGTTGAAAAGGCTAAAAATCAGGCTCATGTACTGCGCATTGCCATCATTTACAAGAAGCCGGATATGTCTCTCTATATTTTTCAGCTGCACTATGAAATCTTTGTGAGACTTGCGTATATAGTCCAGACATTTAAGCACATTGAAAAGCCTAATGTCTTCCACCGCATCAAAGGCACCGTAAAGAAACACATTTACAACAGCAAGAAAAAAATCCGGGTGCAGTCCATTTTCTCTGCACACATCTTCAACTGTCTTATTCTCCACACCTGCCTTTATACCCAACCGGCTGACTACCGGAATCAGCACATGGTTTTGGAGCATCACTTCCGAAACTTTGTCAATTTTCAAAATTGCCATAGCTATGTTTTTTAGATTATCCTCCACAAAAAAACGAAGGCCTAATTTTCTTTGCAAAAATAATCATTTTAAGCAAACAACAACTAAAAGGGCGAAAAAAATCACTAATCGCTAACTTTCTTTATATATTCAGACATAATCTGCTCTACTCTGCTCAAATCGCCCTCCATATAATGCTGAAAATCAAAATTGCCGACAAGACACCCGTTAACATCGTACAGTTTAAGTTTATTACGGATCTTTACCCTTCGTCTCAGCTCAACACCCGTTGACACCTCCGTAATTCCTACCGAATAAGCAGACAGCTCTTCCCATCTGAAGCAAGCCCGATAGTGCTTGGTGAAAAAGTGCTTACTATGTGCATCTATAGTTATGCCCTCTGAATCTACCTGAACATAATCATTCCTTATCAGGATTCCTAACCGCACCATCCAGACCGTACCAAACATTAAAAGGACGAATCCGCCCCTAATCAACAACAAATCCCGTGGTGCATAATCCTCTTCGTTTAGAAATGTCAGACAAAGAATCCAAAGAAAAAACAAAGAGCCAGCAACACCAATCCCGACCAGATACTTCACAGACACTGGCGAAGTTTCATTTCTAACTTCAAGAGACCTCTTTTGCGGCCGTTTCAAATACGCCTTTCGTCGCTCTTCAAAGGACATTGTTTTTTTCGCTTTCTTTTTCATAAACATCTGGTTGATTTTCACATACAAATATAAATAGCAAATTGCTTAAATCTGTGATTTCATCGCAAAAAAAGCACAGGAAAATTTGGAATTTCAAAATATGATTTATATTTTCACAAAACATAACTTAAAATTTATTCTTATGGGTTTGATTTATTCTATCTTGATTGGTCTTGTTGCAGGATTTTTGGGCAGCAAGATATTTAAGGGTTCAGGCAGCGGATTGCTATGGAACATTATAATCGGTATAGTCGGCGGAGCTTTGGGCGGCTGGCTTGCTGGAATGCTCGGCATTGGTGGCGGCGGACTTTTGTGGCAGATAATTGTTGCTACAGGCGGCGCTGTTCTACTGCTCTGGATTATTTCCTTGATAAAGAAGTAATTTATACGAAACAGTGAATAATTAGAGGTGGCACGATGATGTGTCGCCTCTTTTTTTTGATGCAGACTGAGCAAATAGAGCCTTTGTTTTGTTATAGGATAAAAAACATACTCATTTTAAATTTTAATCTTATGGACAATGTTATTTATTCTATTCTGATTGGTCTTGTTGTCGGATTTTTAGGCAACTTCATTTTGAAAGATTCTGGCAACGGCCTATTTTCCAACCTTGCGTTCGGAATTGCCGGCGGCGTGATTGGCGGACTGTTTCCCGGCCTTATCTACTTGGATAGCGGAGCTGTATTTTGGACAATTATCTCGGCTACAGCCGGCTCTATCTTCGTAATCTGCTTCGCCGCAGCCTTAAACAAATAATGTGACAGGAGGAGGTTGGCTCTTCCATATCCTCCTCTTGTTTTTTTTACGACAACAAAATTCAAATTTATATGAAAGACAAAAAACTGACATCTGCCAACGGCCGTTTAGTTGCAGACAATCAAAACTCACAGACCGCAGGTCTGCGCGGACCAATCACGTTGCAAGACCCGTGGCTTATAGAGAAACTGGCTCACTTTGACCGCGAGGTGATTCCCGAACGAAGAATGCACGCCAAAGGCTCCGGAGCTTACGGAACATTCACCGTCACTCACGACATAACCAAATACACACGCGCTGCAATATTCTCCAAAATAGGGAAAAAGACAGATTGTTTCGTTAGATTCTCTACAGTTGCAGGCGAGCGCGGAGCCGCAGATGCAGAGCGGGACATCAGAGGATTCGCAATGAAGTTTTACACCGAAGAGGGGAACTGGGACTTGGTCGGCAACAACACTCCGGTATTCTTCTTGCGCGACCCTCTTAAGTTTCCTGACCTGAACCACGCCATCAAAAGAGACCCAAAGACTAATATGCGCAGCGCTAACAACAACTGGGACTTCTGGACCTTGCTGCCCGAAGCGCTACATCAAGTGACCATCACCATGAGCACGCGCGGCATTCCGTATTCTTACAGGCACATGCACGGGTTCGGAAGCCACACTTACAGTTTTTTCAACGCAGACAACAAGCGCACTTGGGTAAAGTTTCACCTAAGAACATTGCAGGGCATCAAAAATCTGACAGACCAGGAGGCTGAGGCGATTATTGCAAAAGACAGAGAGTCGCATCAGAGAGACCTTTTCGAAAGCATCGAACGGGGCGACTTCCCTAAGTGGCTCTTTCAAGTGCAGCTCATGACAGAAAAGGAGGCTTTGAACTACAGAATCAACCCTTTTGACCTCACAAAAGTATGGCCGCACGGAGATTTTCCGCTGCACGACGTGGGCATTCTGGAGCTGAACAAAAACCCGGAAAATTACTTTGCCGAGGTGGAGCAATCAGCGTTCAATCCTATGAATATTGTCGATGGAATCGGCTTTTCTCCGGACAAGATGCTGCAAGGCAGGCTATTCTCTTACGGCGACGCGCAACGCTACAGGCTCGGCGTAAACCTGGAGCAGATACCGGTAAACCGTCCGAGATGTCCATTTCACTCTTACCATCGCGACGGTGCTATGCGTGTTGACGGAAATTACGGCGCAGCCAAAGGGTACGAACCGAACAGCTACGGAGAGTGGAAAGACTCACCAGAGAAGAAAGAGCCTCCGCTAAAGATTCACGGCGACGTTTACAACTACGACGAGAGAGAGTATGACAACGACTATTACAGCCAGCCCGGAGCACTGTTCAGGCTTATGACTAAAGAAGAGCAGCAACTGCTTTTTGAAAATACAGCAAGAGCGTTGGGCGACGCAGAGCTGTTCATAAAGCAACGGCACGTCTGCAATTGCTACAAAGCCGACCCAGCCTACGGCAGAGGTGTGGCAGCAGCACTAAATATAAAGATGCCGGCAGAATGCAAATAACAACAAATTCGGCGACAAACTAAGTTCGCTTAGCATGTCGCCGAATTTCAAAGTGGGTTCTATAAATTCATTTCGAGGAATAAGTGCCGAAAAGTTTATCAATCCACGATTTGCACTTTTTAATTATAAACAGTGAATTTATAAAACTCACATCAACATATCAAATTCAAAAGATTACTTCTTCTCACCACGAATTTCCACACGTCTAATCTTTCCGCTGATAGTCTTAGGAAGCTCTTCAACAAACTCAACCACACGCGGATACTTGTACGGAGCCGTAGTTTTCTTCACATGGTTCTGAATCTCCTTCACAAGTTCCTCGCCAGCCTTGTCCTTATAGGCCTTAGCCAGCACAATCGTAGCCTTCACCACCTGTCCGCGCACCTCATCCGGCACACCAGTGATAGCGCACTCCACAACAGCCGGATGCGTCATCAAAGCGCTTTCCACCTCAAACGGACCGATACGGTATCCAGAACTCTTTATCACATCGTCCGTACGTCCGACAAACCAATAATAACCATCCTCATCACGCCAAGCAATATCGCCAGTATGATACACATTATCAGAATAGACCTCCTTGGTCTTTTCCACATCACGATAATATTCTTTGAACAGGCCTAACGGCTTAACCCTGTCGGTTCTCAGAACAATTTCGCCCTGCTCACCATCCTCAGCCGACCTTCCGTCGCCAGTTATCAAGTCCATGTCATAAGCCGGATTTGGCACCCCCATAGAACCCGGTTTCGGTTCCATCCAAGGGAACGTGCCTATTGTCATTGTTGTTTCAGTCTGTCCAAATCCCTCCATCAGCTTTATACCTGTGGCATTATAAAAAGCCTCGTAAACAGCCGGGTTCAGAGGTTCGCCCGCAATCGTGCAATATTTCAGGGAAGACAAGTCAAACTTGTTCAAATCCTCACGAATCATAAATCTGAAAATAGTAGGAGGCGCGCAGAACGAAGTTATCTTGTGCTCCTCAATCATCTTCAGCATATCCGCAGGAGTGAACTTCTCGTGGTCATAAACAAAAACCGTAGCGCCCACAATCCACTGTCCATACAATTTGCCCCACACGGCCTTTCCCCATCCAGTATCCGCAACAGTCAGATGCAGGCTGTCCTGACGCAAGTTGTGCCAATAACGAGCCGTAACGATATGTCCGAGCGGATAGGTGAAGTAATGCGCCACCATCTTAGGGTTGCCAGTTGTGCCAGACGTAAAATACATCAACATAATATCGTCGTTCGTATTCGGGCAAGCCGGCTTCACAAACGGCGCTGCGCTTTCTATGCCTTTATGAAAATCAACCCAGCCTTCCGGCACTTTAGGACCGACAGAAATCAAAGACTTAACCGATGGCGACTCAGGCATTGCATCTGTGATATGCGGCAAGATAATATCGTCACCCACAGCCACAATCGCTTTAATATCCGCAGCATTGTTACGATACACAATATCCTTTTTAGTCAAAAGATGAGTAGCCGGAATAACCACCGCTCCAATTTTGTGCAGAGCCACGATAGAGAGCCAGAACTCATAACGGCGCTTCAGGATAAGCATCACCATGTCGCCCTTTCCAATGCCCTGTTCCATAAAGAAAGAAGCCGTTTTGTCGCTCTCGCGCTTAATGTCCGCAAAAGTGAACTCAATTCGTTCGCCCTTGTCGTTTGTCCAAAGCAGCGCAACTTTGTTTGGTTCTTTCTCCGCCCAACCGTCAACAATATCATAACCGAAGTTGAAGTTGTCCGGAACGTTTATCTTAAAATTCTGTCTAAAATCGTCCAAAGAGTCAAAATCAATCTTTGGCAAATATTTCTCAAGCATAGAAAATATGTAATTTTATATTTGACACAAAAAACTCCGTTTATATAATTACAGCAAGGAACTTAACAGTCTTGTTATCCAGTGCCTTCATTCCATGCAACGAAGCAGAATCGAAATAGATACTGTCGCCCTCTTCCAGCACAAGTTCTTTTCCGTTAATATTCAGCAGCATACGCCCTTCCAAAATCAAATTAAACTCCTGCCCTGCATGAGAGTTCAGGTGTATAGGATTATCATTTGGCTCAACAGTGACGATAAACGGGTCAGCCTGTCTGTTCATGAAACCAGCGGCAAGCGACTGATATTTGTAAGCTTTAGAGCGCTCCATCGCAGTTCCTTGTCCTTTTCTGGTCAGATAATAAGAGGTCATGTGCGGGTCTTCGCCGAAGAGCAAAGAGGTCATCTCCACTCCATATTTCTTTGAAATATTGTGAAGCACACTAACGGGTATGTCCTTTTCGCCACTTTCAAAAGACGCGTATTCATCGGCAGAAATACCGCAAACCGACGCAATATCCTGTATATTCAAATCAAGCGACTCTCTCAAGCCTTTGAGACGGTCCGCAATCTGTTTTATCTGTTCATTCATAGACTTCAAATTTTAAAAATAATGATTTAAGAATTAGCCTTGACCCCTTGAATCACAGCATTTGAGAAACCGTTGGCCTCCATAGCGTTGAGGCCTTTGATGGTCCAGCCTCCAGGAGTTGTGACCTTATCAATTTCAGACTCTGGGTTTGACTTGTTCTGAAGAATCAGCTGAGCCGCGCCTATCATGGTCTGAGCCACAACTTCGTGCGCCTGTTCAGGCTTCACGCCAAGTTCCACCGCACCCTGAGCCATAGCCCTCACGAAACGCAGCGCATAAGCAATACCGCAAGACGACACAGACGTGAACGCAGCCATCTGACTTTCCGGAACCGAAATAGCCAGTCCAAGCTGATTGAAAATGTTCAGAATTTCAGTCTCCTGCTCCTTCGAAGCATTTAGCGAAGAGACGAAAGTCATACTTTCGCGCAGAGCAATCGCAGTGTTAGGCAAAACCCTGAACAGCGGGAACGCCCTTCCCAGCTTCTCGGAAATAGAAGCCAAAGAGACACCTGCCGCAATAGAGACCACAATATGTTTAGACGAGTCAAGAGCCGCATAAATGTCAGAGATAACAGTGTCCATCAACCACGGCTTAACCGCAATCACCACACACTCAGCACGTTTTACCGCCTCGCTATTAATATTTGTAGTGAAAATCTCACTGTCCAGAGACTTTATTGCATCAAGATTTGGCTGATAAACATCAGCCACAAAAAGGTCAGACGCCTTGCACAAACCGCTCTGATAGAGTCCGCGCACTATCGCGCCCCCCATATTTCCTGCTCCTACGAACGCAATTTTCATAATATCACAACTTTTTAGCCTTCTAAAATTTCGATTTGGCAAAGTTAGTTATTTTTTTGCTGTAATTAGAAAGGCAACCTTTAAAAATTTGAGTTTTTTCACCTCTTCCCAATATCAAGGCTATCGCAACCTTCAAAAGCAGTTGGCGACACGAACTTTACGCTCAACGGAATTTCAATGTCCGTAAGACTGCTGCAATTCAGAAAAGCGAAATCTTCTATTTCCTCAAGTCCCTCGTGCAAAGTGACTTTTGTCAGATTACGGCATCCGGCAAAAGCTCCAAGTTCAATCCTTTTTACACTTTTAGGTATCGTAACGCCAGTAAGCCCGCTTTCTTCAAACGCATTTTCTCCTATCGTAGTCATCCCCTCCGGAATATCAATATTCGTGAGACTGACGCAACTATCAAAAGCATAAATTCCAATCTCCCTAAGTCCTTCTTGCAAGACAACACTTGTCAGATTATGGCATCCAGCAAATGTAAAAGCGTCAATCCTTTTTACACTTTTAGGTATCGTAACGCCAGTAAGCCCGCTTTCCTCAAACGCATTTTCTCCTATCGTAGTCACCCCCTCCGGAATATCAATATTAGCGAGACTGCTGCAACGAGCAAATGCATAGAAATTGATATAATCTATACTATCTGGAAGCACAACTCTTTTAAGACTGTTGCAACCTTCAAAACAATTATATCCAAAAGAGCGCATTTTCTTAGGCAGTGTTAAACTTTCAAGAGACTCACAACGTGCAAAAGCTACATGACCCAGCCATTCTACGCTCTCAGGCAGCGTCACACTTTCAAGTCTTACGCAACCTGCAAATGCGCTTTCATCAATTCCCTTTACACCCTCTTGCACCTCAACTTTAATCAGATCTTCACAACCAAAAAACGCACTCTCACCTACCATCGTCACACTATATTCGGTTCCGTTATAAGTCACCGTTGTTGGGACCACAATAGAGCCGCTGTATTTTCCGCTCTCTTTTTTTGTCACCGTCGCTGTTTTTGATTTGCCAAAGAAGATATAACTTAGACCATCTTCCGCAACCCGCACTACACCCTCTTCTTCATCACCTTCCACATCTGTTTGAGAATCGCCATCGGCACCGTTTACTTCGACTTTTTCCTCTTGTTTTTCCGTAACAGTTCTGACATCATCAGCTCCGCCTGCGTCATTTGCATTGCCAGAGCCTCCCGAACAAGACTGCATAAAAGCAACACTTATAAGCGACACAATAAGAATTCTAAATATATTATTCATAGACAATCTTTTACCTGTTCAGCAGAGCCTTCGCATTCTCTATTGCAGCATCTGTAAGGTCGGAGCCGCTCACCATCTGCGCGATCTCCCGCACTCGCTCTTCATCAGTCAAACGCTTAATATTAGATACAGTCGCGTCATCCGTGTCAACCTTAAAGACCTTGTAGTGCGCCTTGCCCTTTGACGCAATCTGCGGCAAATGCGTAATGCTCACAACCTGCATCTCCTCGCCCATCATCTTCATGATATCGCCCATACGGTCGGCAATGTCTCCCGAAACGCCTGTATCTATCTCGTCAAATATTATAGCTGGCAAGTTTGACAATTTAGAAAGCACAGATTTCAAGCTCAGCATCACGCGCGAAATTTCACCACCCGACGCGATTGACGCGATAGGCTGGAGCTGCGCATCCTTGTTAGCCGAGAATAGGAATGAAACCTCGTCCTGACCTGTAGCCGTAAAGTTATCCAATTTTCTGAAATCCACCTTCAGCTTTGCGTTAGGCATACCGAGCGACTTCAGCAGCGAGACCAGTTCCGACTCAATAAACTCTGCCTTACCTTGACGAATTTCAGAAATGCGTCCAGCCTCAACCTCCAGTTCAGTTCTTAGACTTGCCACTAAAGCAGACCTACGTTCAATCTCCTCACCAGAAGAATTCAGCACAGAGAGCTGCGACTCGAAATACTTAAGTTTCTCCACAAGTCCCTCTACAGAATCCACACCATGCTTGCGTTCAAGCGTATATATAACGTCCAGTTTAGCATTAACAAGCTCAAGCCTCTGCGGGTCGTCCGCCACATCATTCTGAATCACATCAAGTTCCCTCGCCAAATCCTTCAGGTCAACAAAGCAACTCTCAATACGTTCTGCAAAAGGAGTCGCCTTAGCAAAACTTTCCTGTATAGAAGTCAGCGAAGAGAGACAGTCTTTAAGCGTTTTATTTACATTCGCATCATCACCATTCAAAAGCCACAACACTTGCGAAAGCACATTTTTAATATTTTCAGCATTAGCCAGAACCTTCTGTTCCTCTTCCAGATCCTGCTGGCTGCACTCTTCCAGTCCCGCCTCCTTGAGCTGCGAATACTGGAACTCCATAAACTCACGGTCGGCCTCCGCCTTTGCAGCCTCCGCCTTTAGAACTTCAAGTTCCGAGAGTTCCTTCTTATATGCAAGAAACTTAGACCTGAACTCCAGCACACTCTGTTTATTTTCCGCAACCGCATCCACAACGCCAAGTTGAAAATTAGCATCGTTAAGCAGCAGGTTCTGATGCTGCGAATGTATGTCAATCAGCTTCACGCCAAGGTCTTTCAGCACAGACACAGTCACGGGCGTATCATTTACAAAAGCCCTCGACTTACCGTTAGCGTTCAGCTCTCTGCGGATAACGCACTCGTCGTCGTAGTCAAGCTCGTTATCTTCAAAAAAGGTCGCCAATCCATATTTAGAGATATCAAAAACACCCTCGACAACACACTTTTTGTCCTGATTTTTAATCACTTTAGAATCGGTACGCTGCCCCAGAAGCATATTCAACGCCCCAAGTATAATAGACTTACCAGCTCCAGTTTCGCCGGTAATCACAGAGAAACCGCCGAAGAAATCAATCACGGATCTATCTATCAACGCATAATTTTCAACCGAAAGTGTCTTTAACATATCAATTATGTTTAAAATTTATCTAAATGAGAAACGTTCTGCAAATTCAGAAGCTCTCAAATTTTTCTCCTTAAATAATCCACAAACTCGTAATCGAACTCGTTCTTTTCATCAGCCTTGAAGCTCTCCCTTGCCACTTCAGTCCACTCATCTCTGTTCAAAGCAGGGAAGAACGTGTCGCCCTCCGCCACTGTGTGCACAAGAGTAAGATAAAGTTTGTCGGCAAAAGGGAGAAACTGCTCATAAACCTGTCCGCCACCTATAATAAAAAGCTCTTCGTCAGTGCTTTTTGCAAGTTCCAGCACCTCGTCTGTGCTCCTCATAATTTCGCAACCCTCCATAGATTCCAAGTTTTTGGAGAGTATAATGTTTCTGCGGTTTGGCAACGGTCTGCCGATAGACTCGAACGTTTTTCGGCCCATAACAATCGCATGACCCGTTGTCAATGCCTTGAAACGTTTCAGGTCGTTAGACAAGCGCCATATCAAGCCGTTATTCTTTCCGATGACATTATTTTCCGAACAAGCTACAATTATAGAAATCATAAATGCAAATTTTATTAATCACACAGCCACCGCCCCTTTTATAGCCGGGTGCGGATCATAATTCTCAAGAGTGAAATCTTCGTATTTAAACGAGAATATATCTTTCACATCAGGATTAATCCTCATCGTTGGCAAAGCCCTTTCGTCGCGGCTAAGCTGCAAGCGAACCTGTTCCAAGTGGTTCGTGTATATATGCGCGTCGCCAAGCGTATGAACAAAATCGCCAAGTTTCAGTCCGCACACCTGCGCAATCATCATCGTGAAAAGCGCGTAACTTGCGATATTGAACGGCACGCCAAGGAAGATGTCGCCGCTCCTTTGGTAAAGCTGGCAAGACAATCTGCCGTCCGACACATAAAACTGCATGAAGCAGTGACAAGGCGGCAGAGCCATATCAGTAAGTTCACTCGGGTTCCATGCAGATATGATCAGTCTGCGCGAGTCCGGGCTGGCCTTTATCTGACTAATAAGTTCCGACAACTGGTCCACGCCGCAGAAGTTGCGCCACTGTTTGCCATAGACCGGACCCAAATTGCCATGAGCGCGGGCAAACTCATCGTCAGTCCTCACCTTTTCCACAAACTCCTCAAGAGACTCACCGTTAAACGCATCAGACTTCTTGAATATCTCGTAAGGCCATTCGTTCCATATCTTCACTCCGTTGTCCACGAGATACTTTATATTAGTCTCGCCCTTGATAAACCAGAGCAGTTCATGAATAATACCTTTCAAGAAAACCTTCTTCGTAGTGAGCAGCGGAAACCCGTCGTCGAGGCGAAAGCGCATCTGATGGCCAAACACGCTAATCGTGCCGGTCCCGGTGCGGTCCTCCTTCTTCTTGCCCTCTGCAAGCACACGTTCCAAAAGTTCCTTATATTGTTTCATCTTCTATTCAAAATTTAAAGTTAGAATTGCGGCCCAGATACTCGTCAATATCCTTCTGATACTCCTTAACCCTTTTCTCCTTCTTCGACTTCCTGAACCATTCCGGCACCTCTATCTTCTGCGGAATATCCTTCCCGAAGTCTTTGAACAGATGAACGCCGCACGAATCCTCTATCGCAAAGTCATCATAAAGTTCATGATTACTTGTGAACGTTTTCACAGACACAGCCTTGTCCGACACAGATATTCTCTGATAAAACCTGTCGTTTGTTCCGTACTTGTCAACCTCAGTTTTAAAGTAAAGTCTGTACTGTTTTTCAGAACAATAAGAGATAAGATAGACCGGGGTCTTCAAATCAGCCTCCTCATTCTTTCCGCTCATTCGGGCATATCCATGCTCATGTCCCTGAAGCACAAGGTCAACACCGTACTCCTGCACAAGGTCGTTGAACATATAACGCTGCGTAAGGTTATTCATAGTCCCTTTTATAGAATATAGAGGATGATGCAGCACAACAATCTTCCACTTTTCCGTAGCAGCCTTCAATTCATTTTCAAGCCACTCACGCTGATTAACAAGATTCCACACATCTCTGTTCGAATCGAGGAAGAAGAATCTCGCTTCGCCGTATGCAAAAGAGTAAACTGCATTTTCCTCGTATGACGAATTTAAGAAATACGGGAACACGAGCGGGAACCTGCCTTCCAGCTGACGCTCAACACCTTTCAGATACTCATGATTTCCAGTCACGGCCATTATAGGCAAAGTTTGAGAGATTGAGTCAAGCGAAGAGAACGCCTCTCCCCAGAACTTGTCCATAGGGCGCTCAATCAGGTCACCGCCAAAGAGCCAGAACGCCGCGTCGCTATTCTTAGCCTTCACGCTTCTGAATATACCCCCAGCCTCGCCGCCAACTTCGTCCTGAATATCTCCAAAGAAGACAAAAGAGTAGTCGTTTCTAAGCGAGTCCGCCTGAACACCAAACGAATACCAGCCGGTCTTCAGCGAATCATTCATAACACGGTATGAATAAGACGCGCCCCTTTCTAAAGAATCCAAAAGAACTCTGTAAAAGACCGATTTGCCGGCGCGCGACTTGAACAGTTCTGCCGTAGCCGCCTTTCTCAGAGTGTCTGCCGCTCCGTTTTTCACAATCTCCACAAAGCCTTGCGTCGGAACAGAGTCATACTGCCAGCTCACGAAACGTTCGTCCGGCTCATTCCCAAACGTAAGCATAACACGTCCTGGAGTCTGAATTGCCACATACGGCTCTTCAGGCGGATTGCCGAACCACACCTTCCAGCGAGAAGCAACCCAAACACCCAAGGCAATCAGCACAACAAGAACTATCGCCCACTTTATCAATCGTCTTTTTTTTGCGTCCATAGAAAATTAACGTTCAAAAATGCACAAATAATCGTAATGAACCACAGGCTTTTCCCCTTTCTTACCTATCAGTTTCAAAGCCTCCGCGCTGCTGTACTGAGCCTTGCCCAGACCTATCTGCACGCCCTTTTCATCGAAGATTTTGACAATATCGTCCTCTTCAAAATTACCTTTTATTTCAGTAATCCCGACAGGCAGCACTGAAGTCGCCAAATCGCTCTCCGCCAATGCCGAAGACGCACCTGCATCAAGATGAATCTCACCCTTCGCAAAGCCCTCGCTATGAGCAATCCACTTCTTCACACTCGAAGCGGCAACCGCAGACGCCACGAAACGCGTGCAAACCACGTCCTTGTCGGTCAGCAAAAGGTCTGTCAGAATATTATCCTTCTTGCCATTAGCGATGATAACCTGAATGCCTTCGTCAGCAACCTTGCTCGCAATATTTGTTTTGGTCTGCATACCACCACGCCCGAAGCTCGACTTTCCAGTCTGAATGTACGCCGACAGGTCTCTCTTGCCCGGCAGCACCTCACGTATCACTTTAGAGTTAGGGTCAGCCGGATTTCCGTCAAAAATACCGTCAATATTGCTCAGAATAATCAGAGCCTCACAGTCCATCATAGCCGCAAGCAGTCCGGAAAGCTCGTCATTATCCGTAAACATCAGTTCGGTGACAGAGATAGTGTCGTTCTCGTTCACAATCGGAATGACCTGATTATCAATCATAACCTGCATACAGTTCCGCTGATTAAGGTAATGACCGCGCGTGCCAAGGCTCTCCTTTGTGGTAAGCACCTGACCGCAAGTTATTCCGTAGTCACGGAAAAGCATGAAATAACGGTTTATAAGTTTCACCTGACCGATTGCAGAAAACAACTGCCTCTGAGACACCGCATCCAGTTTGTCTGCAAGTGCCTTGTTGCGTCCTGCCGCAACCGCACCCGAAGAGATTAAAATCACCTCTACTCCACTTTTGTGGAGGTCTGCAATCTGATCTACCAAAGCTGACATACGAGTATAGTCCAACGTACCGTCCGCCTTAGTCAGAACATTGCTGCCTATCTTTATTGCTACTCTTTTCATTTGTAAACACCTTTTCAGATTACAAAGGTAGTTTTTTTTGATTACAAATAATAGTTTTAGATTATGATAAAATCAAGGTTTATCAATATAAATCACACCCCAAAGCCACAAACATACAATTTTCAACCGCAACATCTCAACTTTAATCCCCTAATTCTTAACACATTAAGTAAACTCACCGCATATTTTACAAGTTCAAAAGCACACGAAATGGATTGCGGAATAAAAATCACAAATCGTAATTTGCGGCAGTCACCTTGAACAGGAGGCAGTTATCAAGCTGGCAAATATCAGTCCAAAGTACAACAATATCACTATCAGAGAGAGTTTTCTTGCATTCTTAAACTTCATTATTTTATCAGCTAACTCTTGGTCTTCAATCTCCACAACGGCTTTGTGACCTATTATATAGGAAGAGACTGTTCCCATACTAAAACCTTTAAAACGTTTCAGCAAGTGCGGATATGTTTTTTTAAGATACATGTACAGTTCATTATTTCTAATCAGCTCATTGACTTTATAGACCATCATATTCAGTCCGGTAATAACGAAACATATAGTGATACGCTCCGTCTCACCCAAAAAAAACAACATTACACTTATTGCCACAAAAATTGCCAGCACTATATAAATGTCCCTTTTCATAATTTGACACAATTAAAAAAACAGCGTCATAGCCAAACTACAACGCCGCATATTCATTAATATCAACAATAATTACTTGTTCACACGGAACTTTTCGATACCATCTTTCAAGAAACCTACAATCTGGTTTGCAGCCGCGATACCTGCGTTGATGTTAGCCTCAGCAGTCTGAGCGCCCATCTTCTTAGGTGTAGAGAAGTAGCGACCTGCAAATTTTTCAGCGAACTCTGCGTTAGCAGCTGGCATGATGTCTGTCATGTAACGGAAATCAGCGCGGTCTTCCATCAACTTGATAACTTCAGGCTCATTGATAACCTCCTTGCGGGCTGTGTTGATCAACATAGCGCCCTTAGGCATCTTGTTCAAAAGTTCGTAGTTGATAGAGTTCTTAGTTTCTGCAGTTGCAGGAATATGCAAAGAGACGAACTGGCAAGTTGAGTAAAGCTCTTCTACAGAAGACAAAGCCTTAACACCATCTTTCTCAATAACCTCAGCCGGACAGAATGCGTCGAACGCATAGATTTCCATACCGAATCCCTTAGCCACGCGAGCCACGTTGCGGCCTACGTTTCCGTAAGCGTGGATACCAAGTTTCTTGCCCATCAGCTCAGTGCCCGAAGTTCCGTTATACAAGTTACGCACACCGTAAACCATCAATCCAAGAGCCAACTCAGCCACTGCGTTTGCGTTCTGTCCCGGAGTGTTCATCACGCACACGTTCTTAGCAGTAGCGGCAGCCAAATCCACGTTGTCATAACCAGCTCCTGCGCGCACAACAATCTTCAAGTTCTTTGCAGCGTCAAGCACTTCAGCATCAACAATATCGCTGCGGATGATTATCGCGTCCGCATCAGCAACCGCGTCAAGCAACTGCTTCTTTTCTGTATATTTTTCAAGAAGAGCAAGTTCGAAACCAGCGCCTTCGATAACACTCTTTATACCATCAATAGCAACTTTTGCAAATGGTTTTTCTGTTGCAACTAATACCTTCATATTCAATGTTTTTTTTGCGAGCCTCAACCTATTACGGCAAGTCTCTCTGTTTTACAAAAATGTTAATGGTTGACGCTTTCACGCCAACCATCATTGCTATCTGCTTATTAGTTATTTAGCATATTTATCTTCAAATTCCTTCATGCAGTCAACCAAAGCCTGAACGCTTTCGATTGGAAGCGCATTGTAAGTAGAAGCACGGAAACCGCCAACCAAGCGATGGCCCTTGATTCCGACCATACCCTTAGAAGTTGCGAACTTAGCGAACTCGTCAGCCAAATCCTTGTACTCTTCCTTCATCACGAAGCACACGTTCATGCGAGAGCGGTCTTCCTTCTTAGCTGTTCCGACGAACATCTTGCTGTTGTCGATAGCATTGTAAAGAAGTTCAGCCTTAGCGATGTTCTTCTTTTCGATTTCCTTCAATCCGCCCTGAGCCTTAAGCCACTTCAAAGTCTGAAGAGCTGCATAGATAGGCAACACCGGAGGAGTGTTGAACATAGAACCGTTGTCGATGTGAGTTCTGTAGTCCAACATTGTAGGGATGTGACGAGACACCTTTCCAAGAAGTTCGTCCTTCACGATAACAAAAGTAACGCCGGCAGGAGCCAAGTTCTTCTGTGCGCCACCGTATATCATACCATATTTAGAAACATCTATCGGACGAGAGAAGATGTCTGACGACATATCTGCGATAACCGGAATTGGTGAGTCGATGTCTTCCAAAAGCTCAGTACCGAAGATTGTGTTGTTTGTAGTGATGTGCAAATAGTCCGCATCTGCAGGAATCTGATAGTCCTTGCCAACTTTAGGCACCCAGTTGAAATTATCGTCAGCAGAAGAAGCAACCTCAACAACTTCGCCGAAAGCCTTAGCTTCCTTCATTGCTTTCTTAGCCCAAACCACTGTATTCACGTAAGCAGCCTTATTTTCCAAGAAGTTGATCGGAACCATGCAGAACTCAAGGCTGGCGCCGCCTCCAAGAAATATTACCGAATAACCTTCTGGAATGTTCAATAGTTCCTTAAACAAAGCCACAGCCTCATCTACAATCGGCTGAAAGTTTTTGGCACGATGACTAATTTCGAGTATTGACAATCCGTCATTTTCAAAATCCAAAACAGCCTGAGCTGTCTTTTCTATCACCTCTCTTGGAAGGACCGATGGCCCTGCGTTGAAATTGTGTTTCTTCATATTTATTTATATTTTAATAAATGCTTAATGAACCGCCTCCCCTTTCTGATGTATTCAGAACCTCTTAGGAAAGACGTGCCAAAAGTAATACTTTTTTTTCAATCCCGACACATTTCTGCAAAATTTTTCGTTATCAAAACGAATAAAAATAGCCTTTATTTCTCATTTTTTAAGCGTTTATTTTGACATTTTGACACAAAAGAGCCTATTTATTTTGCAAAATGATTTTTATCTCGCAAATCTTTCTTTTTTGCCTAACATTTTGTTTTGAAAAACGAGTTTTTAAAATCTTTTTGGGAAAACGTCCTTTCTCCTTTCTTTTTTCGCCTTTTCACCTCGACACAACAACAGCGCTTTTCTCAACGCCTCGCCTTTTCCGCCTTTATTTTAAAATACTTTTGTTAAATTTTCTTAAAACGTTTTTCTTTTCTGTTTCAATTTACTATTTTTGCAGATTGAAATATGAAAGCTAAAGTTTTTTACATACTTGCGTTGGTGTTTTCGCTCGCGGTCTCGTCGTGTAGCGAATATACTAAGTTGCAGAAAAGCGGCGACAACGACCTCAAATTCGCAAAAGCGAAGGAGTACTACGAAAAGGGCAAATACCTCAACGCCGCATCTCTGCTGGAGTCCGTGGTGCACTCTTTCCGGGGAACGGAAAAGGGAGAGGAGGCTCTCTTCCTTCTGGCTAAGTGCCACCTGATGAACGAGGACTACATGACGGCAAGGAGCTACTTCTCTGGCTACCACCGCAGCTATCCGCGCGGAAGGTATGCGGAACAGTCAAAGTTCTACGTCGGATACTGCTACTATAAAGACTCGCCGGAGGTGAAGTTGGACCAGACAAGCACAAAAAAGGCGGTGGAAGAGCTGAACTTGTTCATCGACATCTATCCGCAAAGCGCCAAGGTGCCGGAGGCTCAGTCTATAATTCAGGAGATGAACGACAAGCTTGCTTACAAAGCCTATCTGAACGCCAAGCTTTACTTTAACCTTGGCAACTATATGGGCAATAACTACTTGTCGTGCGTGATTGCCGCAAACAACGCCATCAAGACTTTCCCTGAAAGCATTCACAGAGAGGAGCTTTCGTTCCTTATACTGAAGGCTAAGTTCCTGCAGGCGGAAGAGAGCGTGGACGAAAAAAGGGCTGACAGATACAGAGAGACGGTGGACGAATATTACAACTTCACTAACGAGTTCCCCGAAAGCAAATTCGCCAAGGAGGCTCAAAGCATCTTCGCTAAGTCGAACAAATTTTTAACGAAAAAATAAGTAAAAAAAATATAAACATGGACTACAGAAATTTAAAAGCTCCTACAAACACTATCACTCGCGACATGAACTCTATGTGCGAAGAGACTGGCAACGTTTACGAAACTGTTAACATCATCGCAAAGCGCGCCAACCAGATTAGTGTGGACATCAAGTCTGAACTTGAAAAGAAACTTCAGGAGTTTGCGTCTTATAACGACAACCTTGAAGAGGTTTTCGAAAACAGAGAACAGATTGAAATTTCTCGCTTCTACGAAAAGCTTCCGAAACCGACTTTAATGGCGGCTCAGGAGTATGTCGAAAAGAAGATTTATTACCGCAATCCTGCAAAGGACAAATTGAAGAAGTGATTCTTTTGCGATTTTTTTTGAATAAGATAAAAGAACAGCATTTTGTCATGTTGTTCTTTTGTCTTATTTTTGTTTGCCAGACAAGGCTTGGGGCTTGTGTCTGACTAATTTCAATGCAGATTTATGTTAAAAGGCAAAAATATTATAGTCGGGATTACCGGAGGCATTGCGGCGTACAAATGCGCTTCTCTCGTGCGCGAGTTTGTCAAGCAAGGCGCTGCGGTGAAGATTGTCATGTCTCCCATGGCAAAACAGTTCATCACTCCGCTTACCATGGCGACGCTCTCGCAAAACCCAATCCTTGTTGATTTCTTCGACCCTGAAAACGGGGCGTGGAACAGCCACGTCAGCCTTGGCTTGTGGGCTGACGCGTACGTGATTGCACCGGCAACGGCCAACACCATCGGAAAGATGGCCAACGGAATTGCGGACAATCTGCTGCTCACCACTTACCTTTCGGCTAAATGTCCCGTGTTCGTGGCTCCGGCTATGGACTTGGACATGTACGCGCACCCCGCAACTCAAAAGAACATCGACACGCTGCGCTCTTACGGAAATCTGATCATTGAGCCTGCGTCCGGATTTCTTGCCAGCGGACTGGAGGGCAAAGGGCGAATGGAAGAGCCGGAAAACATCGCAAGGTTTGTAAAGGACTATTTTTCTAAGGAAAAAGATCTGCAAGGGAAAAAAGTGATGATTACGGCTGGACCTACATACGAAAAGATTGACCCTGTGCGTTTTATTGGTAATTACTCGTCGGGCAAAATGGGTTACGCTCTTGCTGACGAATGCGCGGAGCGCGGCGCCGAGGTCACGGTTGTGTCCGGACCTGTTAGCGTGAAGCCGGCGAATAAAAACGTGCGTGTGGTGAATGTGGAGTCTGCTAAGCAGATGCACGACGAAGCAATGAAACTGGCGGACTGCTCTGACATCATGATTCTTTGCGCCGCGGTGGCGGATTACACTCCGGAGACGCAAGCCGACTCTAAAATGAAGAGGGAAAAGACTGGCGCAATGACGTTGAATCTGGTGCCTACGCAAGACATCGCCGCTGCTCTGGGCAAAAACAAAAAAGAGGAGCAGCTGATGATCGGGTTCGCACTTGAAACGGACAACGAAGAGGTTAACGCTATTGACAAATGCAAACGCAAAAACCTCGATTTCATCGTGCTAAATTCGCTTAACGATAAAAATGCAGGGTTTAGATATGACACAAATAAAGTTACAATTTTTGACAAAAACGGTGGCAAGTTCCCGTTTGATTTGAAGTCGAAAAGTCTTGTAGCCCGTGATATTATAGACCATGCTGTCAAGATTTTAAAAGATAAATAACTAATATGAGTTTTATGAGATTCTTAACTGCAATTCTGGGGCTTGTCTTTTGCTCTGGACTGTGCGCTCAGGAGATGAATTGCCACGTGCAGGTCAACGCCAACCAGATCGAAGGCACGAACAAAGACAAGTTCAACACTCTTGCTAGCAACTTGACGGAGTTCATAAACACAAGAAAATGGACCGACGCAGTGTTTCAGGAGGAGGAACGCATCGAGTGCAACTTTATACTGACGATTGACGAAACCGGCAGCGGCGACTCCTATTCCGGAAATTTGCAGATTCAGGCGAGCAGACCGGTATTCAACTCGTCTTACTCTACTACTCTGTTTAACTTCAAGGACGAAAACCTGACGTTCACCTTCTCTGAGTACGGCGAACATTTCGAGTTCAACGAGAACAGCTACGACGACAATCTGACGTCTATCATCGGATTTTACGTGAACATCATTCTTGGTCTCAATTTCGACTCGTACAGCAGGCACGGCGGCTCTCAGTACTTTGACAAGGCCGAGACTATCGCTAACCTTGCGAGAAGTTCTGACGACCCGGGATGGAAGGCGTTTGAAAGCGACAGAAACAGATATGCCTTAATCAGCAACTACCAAGACGCCAACCTGAAGGGCTTGCGCGACTTGATTTACGAATATCACCGACTGGGACTTGACGAGATGGTGCAGAACGTGGAGAAGGGAAAGAGCCGCATCTACTCTAACCTGCCCTATTTGCAGGAGATGAACCGCGCAAAGCCGTTCTCTGTCACCTTGCAGCTTTTTGTAGAATCTAAGCTTGACGAGATTGTGGATATGTTCCGCAACTCCATGCCGAACGAAAAGAAGGAACTTTACGAAATTCTGTCGTCTATCGTACCTACTCAGACGAACAAGCTTAAAGATCTGCTTGAAGAGTGACTTCTCCATCTGCAGACTCTGACTGCATAACTTTCGCGGGGCTCTTCTAAGAGTTCCGCTTTTGTTTTTCCGCCGCTTCAAAAGTCAAGATTTCTTAAAGAAAGAGCCAAGTTCAAGGAGAATGAAAAGCGAGATTCTCTTTTTTTCGTCAAAAAATCACTACCTTTGCGCCGCTATTGAACTTGAGGTATAAATTTTCTTAAAAGACAAAAAAAAATGACAGTTTCAAAAACCAAACGTCACGCGCGCGAAGCGTTGCTGAGCCAGTACTTTTTCATGGGCTTTATTTTCGCGACGCTATTCTCCAGATTTCCTTCTGTGCAGGAGCATTACGGGCTCTCCATTTCCGAACTTTCGACAATACCGTTCTGCATGTCAATCGGGTCACTTTTGATGATGCCGTTCTGCGGGTATCTGGCAGGCAAGTTCGGGAGCAAAAAGCTTTCGGCTATGGGCTATGTGTACATGTCTCTGTTCGCCCTGCTCATGCTTCTGCCGACGAACGCCCTGATCTATCCGTTCTGCATGCTCTACGGCGTGTTTGTGTCGCTCACAGACATTGCCATCAACGCGAACTCGATAATTGTGGAAAAGGCGTACAAGCGTCCCATCATCGGACTGTTCCACGCGCTGTTTTACGTGGGCGTGGGCGCAGGCGCTATCCTGAGCATTATCTGCCTGACCCTCAACGTAAACGTGGCGGCTCATTTCATGATGGTGTCTGCCATCTCGCTGATTCAGTTCTACATCGTGCGCACTTACTTTCTCAAAGAAACACCGTCCAAGAAAAACGTTCCGCAAGGATTCAAGCTGCTGCTGCCCAAAGGCGTTTTGCTGCTTATCGCGTTCATCGCCTTGTGCGGACGAATAATAGAGGGCAGCGTGTCTGACTGGAGCACGGTTTACATGAAAGAGATTGTTTCGCTGGAAGAGAACATCGCTCCGGTTGGGCTTCTGATATACGCGTCGTTCATTGCCTTTGGGCGATTCTTCGGAGACTCCATACGCAAGCGGTTCAGCGAGCCGACAATCCTTTTAGGATGCAGTTTTCTTGCCATGCTGGGACTGGGCGTGATGATTATGAAGACCGACATCTACTTTGCCGTCACAGGTCTGTTCATTTCAGGGCTTGGACTTTCGTGTCTTGTGCCGATAATCTACAGTCTGGCAGGCAACCGCAAAGACGTAAGTCCGGGCACCGGCATAGCGATGGTGAACACAATCAGCGGCACCGGCTTTCTGTTCGGACCGTTCGTGATAGGCATGATAGCGGAGAAATACAACATGCACGTCTCCTTCATCTACATCTTCGTCCTCTCCGCAATCCTCTTCACCCTCTCCTGCGTGCTTTGGAAGAAGGGAAAATGAGAGATAAAACACTGAACAAGACTCCTTTAGCCTCAAAAAAAACACATAAGGCTAAAGGAGTTTTTTTATCCGCCCCACCCCTCAAAAAAAAAATCACATTTTTTTCAAAAAAACACATCTGTGACAGAAGTTGTCAAAAATAGGCTGTAGATTTGCGGCATAAAAATTTGGACAATACAATATTTAACATTATATTGCAAACTATAATTTATAAATTTTATACTATGACAGATTTAAGTTATTTTAGGCAGTTATATCAGCTAGCAAAGACTCTACGTTTTGAGCTAATCCCATTGGGAAGATCTTTAGAATTCATTAAAGCAAACGGACTGTTGTCACAGGATGAACATCGGTCAAAGAGTTACATATCTATGAAAAAAATCATAGACGAATATCACAAGAAGTATATTGAAGAAGCTTTATCCGATTTTAAATTGGAAATTGAAAACAAAGGAGAAAAAAACTCTTTGTCCGAATTTTTCTCATATTACAACAAAAGAAATCGAGATGAAGCTGATCAAAAAGCATTTGACAATATCCACGACAATTTACGAAAAACAATATCAAAGCAACTCAAGAATTCTGAAATTTACAATCGTATCGACAAGGACAAACTAATCAAAGAAGACTTGATGATGTTCGTGAAGTCTGACGAGTCCAAAATAGAACTGATAAAAGAATTTCAAAATTTCACTTCTTACTTCACAGGATTTCACGAAAATCGCCAAAACATGTACTCAGAAGAGGCTAAAGCAACTGCAATAGCTTATCGCTTGATTCATGAAAACCTGCCTAAGTTCATTGACAACATGGCAGTTTTTGAAAAAGTTTGCAAAGTTCCTGAGTTGTACGAAAACACAAAAACTATTTATGAAGACTTCAAATCATACTTGAATGTAAAGAAAATCGACGAGCTGTTTCAATTGCCTTATTACAGCATGCTTCTTACTCAAAAACAGATTGAAGTTTATAATTTCATCATAGGAGGAAAATCAGAAGGCAAAGAAAAAACAAAAGGGTTAAACGAGTATATCAATTTGTACAATCAGAAACAGAAAGACAAATCAAACCGTTTGCCTAAATTCAAACAACTTTTCAAACAAATTCTAAGCGACAGAGAATCTATTTCTTGGCTGCCGGAAAAATTTAATTCGGATAACGAATTACTTGAAAAACTAGAATGTTGTTACCATAATTTCGCATCTAGTAATGATGGGGCTTTATCTCTCTTCAAAAAGATACAAGACTTACTGCTGTCTTTATCAGAATATGACCTTAACAAGATTTATATCCGCAACGATTTGCAACTAACAGACATTTCTCAAAAAATGTTTGGGAATTGGGCTGTTATACAAAACGCTTTATTAGAAAATCTAAAAAGGAGTGTCAGTCAAAAGAAGAAAGAAAGTAACGAATTATACGAAGAACGCCTGAACAGTTCACTGAAATCAAAAGACAGTTTTTCTATCGAGGAAATAAATTCTGCACTTAACAACTACAATATTGAAAACTCACCAATGTCCGTGTGCACTTACTTCTCCAATCTGGGAGAAAAGAAATCTGACTCAGACAGCGCTGGAAATGTTTTCGTTACAATAGATAACGCCTACAAGGAGATTAAAGCATTACTTAACTCTCCGTATCCTGAAGATAAAAATCTAGCACAGGACAAACTGAATGTAGAAAAAGTCAAAAATCTGCTAGATGCCATTAAAGATTTGCAGCGATTCATCAAACCGCTTTGCGGCAAAGGTAACGAGGCCGAAAAAGACGAACGCTTCTACGGAGAATTTATCGCTTTATGGGAAGAGCTGGACAAAATAACACCTCTCTACAACATGGTGCGAAACTATCTAACTAGAAAGCCATACTCCGTTGAAAAGTTCAAACTGAATTTTGAAAACACTCAGTTGCTAAAAGGTTGGGACTTAAACAAAGAGAGTGACAACACTTGCGTGATTCTCAGAAAGGATGGCTTGTACTATCTTGCAATAATGAATAAAAAAAACAATAAAGTATTCGAAAGCAAAAATCTAAAATCTAATGGCAAATGTTTTGAAAAGATGGAGTATAAACTATTGCCAGGAGCAAACAAAATGTTGCCTAAAGTGTTTTTCTCCAAATCGAGAATTGACGAATTTAAACCAAGTGAACAATTGCTGAAAAATTACGAAAAAGGGACTCATAAAAAAGGTGCCAATTTCAAACAGGAAGATTGCCACGCTCTCATCGACTTCTTCAAACGTTCGATAGAAAAGCATGAAGACTGGAAGAATTTCAGTTTTAATTTTTCTGACACACAATCATACGAAGACCTGAGCGGCTTCTACAGAGAAATTGAACAGCAAGGCTATAAAATTTCATTCCGAAACGTCTCTGTCGATTATGTCAACTCGCTTGTTGACGAGGGCAAAATATATCTTTTCAAAATCTACAACAAAGACTTTTCGCCTTATAGCAAAGGAACTCCAAACTTGCACACGCTTTATTGGAAGATGCTTTTTGACGAACGTAATTTATCCGATGTTGTCTTTAAACTAAACGGACAGGCTGAAGTGTTTTTCAGAAAGGCGAGCATCTCCCATGACAAGCCAACTCATCCAGCCAACCAACCAATTAAGAATAAAAACATTCTTAACAAGAAGAAAACAAGTACTTTTGAATATGATCTGATTAAGGACAAACGCTTTTCGCAAGACAAATTTCAGTTTCATGTGCCAATTACACTGAATTTTAAAAGTACTGGACGAGATAATATAAACCCTACTGTTTGGGAACACATACGCAAGTCGGAAGACCTTCATGTCATTGGCATAGACCGAGGAGAAAGGCACTTGCTATACCTCACTGTTATTGACATGAAAGGTAACATCAAGAAACAATTTTCTCTTAATGAAATTGTCAACGAATACAATGGTAACACTTACAGAACCAATTACCATGATTTATTAGCAAAAAAAGAAGAGGAACGAGATATTGCTCGCAAAAGCTGGCAAACAATTGAAAACATCAAAGAGCTAAAAGAAGGTTATTTGAGCCAAGTTATTCATAAAATATCAGAACTAATTGTGGAATACAACGCAATTGTAGTACTGGAAGACTTAAACATGGGCTTTATGCGTGGTCGTCAGAAAGTGGAAAAGTCTGTTTATCAGAAGTTTGAAAAAATGCTAATAGACAAACTCAACTATTTGTCTGATAAAAACAAAGTTCCTGAAGCTGAAGGCGGAATACTCAACGCATACCAATTAACAAACAAATTTGAAAGTTTTGAAAAGGTGGGCAAACAGAGCGGATTCCTTTTCTACACACAAGCGTGGAATACAAGCAAGATAGACCCAGCAACCGGATTTGTCAACTTGTTCGACACTCGTTATTCTAATGTAGAAAATGCCCGCAAGTTCTTTGACAAATTCGACTCTATCAGCTACAACAGCACAAAAGGTTGGTTTGAATTTGAATTTGACTATTCTAACTTTACAGCAAAGGCTGACGGAACTCGAACAAAATGGACTCTATGCACTTACGGCAATAGATTGGAAAACTTCCGCAACCCTGGAAATAATTCTAACTGGGACAACAAAGAAGTTGACCTCACTGCAGAATTCAATAAGCTCTTTGACAAATTTAACATAAGTCTAAATTCTGATTTGAAAACGGAAATTGCAAAACAAAACTCAAAAGAGTTTTTCGAAAAACTGCTGCACCTGATTAAACTGACTTTGCAAATGCGAAACAGCAAAATTGGGACAGAAATTGATTACATGCAATCTCCTGTCGCTGACAAAAACGGAGTTTTCTACAATAGTGACAACGAAAAACAAAAAGGCAAAGATGCTGAAGGAAATTGGATTGCCACACTTCCAGTCGATGCCGATGCTAATGGAGCATACAATATTGCAAGGAAAGGCCTTTGGATTATCAGTCAGATAAAAAAGACAGAGAACAACGAAAAGCCTAATTTGGCAATTAGCAATAAAGAATGGTTGAAATTCGCACAAGAAAGGCCATATCTAGAAGACTAAACATGGAGAATTATATTTCCATATCAACTTTAAATGACTACATCTTTTGTCCGTACTCCATATACCTTCACAACGTGTATATGGATACGGACGAAGGGTTGTACCATGCAGCTCCACAAACCCGTGGGAAGATTTCGCATGAAGCAATTGACACAAAACGGACAAACAACCGACGCAATTGCCTCCTGTCCATGCCCGTTTATTCTCGCAAATACAACTTAATGGGGAAGATTGACATTTACAGAACAGACGAAAAGCGGCTTGTCGAACGTAAATATAAGCTAACCAAGATTTTTCAAGGGCAAATTTATCAATTATGGGCTCAGTATTTCTGTTTGACTGAAATGGGCTATAGCGTAGAACGGCTCGCCTTCTATGAAATATCGAGGAACAGAACCATTCCTATTCCTATTCCAAACCGTAATGAAGAACTGCAATTTGCCCATTTCATCGAGAAATTCAGAAACTTTAATCCTTCTGAAAATTTTATTGTAAATCCAAACAAATGCCGTCATTGCATATATTGCAATATCTGCGACAAAACTGAAGAAGACAATGTTTACTAACAAAGATGTAGAACATAGAACAATTTACGTAGTCAACTGTATTAAAGACCGTAATTTACGTGTAAGCAACGGCGAACTTCTTTTAGAGGAGATTGACGAGAAAAAGACACTCACAAAACTACCATTCCAAAAGATTTTGGCTCTATTTGTTGTGGGGCACATTCACGTCACAACTCCTCTCTTGGAAAAATGTAAAAAATTTAACGTTGCGTTAATTGTCATGAAACCGTCTTTTCGCCCTGTTTTCTTTTGGGCTGACGCAGCCGAAGCTAATTATTTACTTCGTCAAAAGCAACACTCACTTCCCAAATCCGACATCCGCATTGCCAAATGGCTTGTGCAAGAAAAGGTCAAAAACCAATTGAAAACATTGCGAAATACAAGAAAAAAAGACCCCATGACCACGAACGCAGAAACAGTTTGCGTAAATGCTTTAGAAAACTGGCTTCCGAAAATTTCCAATTACGACAAGCTAATGGGTCTGGAGGGTTACGTATCTAAAGCTTTCTTTTCCGCCTACTTTCAGGACTTGGGATGGAAAGAACGTTTGCCACGCACTAAATGCGACGCCCTAAACGCAACATTGGACATTGGTTACACGATGCTTTTCAACTACATTGAGTGTTTCGTTCGGATGTTCGGGTTTGACATTTATGTAGGCGTGTATCATCGCTTATGGTTTAAGCGGAAGTCTCTAATCTGCGATTTGGTAGAGCCTTTCAGATGTATAATAGACAAGACTGTAAGAAACGCATTTAACAAGAGACAATTCAAAACGAACGATTTCCAAATACATAAGGGAGAATTCCGTCTGAAAATAGACAAAAACGGTGATTACATGAAGGTATTCTTTGACGCATTAATTCCTTACAAAATGGAGGTTTTCTGCTTTATTCGTTCATATTACCGCTGCTTTATGCAAGAGAAAGAAATTAGTAACTATCCTAAATTTGAATTATAATGCTAGTTGTAAGTTATGACATTCACGACACCAAATTGCGCACTCGTTTTTCAAAAATGTTAACAAGAAACGGAGCTATACGCTTGCAATTTTCCGTTTATGAAGTAAATAATACCAAACGAGTTTTAGATAATCTGATGATAAAGATAGAGCAATTTGCAAAAGAGTTTAGCGGAGCTGATAGCGTTATTATCTTTGACGTATCCGAAGTAAAGTTAAAAAAATATGGCAACGCCATACATAGAGATACGGACATTGTCTATTTATGATATTTACAAACGTAAGTCTGAACAAAAATAGCATTATCGATAACCATCTGAAAACAAGCAAGTTACTTCAACTGTAAATTTAAAGCGGGGATTTTTAGTTTTTTTAGACTTAAAATATTGTTATTTAATTGTTTGATTATTAATACAAATGAGTATATTTGCACAACTCTTCCGCCCCCATAGGGGCTAGGAGATTTTTTAAATTTCTACTATCGTAGATTATCCAAGGTTGTTTAATTACTCACGCACGGGCTAGGAGATTTTTTAAATTTCTACTATCGTAGATATGATAACGATGTGGACGTGCTTATTATCGGCTAGGAGATTTTTTAAATTTCTACTATCGTAGATAGGCTATCTATGTTGCATTGCTTCATTTGGCTAGGAGATTTTTTAAATTTCTACTATCGTAGATATTAATAATTAATAATTGCCCCGCCTTCGGGCTAGGAGATTTTTTAAATTTCTACTATCGTAGATCGCGCTCGAATATACATCTCTCTATATGCTGGCTAGGAGATTTTTTAAATTTCTACTATCGTAGATACCCAAGAGCCTTGCAGATGTCTGTAAGACGGCTAGGAGATTTTTTAAATTTCTACTATCGTAGATTTCAACAGAACGGAGAAATACGCTGAAAAGGCTAGGAGATTTTTTAAATTTCTACTATCGTAGATTTAATAATCGTGAGGAGGCGAGGAATCGAGGCTAGGAGATTTTTTAAATTTCTACTATCGTAGATTTTGCACGGACAGAGGCAACGGCAGTGCAGGCTAGGAGATTTTTTAAATTTCTACTATCGTAGATCGTTCATCTGCGAGGAGGTTGAAAGGTGGCTAGGAGATTTTTTAAATTTCTACTATCGTAGATCTTATTATAGTATTAACAAAATAAATAAGGCTAGGAGATTTTTTAAATTTCTACTATCGTAGATTTTTATCGTTTGAGGGGGTGCTGAGAAGGGGCTAGGAGATTTTTTAAATTTCTACTATCGTAGATGGCAAGCCTTCAATCTGCCCTTTGTTGATGGCTAGGAGATTTTTTAAATTTCTACTATCGTAGATTTGTAATGACGGTGACTTTTGCTTTAGAGGCTAGGAGATTTTTTAAATTTCTACTATCGTAGATTTTTCAGTGAATCAATGTTTTCTGATGTTGGCTAGGAGATTTTTTAAATTTCTACTATCGTAGATGCGTAATTATAACTGTCCTTTTGTTTCTGGCTAGGAGATTTTTTAAATTTCTACTATCGTAGATCAGACCTGATAAACCCAACGTTTTCAGGTGGCTAGGAGATTTTTTAAATTTCTACTATCGTAGATCGCCAAATAACCAAGTGTAACAATCTTCTGGCTAGGAGATTTTTTAAATTTCTACTATCGTAGATTAATCTTATCTGAAAAAATGGAAAAGTTTATAGGCTAGGAGATTTTTTAAATTTCTACTATCGTAGATGTCAACGATTCCGCATTTTACCTTATACGGGCTAGGAGATTTTTTAAATTTCTACTATCGTAGATAATTCCACAATGGCACGATTAACACTATGGCTAGGAGAGTTTTTTTGATTTCTACTCTTGGCAGTTCTGAAAATAAATGTCCAAACAATGCTGATTTTTTCCAAAAAACTAAAGCGGAGCGCTCTTTTTGAACTGCTCCGCCTTATTGCTTCTTAAGCTTGTCATTTTTTTGCGTTTACTTCCTCCAAGTCTTCGCGAAGGTCTATTTCATGACCGTCCTTGTCCAAAACAAGATACTGCAAATAAGCAATGCTCTGGGAAGGCACGATTTTGAACTTGCCGTATTTCCGCCTCCATTTCCACTTGATGGAACAGAAAGGGAAACCCTTCGTGATGTACGCCTCTACATACGGGTGCACAAACAGATTGAAGTTCTTTACGTTCAATTCATTGACAAGATAATCTATTTTGTCTTCCAGTTTATCGACAAATAAGATTGATGGCTGGGAAAAACCTTTCCCTAAGCAAGTAGGACACACCTCTTCGGTGCTCACGTGCATTTCCGGCCTCACACGCTGCCGGGTAATCTGCATCAGACCAAACTTGCTAAGTTGGAGAATGTTGTGTCTGGCCCTGTCGTGAGCCATATTCTCCTTCATTCTGTCAAACAGACGCTGGCGGTTTTCTGACTTCTGCATATCAATGAAGTCAATAACAATGATTCCGCCCATATCGCGCAGCCTCAACTGTCTTGCGATTTCGTCTGCCGCAGCCAAGTTCACGTCAACCGCGTTTGTCTCCTGGTCAGTAATACCCTTGGACTTGTTTCCGCTGTTAACGTCAATAACGTGCATCGCCTCTGTATGCTCGATAATTAGGTACGCTCCGTTCTTGAAGGACACAGTCCTGCCGAAGCCCGACTTCACCTGCTTAGAAATTCCGAAATGGTCAAATATAGGGAGGTCGCCCGAATACATTTTAACCCGCCCGCTACATTCCGGAGCAATAGCATCCACGTAATCACATATTTCGCCGTAAGCGAAACGGTTGTTCACATAAATATTTTCAAAAGACGGGTTGAATATATCCCTCAAGAGGCCTACAGTTCTGCCCATCTCTTCAAGCAGCAACGCCGGCAATTTCTGCTGCGGCCTCGCCATCTTGGCGACCGCCTCGTCCCAACGCTTAAGCAGCGTCTTCAGTTCCGCGTCCAGTTCCGCCACCTTCTTGCCCTCCGCCACAGTGCGCACAATCACGCCGAAGTTTTTAGGCTTTATGCTGCGCATCAGCTGCTTAATACGGTTACGCTCTTCAGAAGACTTGATCTTCTGTGACACGTAAACTTTTTCAGCAAAAGGCATCAAAACGAGAAACCGTCCAGCAAGCGATATCTCGGAAGTTAGTCTCGGGCCCTTTGTGGAGATTGGCTCTTTGGCAATCTGCACCATGATTTCCTGCCCTTGCGCAAGCACGTCCGAAATCATTCCGGTTTTGCTGATGTCTTTATGAAGCTGCATTTTGTGCAGCGGCTGAGCGCGTTTGCCGTCTCGCAAAACATTTTTTGTGAAAGCGACAAGTGAGCTGAACTGCGGACCTAAGTCCTGATAGTGAAGGAACGCACCTTTGTCGTAACCTACATCAACGAACACAGCATTAAGTCCTGGCATGATTTTCCGCACCTTAGCAAGGTAAATGTCGCCGACAGAAAAAGACGCGACGCGGTTCTCCCTGTGAATCTCCACAAGTTTACCCTCTTCGAGCAGGGCGATAGCCACTTCCGAAGACTGGACATCAATTACTAATTCGTTGTTCACTTTGTCTTTTTTTTATAAAACAAAGAACAAACTTAAAGTAAGATTAAGTTTGTTCAATGTCTCGTTAATCAACATAAAATCACGCAAAAATTATTTCTTTTTATGACGATTTTTCTTTAGTCTTTTTTTGCGTTTGTGAGTAGCCATTTTATGTCTCTTTCTTTTCTTTCCGCTTGGCATTTTCTTAAAGTTTTAAATTTTTAAATCATTTTATTTTTTAACATCCATTACGAATGTTTTTGCTGGCTTAAATGCTGGAATGTTGTGAGCCGGGATTGTTATCTGCGTGCCTTGAGAAATGTTTCTCGCTGTCTTCTCAGCTCTCTTCTTTATAATGAAAGAACCGAATCCCCTCAAATACACATTCTCCTCTTTTATCAAAGACTTCTTCACCTCCTCCATAAAAGCTTCGACAGTCTTCAGAACATCAAGTTTATCGATACCCGTTGATTTTGCAATCTCGTTTACGATATCCGCTTTTGTCATCTTTTTTAAATTTTATATTTGTTACTATATTATACAACCTCTTCCACAACGCCTAATAGCGCCTCTCGCTTTCGGTTTGCAAATATAGATGTTTTTATCTATAAAAAAAAATCATATCGCCTTTTTTGCTAAAAATTAATACATTAAAAGCGCTCAGCACCTCCTAACCGCCCTGCTCTCTTCCTTATCTGACTTAGAATTCAAAAAAAAACAAAAGTCAGAAATCAGAATCAAAAGCCGGCAGACCCCTCTTTTTCGGCATCAAACTCGCAAGCGCCCAAGATTGACAGCGGCGGACGCGCTTCGCCTCTCTGGTCTTTAGACAAGTCCACACCATCTATAGAGACAAGCGAACTCACACGGCTGAAGAACGTAGAGCCATCTCTCTTCAGCGGCTTCAAGACAGGCGTGAAACCTCCGTAAGACAGCGAGTCTTCAAAATTGCTCCGGAACGCCCTCTTCTGGTCTTCCGGCATCTTGTCCGCAAGCTTTTCCAAACGAGGGTAAGCCACGTAACTATTAGCGTTTACATAATAGCCACCCACAGCCTCAACCATAGAGTGATAGAACTTCAGAGAACCGGACTCACGATAGTAAGTTCCCAGAAGCGTGGAGTTATAGACCTTCAGGCTCGACTCTCCTCCCTTCAGCCTAATTGTTCCCGCCGCATCATTTTCTCCAGACACGCACGCATTTCCGTACATTGTAGAGTTGTACATCCTTATATCCGCAGAAGCTCCGTCAACATAAATTGCAGCGCCGCCATCACCTTCAGACACATTGTTCATAAATGTGACATTCACAAGTTTCACCAAAGACTTATTGCCCTTATTTTTCATATAAACACCAGCTGACATCCATGCTGAATTGTCTCTCACCACACAATTCCGCAGAGTAAGCTCAGATGTTTTAGTCACAGACATCAACGGATTCACATCAGACTTTTTACCAGCCCTGAAGTTTCTGAACTCGCAAGAGTCCATCGTTACCGTTCCTCCGTCTATAGATATTGCAGACGTTGAAGACGGCACGCTGTCTGTCCCGACAAACTGTATTCCTATAAAAGTCAAGCCCTTCGTCTTTGAGTTTGAAGAGAAAATCTTTCCCTTTGGCGAGGCGGCAGTGAACACTGTCGAATACCCCTCTTCAGCCCCTACCTTCTTAGGCATTCGCACAGAGTTATTCGACGCATTAGCCGGGTATCCGCCATAGACAACAATATTAGAAACCGGCAATCCGCTCTTTTGGAAAGCAAACCCCTTGTCGTCAGACGGAGAGTAAACACCCTCAGCCACATGTATGCTCACAGGCTTAGACTCACCTTCGCGCTTCTTATACTCCATGGCAGCCTCTATCGCCTTGTCCACAGTTGCATAAGCCTGGTTCCAAGTCGTGCCAGCATACAAGTCATTACCACCCTTCAGAGGAGTCTTGACAAAAAACACGCCCGGCTCTTCGCAGATGTCAGAAATTCGTATTTCGTTTGAAGAGATGGTAATCACACGTCCGCTTGCGTCCTCGCCAGTCGCCTCCAGCCAGTAAGTTCCTATTCCTAGTTTCTCAATATCCTTAGTTGTAGCGCCTTCCACATTAGAGTAGTTATTCACCCACTGATATTTAGGATTTCTAAGTCCGACAACAGAAGCCACAAACGACCCTTCTGTGTTCTTGTAGTCTGGACAAGCCTCATAAGTGAGTCTGATGAACGCCGAGTGGTCCAAATCATACGCTCCGTAAGTGCTTGCCATCTCGTTACGAGGGAAGCCGCGCTGATCTGTAGGAGTCAGCTTATGAGGAGCTCCTGCCTGCGAAACAATTTCAAGCAAGTTAGCCGGAACAAGCACCTGAGTCAAGCCGCCTTTGCTCTGAAGCTTTCCTCCGATTCCGCCTCTGAAATTAGCGAGGAACGGCTTATCGTTCTTTTCAAGGTCCTTCTGGTCATCGTCCACAAAAGTTGACTCTTTAGGATAATTGTTCTCATACACATCCGCACGACCGGCGCACTCAATAATAGAGTTGTAAATTCTAAGTTTGCCGTCTTCCTTATAGAAACGTCCGCAGACCGTAGAACTGTATATGTTCAGTTCCGGATTGCCACCCACCATACGGATCACGGTACGCCCGTAATATCCGATACCATTCTGGCACGTATTGTCGTAGAACGTGGAGTTCAAGATGTTCACCTTCGGGCTCGCATTGAAAGAGAGCAAAGCGACCCCTCCGCTATACTTAGTCGTGTTGTTGTTAAACACAGAGTTTGCTATTTCCACATCGCAGTCTGACAGCAGTCCGATACAAGAGCCTATATCGCCCCCCTTGTTCGCCGAGAAGGTTGTGTTGCGGACAGTCAGAGTCGGCCTGAAATCTGTACGTTCCGCACGCCTCTTCAGCATAGACACCGCAGTAATCGGATTACCCTGATTCACCGACATGTAGAAATTAGTGACCCAGCAAGAGTCCAAAGTCACAGACGAGCCGTCTGCATAAATAGCACGTCCGTTAAGCCAAGACTCATTAGATATAGCCTCTCCGTTGAAACATATACCCACAAACTTGACATCCTTTCTGTCTGTCAGTTTAACGATTCTGGAGAATGTGCTTTCTGCAGTTAGCGTAGTAAGCTTACCCTCTATGTTTGCCGGGCTTTTAGGGTTGCGAAGAGTGGCGCTAAGAGTTCCGTCAACCGGCTCTTCGTCATACCCTCCATAGATAGTGGTATTATCCGGGAAGTCATATCCGTTCGACGAAGCATAAGTTCCGGCGGCCAGATGTATCTCTATCGGCTGGTTCTTATAAAGATCCGTATTTCTGATTTCAAAAGCTACCTCTATAGCATGCTTCAAAGTCTGGAAAGCCGTACCCCACGACAAACCGTCGTTATAGTCATTACCCGTCGGCTTGACATAGAATACACTCGAAGAGCATCTGTCATCATTAACCACATTGATTGTAACCTCAGACTTAGAACGCAGCCTGCCGTCGCACCCTACAAGGTCCACATAATATGTGGCAGACTCGTTTATCAGCTGAGTTGTGTGCAGACTTGTCTTATTAGAAAGTTCGCTCTTAACAAGCTCATTGCCCACAAATCCTTTCTTGTACAGTTCATAAATAAACTGACTCCTTGATTTAGATTCGCGACGTTCCTTCTCTTTCAGTTCCAAATTGGCGAATATATTAACCGAACGCCCCTGACACACAGACAAAGGCAACGCCGTAATTTCCAAATCTTTAGAAGCCGGCAACTTAGCAATCTCCCTCACCACAAAAGGCTTAGACAAGACAACCTGCCCTGCATGCTTAACCTCCAAGAAGTAAGCCTCGCCTTTTTTATTTGCCGCAGCCACATACTCTGCATTTGTGGCACCATTTATATTTTTAAGCTCAGAGCCGTCCAATTTCCCAACCTTCCACTGATAAGTGTAGTTGCTGCCAGAGATAGAAGAGTGCAGATAAAGTTTAGACTTTGCGCAGACATAATCGACGCCACGTTCGCCCATAATCTCCACGCTAACACAATGATCAGTCTTCCTCTTCACAACAACAGGAGCGGACATTGCAGAAAAGACACCGTCGGACACCTCCGCCTTGTAATACCCCACACGATACGGCGTAAAGACCTTGGAGGTAGCATTCTCTACCGGCTCATACTTTCCGTTAACCTCTGTTGAATAATACCACTGAAAACCGTACGTATCCTTAGCCAGCCCAACCTGCTCCGCATTCAAAGTCACAGGCTCGCCCATAATGAAAGAGTTTTCGCAAATCTCCACAGTGTCTGGCGACGCTGTGATTTCCGGAAACGCATACGGAGTCATAGAGTAATTGATATTGTCACCTTCAAATCTGAAGTAAACCTTATGCGTTGTGTAAGGCTCTTTTGCCTGAGCCTTCATATTCACAGGAAGCGAGAAGAACATAAAGTCCTGGTCCGCCTCGCTTTTGTTTATCAATTTAAAATTAGGAATCGCCTCGTCGTTTGTAACGGTAAAGGTAGAGACTTTTCTGTTTATCACCTCCAAATAGAAATGCACATACTCCTCCATAGGAGTTATGACAAAGCTACCCCATTCCGACTTGTAATTATATCTGAGGTCAGCGCCCGAAGTGTCATCCTCACACTCCGCCCCCCAATAAGGAATCGCCTTCACAGAGAACTCACAGTTCGCGCCCGGCAGCTGCACCACGTTGAACGTTCCCTTTGGAGAAGGAGCCTCGCCGTCAACATAAACCTCGCACTGCACGTAATGTTCGCCATCCGCCCAATTTGTTCGTGAATAGGTATCAAACCATCGGTCGTGACGTCCGGTCATCTTCTCGCCATCAACATACCAGTTGTATTTAACCTCGTCTGCGCGGAAGCCATCCGGCACAGAAGCCACAAAGGAGTGGAGTTCACCGCGACAGAAAAAGATGTCGTTACCAGACCTAACCTTAATGGTTGGCGGAGCAAACTTAACCTGTCCCAACACCGGCTCAACACCAATGAAAAGGGAGTCCGGCTTACCATTCCTCTTGAACGTAAGCGACGCCTTCTTACCTTTGAGATCCTTCTCGAACAAAAATCCCATCTCTTTGAAAGATGTCGGTTTGTCGAGAGTGAAAACTTTGTTAGGAGTTACGCAAGGAATAGAAATAACGTGCGTTAAATCCTTATGTTTCTGATCATTAACACTAAGTTTGTAATCTGATCTTTTTAAAACAATCTTTGTCAAAGGCAGACAGTCATCAAGGCTCCAATCAACAATTCTGGAGCCATCCTCATCCTCCTTCATTTGCGAAAACGCAACATTCACGAGAGGGTCCGGAAACAAGCCATAGAAGTCCGCACCGACAGCCGAAAAACTCAATGCCATCAGCAGAACCGACAACAAGCTCCTCCTGACAAAAAAATTCCCCTTTAGACAACCAGTTAAAGTCTGAAATATATTACACATTTTTTTTATCATCTAACTTTATAATTTTCAATAAGGCTTTAGCCCCATTCACGAATCTCAAATAGCACCTGTTACATCCGTCGTGAACACTCAAGCCACAAAGATAACATTTTTTTTGTACCTTTCAACATATTACTTGCTTTTTTTGCTTCGGACAGACAATCAAGCTCTAATTGATATAACGAACACACATACGATTTTATTTTAAGGTGGGTTCTATAAATTCATTTCGAGGAGCTTTTGAATTTATTTCGCGGAAATTGCATAGCGAAAGAAGGAAACTGAGCGGGCACTGTGACCGGCTGACATTCAGCAAGTTGCCAAAACAAATCAAAAGTGCCGAAAAGTTTATCAATCCACGATTTGCAGTTTTTAATATAAACGGTGAATTTATAGAACTCACCTTAAGCGGGCCTCAAAATTAGAACTTGCAGCCAACTTGTTTTAATTTGAAAGCAACGCCACAGACCTAATTTATAGAATTTGTCTGAAAAAATTGTATATTTTTATTTTGATTACTACATTTGCACAAATAAACTAACGGAAATAATAAATTAGTAACAATTATAGATTTAAAATAAAGTAGATTATGTTAAAAAGGATATTGTCTATCGCAGGGAAACCGGGTTTGTACGAGTTGGTTTCGCAAGGAAAGAACATGTTGATCGTGGAAGCGTTGGAAACTAAAAAGCGCACACCGGCATACGCTCACGAAAGAGTTATCTCTCTTGCCGACATTGCAATGTTTACAGAAGATGGTGAAGTGCCGCTGGTTGACGTGTTCTGCACTATCAAGGAAAAATACAACGCCGAAAAAGTTGGGCTAAATTCTAAGAGCAGCAATCAGGAGCTGTTTGACTTCTTCGCTGAAATTCTCCCTAACTTCGACCGTAACCGCGTTTATCCTACAGATGTGAAAAAACTTGTGAACTGGTACAACATCCTAGTTTCTGCAGGAAAGACGGACTTGATGGTAAAACAGAGCGAAGGAGAGGGTTCTGAAGAATAATTTTTCAATTTTCCATATTCATACATTTTTTAGATTTCACGGAACGCGGAGGAGATTTATCTTCCGTGTTCTTTTGCTAATGTGTCTAACCTTATTTCTAACAAAAAAATTAATCGCAAATGGCCACAGATTCTAAAAAGGTAATCACGTACGACATTGTACGTGAAAACGAAACTATAAAAGCTTACATCTCGCAGGCCGATAAGGTGCTTGCCGCAATGGGCTTCACGGAACACTCGTTCGGACACGTTGTGAAGACAGCTGAGACAGCGGCTATGATTCTCAAAACCTTAGGTTATTCAGACAGAGAGGTTGAACTTGCGCGAATAGCAGGGTATCTTCATGATATCGGCAATGTGGTGAACCGCGTGGAACACGCTCAGAGCGGCGCTGTCCTTGCGTTCCGAATCCTCGACAACATGGGCATGCCGGCCGAAGAGGTCGCTCTTGTCGTCAGCGCTATAGGAAATCATGACGAAGGCACTGCATCTGCGGTAAACCCGGTAGCGGCGGCGCTGATTATTGCCGACAAATGCGACGTAAGACGCACTCGTGTGAGGAACAGAGACATTCCGTCTTTCGACATACATGACCGTGTGAACTATGCGGTAGAATCTTCCAAGCTATACTTCAAGAACGACAATAAGTCTCTTGTGCTGGACATCACTATCGACACGTCCATCTCTGCTGTGATGAATTACTTTGAGATTTTCCTTGGCCGAATGATGCTTAGCCGCAAAGCTGCCGAATATCTGAATACAAACTTTGAACTTGTAATCAACGGACAAAGACTTTTGTAGAGAAAGTTTATGGAAACATAAGGCAACTTCCATAAATTACAAGTGTCGTTCTAAATCACCTCGACATAATTCATGGAAGCCAACATAAGAAAAGCGACCAACACGGCCGCTTTTTTTATCTATTACACCTTCCAGAAGACGGTTGCTCACTTCTTATCAAACGAATCCCCGTTCCAGCTCAGTGTCAGGCTCTCACTTTTAAGTACAGAACGCAACTTCTCGTAATCTTCTTTTGCCAAATATTCTTTGTTATTTAGCGTGACAACAATATCATTGCTGCCGGGAGTCATCTTGTACGACAAAAACAGCATATCCATCTTATTCCGCACGTAATCTTCTGTCCAACCTTTAGCAGCCATACTGTCCTTGTCAACAAAGTCCATAAGTCCGACAGGCTCCATCAGCTTGATTGTCAACGGCTTGTTGTTTTGGTTGTTACAATCAAGGAACTGGATTTTTGAATCCTCTATCGGGGTTTGCACACTATTCACAACCGCAATAAACTCAACACCATCCGACTTCCTCTTGTACTTTTTTATTGTCAGACGAGCCACTTGCGACGTTTTATACTGCAAATAATCTTTCTCAAAGACTTCAACGCAAATATCTTTCCCGAACGGGCCTTTGGCACAGCTGTCCTTACCCTCCTTCACACTCGTCAGCAGCGACACCTGATTATCACAACTAAAGGTCGGGAAGTACTCGCCAGGCAAAATGGCCACAGGGTCAAAAGACCCGTTCTCCGCAAAAACATTCGCAGAAAAAAATGTCACAAGAAACGTGACTATATAAGAAAAACATCTCTTCATACCTGAAAAATTTAACTACCTACATATAACAAAAACACACCCGTCAGCACACCGCAAAGCAGCACCGTCTTGACCTTCAGATTCTTTTCATGCAAGAACAGCGCTCCGTAAGCAAACGGCACCACCGCCCCCGACCTGCGAATTGTAGAGACCACCGAGATAAGAGCATCGTCCATCGACAAAGCTTTGAAATAGACGAAATCCGCAAGTATCAGGAACACAGATATTCCGACAATAGACCACCTCCACTGAAACGGAGTTGTTTTACTTCTATTAGGATACCACAAAAAGAACAAGACCGCAGCCATAAGAATAGTCTGATAAACAGAGCTATACACCTGCACAGTCATTCTGTCGAACAGCCTCATCAAGTGTTTGTCATAAAGTCCGCTCACCGCCCCCAGAAGCGTAGCCAAAATCACGAGCCACACCCAACGGTTAGACTTCCACGACACACCCTCTTTCAGCCCCGCTATCGAGAAAAAATAGAACGACACGATTGTCAGCGCGACGCCGGCCACCTGCCACCCCGAAAGCACTTCCGCGAAAAACACAACCGCCCCTATCAGCGTCCATATCGGCTGAGTTGCCCTTATCGGCGAAAATATCGTAATCGGGATATTCTTCATGCCAAAGTAGGCGCAAATCCAAGACCCCAGTACAATCACAGCCTTGACAAAGATATAGAGATGAGCCTCCAAATCAGCCTTAGGCACATACAGCTCAGAATCTTTAAAATCCTCCGAAACAACAGACAAGACCACAATCGGCACGAACATAAACGTCGAGATAACAATCGAGAGGAAAAGCACCGGAATAACCGCATTGTCCCTCAAAGAGCGTTTCTTAAAAACGTCGTAAATACCGAGAAGCAGAGCCGAACATATTGCTAAAACAACCCACATACAAAACCTCCTTAAAACTCAAGGACACCCTTCCCCTGACGCACGATTACCGGTTCGTCGCCCGTACAGTCAACAATAGTCGAAGGGTCCAGTTCTCCAAAACCGGAGTCAATCACAACATCTGCAATGTTGCTTAACCGTTCGTGAATCAGTTCCGGGTCTGTGAAATATTCCAAAATATCATCATCGTCATCCTTTACGGATGTGGAAAGGATAGGGTTGCCGAGCCCCTTTACCAATTCACGTATCACATTATTGTCCGGCACACGTATCCCGACCGTCTTTTTATTCCGGAACAACTTAGGCAAATTGCTGTTCCCGTTCAAAATGAACGTAAAAGCGCCCGGAAGGTTTTTTTTCATCAACTTAAACGTCTGATTGTCCACCTTCGCATATTCGCTTATGTTGCTCAAATCGTAACAGATAAAAGAGAGGTTGGCCTTTCTCGGGTCAATCTTCTTATACCTGCAAATCTTTTCAACCGCCTTTGCGTTAAAGATGTCACAGCCCAGACCGTAAATAGTATCTGTCGGATAAACGATAAGGCCGCCGTCTCTCAAAAACTGCACAACCTTATCAACTTCCCTCTGATTAGGGTTCTCTTCGTATATTCTTATTAACATGGAAGAATATTAATTTATTTTTTTCACAATATCAAACTTATGCGCATACACAACGCCCAAGCGCAACCATCTGATTATGCCTTAATACATTTTGTACGTTGTTTTCAGCACACGAAACTCAGTTCGACGATTAATCTGATTAGCCACCTCCTGCTGTTCAGGAGTTAACGCATCAATAACCGCATCGTCAAGCACATCATTCTCTTTTAAGAACTCGTATTTGCCCGCAAGAGCCTTGTCAACAGTCACCGGCTGCGTTTTGCCATACCCCTTTGCTGTCAGGCGCTCCGCATCGATCCCCCCTTTAATCAGGTAGTCCACAACAGACTGCGCGCGTTTGCCCGAAAGAGCAAGGTTGCCGTCTGCAGACCCCACACGGTCCGTATGAGCTCCAATCTCTATCGTAATATTAGGATTATCTTTCAGAAGCTTAACTAGTTTGTCTAGCGACCCAGAAGACTCAGCCGTGAGAGAAGCCTTCCCAAATTCAAAAAAGATATTGTCCAGACCAACCGGCTTGCTTATAGAAGCAAGATTGAACTGCAACGGGAACGACTTGCTATCTTCCAGACCGACAGTTGACACCTGCTCCTTCTGGTTCAGGAATCCGCGGCAAGTGCCCAGAAGCACATACTGCACCTCCTTCTTCAGCGGATAAGAAAACGACCCGTCCTTTTTAGTTTTCAGCTTAACATTTGTCCCATCGTTTCCGACCACACGCACATTTGCGTCAGCCAATCCTTCGCCATCTGTCGAGACAACCCTTCCGGTTATTTCAAAAACAACATCAGGCAATTCAAACTCCCACAATTTATCATACCCTTTACGTTCCTCTCTGTTAGAAGAGAAAAGACCTTTTTTTCCTCCGGCGGCGAACGTTATGCCAAAATCGTCAGCATTAGAATTTATAGGATACATCATATTCCTCACCGTCCATGAATTGTCTTGATTTTCCTTTGCGAAAAATATATCCAGTCCGCCAAACCCAGGAAGACCGTCCGACGAAAAGAACAGTGTGCTATCCTCTCTCATGCAAGGGAACATTTCGTTACCAGCCGTGTTTATCGACGGACCAAGATTCACCGGAGCTCCATACTTGCCGCCGTTGATTTCGCTCCTCCATATATCCTTACCCCCGAACCCGCCTTTCATGTCAGACACAAAATAGAGAAACTTTCCGTCGGGCGAGACCGTCGGGTGAGCAAAAGTCACAGAGCTATCCTTAGACAATTCCACCTTAGTCGGCTTGCCCCATTTGCCGCCAGAGCGAGTTGCGGACATAATCTCCGCACCCAAGCTTTCACCTTTTACCGAACGGCAACGAGTAAAATACATGACCTTTCCATCACTAGAAAAAGATGGGCTACCCTCATCGTCCGGAGAGTTAAGCTCACCTTCCAGCGACTCTATATTATCCCATTCGCCAAGCGAGTTTCGTCTTGCCACATACATATCCTTATTGGGCACACCGGTAATGTTGCTCATCTTTTTACGAGCCTGTCCCTTGACCTCGCGGGATGAAGCGAAATAGACCACATCGCCGTCGCCTCCCGGATGAGCCGGACAACTCTCCGTCTTTTTAGAAGACAACTTGTCCATCTTGCTGATTTTGTATCGAGTAGGATTTTTCTGCCACTCTACAGCCTGCAGCGCAGCCTCTTTGCCATTCTTTGCCACCAAGCTATTTGGCTGAAACTGCAAATAAACATCATAGTTCGCAATTGCATCCTTTGGCTTTTTATTCTTTCGCAACACCTCTGCATAATCAAGATAGACTGTGCTATCCTTATATTTATAACGCACAGCATTAGAGAAATACCTCTCCGCCCTGTCATTTTCATTCACAAGCCGATAACAATCAGCCGCACGATAAGCCACATAAGCTTTAGTCGCACGATCTTTAGACACATTCACACGAGGATAAGCCGAACGATAAATGCCGGCAGCCTTATAGTACTCCCCTATCTCATATTTTTTGTCAGCCCTCTTAATCTGCTGCTTCACAGAACAAGACGACAAAAAAACGACCAATAACAATACAAAATATCTTAAAAGCCTCATTCGAATACACTTTATCTTAGATTAGAACGCAAAAATAGTGAAAAATTGTGATGGCAAATTTCCTTTAGCAACATTTTTACATAAAAACGCTGGAATAATCAACCGAAGACGTCTGTACTTCATTTAATAACGGGGGTTCAATGCTAATTTACTTGTTTCATCCGCATATATCAAATTGCAAACAGTTTCATAAAGCAAAAATAATTAATCTTCGGGAGACTTCGGTTTTCAAATCGGTGGCAGATGGTTTTAGCCTAACTACCACGCCCAACCTCCTAAGATAGGAACGCCTCGCCAAGCAAATCGGGCTCTCTGCTATGGTGTTTGCTGAGTTGATTAAGGGTAAGTATTGAATTACCTCGCCCTCCATTCAGTCCTGGCTGTTCCCAAATAATGCTAAAATCTTGGCACGGAGAACCGCCCAATATCAAATCACAATCTGGCATGTCAGGATTGTTGCAAGGGTCTATTCTTTAATATCTCCTTCTACGATAATTACATCGTAAAACCTGCCATATACGAATTAATTTGCAAAAGTTCAAATAATTTGCTTAAAAGGGGGTGATTGAATCAATGGTATTTGCGTTTGTTTGGTATTATTCCTTACCTTTGTAGAAAATTTAAGGAGATATGAGTGAGATACAAGTTTACATCGAAGCCGTAGGGATTATCAAGGAGGCGATATTGCAAAGCCAATATCGTGCAGTTTCCATTGCTAACAAAGAACAATTATCGCTATATTATGGCATTGGTAAATATGTGTCAGAAAACTCCCGTAATGGTTTTTGGGGCAAAGGTGCAATAGAAACCATTAGCGAACGATTACAGAAAGAATTACCGGGACTTCGTGGATTCTCTGCTGCGAACATCAAATTTATGCGTCAATTCTATGAGACTTGGCGCGAGGACTTGAAATCGCTAACTACGGTTAGCGGATTAGGTGGTGATAAATCGCTAACTGCGGTTAGCGAAATAGATACGCAGTTATTGATTCCTTGCGAAAGCCCTCAAAAAGAGAATTTTGATATTGCTTCATTCTTGGGATTGGGATTCACACATCATATGATTATTGTCCGCAAGACCAAAACACTTGCAGAGCGTCTGTTCTACATTCGTCAAGCTATTGCAAATAAATGGAGCAAAGAGGTATTGACGGCAAGAATTGAGGATGATTTGTTTAATCATCAAGGTGAGATTGCCAATAACTTTGTTCAGAAGATACCCGATGCCCGACAGTCATTGAAAGCCATTGGAATGTTCAAAGATGAATATCTTCTAAATTTTATCAATGTAGAGGAACTTGGCGAGCGAGACAAAGAAGATATTGACGAACGAGTCATAGAGCAGGAAATCATACACAATATTAAGAAGTTTATTCTCGCCTTTGGACGTGACTTTGCTTTTGTCGGCAATCAGTACAAATTGGAGGTGTACGGAGTGGAACATTTCCCTGACTTAATTTTCTTTAACCGAGAACTGAACGCACTCGTGGTGATTGAATTAAAAAAAGGAGCATTCAAATCTTCTTATTTGGGACAATTATGCACCTATCTTCGTTTAGTGGACGACCAAATGCGTAAGCCACACGAAAATCCGTCAATCGGTATAGTCTTATGCAAGAGTGCCGACAAAAAGTATGTTGAGTATGTAATCCAAGACTACGACAAGCCATTAGGAGTTGCAACATACAAAACTTCGGACGAAATGCCAGAAAAACTGAAGCAAGCATTGCCCGACATAGAGGAACTAAAGAAATTGCTATAATTGAAATGAAGACGAAAGAAATTTATTATCATTCTCTTTTCGCCTGCATCTCTTTCTATACCTTTGTGGCATCAAGGGTTATCACATAGCATAACAATGAAGAACTCAGAAATACGAACGGTTGCTATCTCGTCACCCTATTTTCAAGCAATCCGACCAATCGATTTATTCTAAAAAATTATCTTTTCTTGCAAAAGTTACATAAAAAAAGATGGACTTATGAGAAAAATAAAAAATTGTCTGAACCGCAAATCAAAAGTCAGCAAAACAAAACTGCCTTGTCTCACGACAAGGCAGCCCTACGTTTTTAAATATTATGTTTACGTTTTCAAAATTATATTTTTGTATATGCAAATGTACAACTTATTTGGCAATCTGCAAATTATTTCTTCAAAATTTTCTCGTTTTTTGTCATTTTTTTTGAAATTAACCTCAAAATATATGTTCCAGACGGCAAATCTGCCAAATTTATGCACTCTCCGTCTCTCACACACGCCCAATTTCCAACCACAGCACCCATGCTACTGAATACGGTGCAAGCTGCGGTTTCACCATCCAGACCTGAAACGAAGACACATTCATCCACCAATTTCGGATAAGCTACAATCGCATCATCATTAGCCGCAAAAGGCTCAACATCTGAACACAACGCCATAGAGATGAAATCTGGCGCTTTTGACGAGTTTAGCTGACGGTACGTAGTATAATACGCAGAGTCGCCACAAATGCTGCCTTCGGCTTGCTGCTTGTCAGCATACATCACGCTCCATTCCTCGCCGTCTCCTATTCTTCCGTAAGAACCATTTTTCGGATGAACATCATACGTAACCGAATCTATGACATGCAACTCGTTATCTTCATCTTCCCAAGACAGGCACAAAGTAGAAACCGACTCGTTAGAGATTTTGAATCCGAGATGCAAAAGCCCAAGATATTCCGCATTATCAGCCCAAACAACTTTAGCCTCTCCCGGCTGTATTACAGAAGCAGAATCGTAGTATTTGTCATAAGGAATCATGCTTTTCTTCAGATTGCTGATTTTATCAGTCAGATATAGACCTGCCAGATTGACCGGTTCGTCGCCACGATTCACAATCTCGATCCAGTCTGGCTTAAATCCGTAGAAATCATCAGCGATAGAGTCGTTAGAAGAGCAAATTTCGTTAATGACAAGATTAGGCTTAACGCAATCAACCTTCACAAATTTAGCCTTCATTTCCATCGGTCCTGTCAAAATAGCAGAGAAGACACCCTTAGAGCCGCCATCCTTATTTGTAACACCAGCCACAGTCATACTGAACACGAAATCAGAACTTGTTTTAACATTCTGATGCACCTCTACCGCAATCTCATTGACGCCACTTCTCAGAAAACTTGAAGGGAACTCGACCGATTCGGACACATCATTAACGTATTCAAGAGCCGGAGTAGAGAAATCTATATCACCTTCCGGCATATTCTTACGAGCGACCTCCTTGCCGTTTACATAGATAACGTAACCGTCGTCATAAGCAATCTTGGCCTTGATAGCAGTGTAAGCTGCAGTGTCCTTCAGATTAAAAGATGTTCTGAAATAGGCTGTCATAGGCTTGTTATCCTCATCATCATACTTAAGCTCCGTATCATAAACCGGATAGCCAAACTTACCTTTGCCACGGCTCCATTCGGAATCATCAAAGCCCACGCTGTTCCAGTCCGAAGCCGGAGGCAAGCTGTCATAGTAATAAGCCCATGACGCAGAATCGCTCAGAAGCACCTCGGAGATAGAAGCCGACAAAGACCAAGAGTCAAATTCATAACCCTTTGGCGGAATAGGAGCCACAGAAAGTTCCAAGTCCGCATAATACGTACCTTTATAAGAACTGCTGTCATAAGGCTCTCCGTTTATCAAGTACCGTGCGCCCTCCACATTAGAAGAGATGGACAAATCAACAATTTCCCCAAGCTTAAAATACTCCTTAATATGTTTCGGAATCACCTTGCTGCGTTTTTCTGCAAAAGTGTACATACTCTTAATCTCGTCGCTCGTTTCCAGTTTTCCAGACGCGTCATAATGTTCATTCGACTTCATGGCACAATATTCACCGCTCGCCAAAGCGGCCATAGAGTCTATTATCGGCTTAACCCTTTCGTAACAATAGAACTTCTTCAAATTGAACAAGTTTCTTGTTATGAACTTTTTCTGGAAATCCTTATTGCCAAGCAAATTTTTGAAAAGTTCGCACTGCCACTCTTCCTCATTAGCCCAGTTTTTCTGTTCAGACTCACCCGTGCTGAACTTTATCGTGTTCATGTCAGGGTCGCAATAGTTAGGTCCGTAAGACTGATACAAGCCAAATCCGAAGTCCGTGTCATAAACGAGCCAGCGGAATACGCCATGATTCCTTTCTCTCCAAACCTTAATATTATTACCCGGCCAGTCTGTATTCACAATGTACTGTTCAAAAGTCATGTAATCCACATACTCGTTAACATCCATGTATTTTGACATTTTCGCCATATAGCCAGCGTCAGACTGATTTTCGCCAGCCACCTTTATCATTTCGTTAAAGTAGTCTGCTGTTCCGGTTGACGCCGTGATTCCGTCCTTTGCCGTTATTTCTATCACGTCAAGGTCCTCCTCTTCATAGCCATAATTAGAATAGACATAATCCTTATTTGTCCTCTCGCGCAATCCGAACAGACCGCCATACTCGCCATTAATGTAGAAAGCCACCGGACGATAAGCCTGTCTGTCCACATCCATACCGTTCAGGATAGCCTGCATAACACCGTCACGAATACGAACTCCGTCATAATCATTACCACCGTTACGAAGCTGCACAGCCTTGAACTCCATATTGCTCTTATCCTCGAAAAAGTCTTTGTAGCCGATTAAGTTTCCGCCGCTTCCCTGCTTTTTTGACGCTGTAATTTTAAGAGACTTCCATTTTCTGTTATCACCTCTCGAACAGCCGCCCATAACAGCAGCCTCAAGGCTCTGAGACACCTTTACATTGCCATTCTCTATAAACTCGAAATTAACCGGACGCTTCCAATCCTGATTATAATTTCTTTTCTCGTCCACACCATTACCGCAGTCTCCTTTCCCTTCGATTCCATTCTCGCCTTTTACATAAATTCCAATCTGGTCGCTATAAAAATGGTCAGGTTCCGCAACAATAGAGACAACAGGCACAGAGAACCCACCGCATTTGTCATGAAAACCTTCGTCAGCAAAGATAAACGAACCTGTGACAATTTTGCTCGGCAAAGCATCATCTCTATACGACCTTGCCCTGATTACAGTATTTCCTTCCTCATTCAGCTTTATCTCACCTGAATACAAGAATGTATTCAACGTGTCATTTATGTCAGGCTCGCTGCCATCCAATGTGTAGTAAATGCGCGCATCCCTTGTCACGCAATACAAAGTGACTGCGCCAACCTCAGACTTAGAATTGTAAGTTCCCGGAGCAGCGCCGTTAAACTTCGGAAGCGCACAAAAATTAGAGTAGCAACCGCTGTTTTTCTCGCCAGGAGTCGGAAGCATATAATTTTTGTCCGAGCCGCTCAACCCGAAAGAATAGCCAGACTCTTGCGCCTTATATATTAGCGAATGAGCCTCGTTGCCTTTACCGTCCAAAAGGACAAGTGTGCCGCCGTCCGAGTCAATTTTATACGGAGCGTGCGTTTTTGACTTACCCTTCTCCTCGTCAAAAAAGATCACTTTATACTTTCCTGCTTTAACGACGACCGAATCTTCAATTTTCCAGGCCCACTTCAACTTGTTTTTTGAGCCTGTGATATTTCTAAACTCGTAACCTTTAAGGTTCACGTCGGCCTCGCCCGAATTATATAATTCGAGCCAGCCTGTATAATTATAATAGTCATTAAGCAACGTCGAAACGTTACACGGCATAATCTCGTTTATTACCACGCCAGCATCTGCACTATAGAAAGCAAACGACGTGCATAAACAAAACGCCACCCTTCTTAATCTGCTAAAAAAACTCATACTGTACAATTCCTTTTATATAAATATATGCGCAAGAAAACAACTCCACGAGAAGCTATCATCCTTGTTTCGTAATTAGTCTGTATTATTCAGATGAGACAAAACTAACAATTGAAAATCACAGTAACAAATTTTGATTGACTTTTGTTAAAAAACGATACAAAAAAAACAACTTCGGCACAAAAATCAGAATCCGATGTAACAAAAGCAGGAAAAAAAAGAAACCTTCTCAAATTCTAAATTTGAGAAGGCGTGCAACCAAAATAGTCTTTAAATTTCTTTGTGAAATATGCAGGATCACTGAAACCCACATCATACGCGATGTCACTTATGCTCTTCCCTGCCTTATCATCTTTCAGCATCTGAGCCGCCATATTCAGTCTGTATTCGTTCAGCATTTCGAGAGGCGATTTGCCAACGATAGACCTCGCCCTTCGATTCAAAGTTGACTGACTCATGTTCATGTCACTTGCAAGGTCTTCAACAGACACTCTGCTGTCCGAATACCGTTTGTCCAAGACTGCGATGAAATCTTTAGTGAACGGATTCAGAGCTGCAGGTTCCTCTATCTTTTCCTGCTTTTTAACATTTCGTTTCAGATGAGTCGAAAGAATCAACGACTGCTGTTTCTGCCTTATCTTTAACTGATTACAAACCTTTATCAGCAACTCGGTCTGACTGAAAGGCTTTGAAATATAATCCACGGCCCCATTCACAAGCCCTCGCAGTCTATCCTGTTCATCGCCCTTTGCCGAAAGATATATGACCGGTATATGGTTTAACTTATCCGAAGAGTTCAACGCTTTACCCAGCTCAATACCATTCATTTCCGGCATATCGACATCACTCAGAATCATGTCCGGCAAATTCTCTTCCGCCAGTTTCAACGCCTCCGCACCGTTATGTGCAACAATAACATTGACGTAAGGATCCAGTATAGCCGAAAGATTTCTGCATATCAGATAATCGTCATCAACAATCAGAATTGTATTGCCCTCCGTCAGTCCTCTATCTACCTCAAACTCAACATCTTTCACAACCTCCGCCTCTTTTATTACACTATCAGACTTAAGGAACTCAAGCGTCACGGTTGTGCCCTTGCCTTTTTCGCTCTTAACTAAGATAGAACCTTTATTTCGCTTCACATAGTCCTGACAGATGCGGAACCCAAGTCCTGTGCCCTCCTCGTTATTAGTGCCTTTCGTCGATGTATTATCTTCTGCATCAAGCAGTTTAGCCAATTGTGCATCATCCATTCCCACACCCGAATCTATCACGTTCACAACAATTCGGTTGTCCCTCTCAAAAGCATTGAGCGAGATGGAGCCTCCAGCAGGTGTGAATTTCACTGCATTACCCATCAAGTTTCGCAAAATTGTGCCTAACATACGCGAATCGACCAGAGCATAATGCTTCAGATCTATATTCTGCTTCAGTTCTATCTTTTTTTGCTCTGCCACCCCTTCGAGCAACATAAAGACATTTTTAGCAACAAGGCTGAGATTTGTGTCCGAGATATTGCACACCAGCTCTTCACGTTTTGACTTAGCCCACTCCACAAGCCTCACCATCTCATCCTGAAGCGTTTTCGCCTCAAAGCGCACCTCATCTATAAGCTGGCTCTTCTCCTCCTTAGACATCTGGTCCTCCTTGTTCTTGAGCAGGTCGAGCGAGCCTACGATAGCAAACATCGGATTCTTCAGGTCATGCCCTATCACAGAGATAAGCCTGTCCTTGTCCTCCAAAGCCACTTTCAGTTCAGACGTTCTTTTGTCCACCTTTTCGCGCAAGATATTTTGAATACGCACCAAATTCCGCTCCCTTCTTTTGAAGAACAACAAGACCACAACCGAGATTAAGACCACGAGCAACAGCTGGAACCACCACACAGCCCACCAAGGCGGCAACACCTCAATATGCAGCTTAATAGGCTCTCCAAGAGCATTGCCATCTACCGCGTCGCACGGTTCAACTATCAAATCATAACTTCCGTGAGGAATGAAAGAAAAAGCAATTTCCCTGTTGTTTGGCAATAGCTGCCACTGTTCGCCAAGTCCCTCCAATATATACCTGAACTGGCAACTCTCAGAGCTCATGCTCACAATATCGACCGTAACCGATATGTCAGTCTGATTATGCTTCAGTTCTATTTCAGACAAGTTAGACAATCTTCCGTGCTTCAGCACCGAAGTTAACGGCTTCACCTTTTTGCCCAACATATAAAGGTCCGAAAACTCGTAATGAATATCTGCAGACTTTTCAGAAGACAACGTCGGCGACAACTTAAAGAAGCCGCTCATTGTACCGAAATAAAGATTTCCGTCCGAATCCTCAAAAGAGGCTCTTTGATAGAAAGACTTTACAATATTTTTGTTAAAATCACCCACAAAAGAGACATATTTCTTCTCCTTAGGATTAAAGTAACCAATGTCTCCATCTCCGGCAATCCAGAATCGTCCGTCCTTAGACCTCAAAATAGAGCGGAAAAAGACACCCGGAATAAAGTCCAGCATATAATGCTCAGAACCGTCGGCAGGGAAACACAGGACACCCTTATTACAAACCACATAAAGATTACCCTCGTCATCGCACTCCGCATCATACAAAGCGCGCGGCAGATGCGTCTTCAGAGTTGACACATCCGGCAGAAGCATAGTCAAGCCTTTGTCATCCAGCCTCCATATCGTGTTTGACGTTATAGCCCACCTTACGCCCTTAGCGTTGCCATAGACGCTGTACACCCAACGGTCTTCCTGCACGCCTTCAGTCTTCAGCACTTGCTTGCGCCATTTGCCTTTGTTGTCACGAATATAAATGCCATCGTTCGCTGTACCGACCCAAATTTCTCCGTCAGGCATCTGTTTCAATGAGAAAAAACAATTTATAGAGGTATTGATTCCGTCAAACGAGGCTACAGAAACATCATCAGTTTTCGAGTCCAAGCTCAACAAACCGCCGCCCCATGTAGTCAGCAGCACCTCGCCGCTGTTAATCTTCTCTGCACAAAGCACATTTGTATTGTTCGTCTTAATCTTCTTAAACCCCTTGAAGTCAGGTGCAACAGAATACATTCCGCCACCATCAGACGCCACAATCAAGTTGCCATTATCATCTTCTGCAAACGAATTGCAGACAATAGATGGGAATCCGTAGTCCGAGGAGAAAACCAATTTCTCCGTCTGATTCCGGCACAATCTCCACAGCCCGGAATTCTGGGTGCCAAACCACATGTTACCATTTTTATCCTCCGAAATGGCATAAATCTTATTAAAATCGATAGGTTCAGAATTAAAAGGTCTCAGTTCTTGAAAGTTAGCGGAAGCCGACGGCACATCATCTGTGAACCAAAGCCCGAAACCATCTGTCGCAAACCAATACCTGTCCTGAGAATCCTTAAACACACACCGCACATTTCCGAAAGGCAATTTCACTATTTCCGGATTGCTCACCCCTTTTTCGTCAAGTTCAAAGACCCACAAGTCTGAAGACAAGAACGAGACCGCCACCTTGTCGTCTGAGATTGGAAGTATCATAGTAGCATACTCACACGGAGCAAAGGACTGGTTGAAATTTGCGAGTTTATTACCTGCGCTATCAACCACAAACATAGAGTTCACAGAGCCGAGCCAGAACCTGTCATAACGGTCAACATAAGCTGCACTCACATAATTTGAGGCAAAAGACTCGAACGCCGGGAACTCGTGCGTAAACACATCCTTAACTGGGTCATATTTGTAGAGACCTCCGATTGTGTAAGCATAATAGACACCATTTTCGGACTTGCATATTCCCTTGACCTCCTTATAAGAAGAATACTCAAACTCGTCCGGCTTCTTGTTGACGAAGCTGTCCGACTCATAGTCATATTCCAAAAGCAGTCCGTTATAGCCTCCCGTAAAAATCTTGTTATTAAAAGATTTAACAAAATACACATCGTCACGAATCAGCGACGGATAATCTTTCTTAGAGTAATTTCTGAAAGATCTGCCGTCGAAGCGAGACAATCCAAAGTCTGTTGCCACCCAAACAAACCCGCGTTCGTCCTGAGCAATGCCATAGACACGATTAGACGCCAATCCATCTTGAACAGAGAAATGGTCAAACTTCGCAAACTGCTTTGCAGAAACCGCAAAACAGTTCAGCAATAGCAAAAGAGCCAATATATGTGCAGAAAATCTATTCATGCCTGACAAATTAGTTCAAAAAAGAATTTTCAAAACGGATACTTGCCGTCGGACGCGCCTTTCATTATGCCGTCCAGCAACATCTGCCTGCCTTTCACAACCGAGAAATCACCCGAACCTGCATTATCGACCCTTTCGTAAATATCGCCCGGAGTCTCCCACAAGAAAGGTATCAAGCCGTTGTTCTTGGCCTCTCTGTTGACAAATTCGTAGTAGTATGCGCGAGAACGTTCAAACAGACTCTGATACGACTCTCCTGTCGAATGATTTCCGAAAGCCGACAAATCTCTGTTCATCACGCAATATTCGCCAAGAATCACCGGCAGCCCCTTGCCATCAACAAAGGCGGATTTCATCGCCTTGAACTGCTTTTGCACATACTCCTCGCCGCACCAGCCTCCAGGCTCTACCGAATGATTTTTGCCATCAATCACAATATTCATAAAATCCGGCTGATTGCCCCAGAAGTAATGGGCAGGCGACCAGTCCGCATCAGATTCCATCAGCGCGTAGGTGTAAGGATAAAAATGCACCTCAAACATCATGCGTCCCTGCACCTCATCTTTAGGAAGCACATCATAGGCCAAACTCTGGTCAATATCAGTGCCGGGCCCCTGTATAATAACATTCCTCAACAGATTATTTCCTCCAGAGGCTCTCACCACATCTATAAACGTCTGATGATAACTTCTAAGCACCTCCGCCCTTTTGCTAATTTCCGCCTCCTCTTCGGCTGTAAGCCCGTCGTCCTTATTAATAGACGGAGCGCTGCCAAGCAAGTTCGGCTCATTGGCACTTGCAAAAATAAGATGCTCGTCATAATTTTTGAATCTATCTGCAATCTGCTGCCACAAAGCCTTCTGCGCCTTATTCACTTCATCCTTTTTAGCGTCAGTTATATTGTTTTCGAGCCATCCATTATCCCAGTGAATATTAAGAATAGCATACATATCCTCATCAACCACAAAATCGACGACTTTCTGAACTCTGCTCATCCAGGTCTCTCTGATTTTATAAGAATCAGACCCCGGCTCAATCATGTCGTACCACTGGCACGGAATCCTCACCGCATTAAATCCGGAGGCTTTGTACTGCTTGACAAGTTCTGCATCAACCTTCTTAGCGCCCCAGCAGGTCTCGCCATCCGGACACCAATCCCCATCAAACCCGTCTGAAGACTCCAAGGTATTCCCCAGATTGATTCCGGCAAAAATCTTTCTGGCTAAAGTCTTAGCATCGCTCGGCATATCTGCTATGTCAACGGCTGACGAGTCTGCACTTTGTTCAGATGCGCTAAACGTAATACTGTCAATTTCCCCAATCTCATAACTGCCTACTACAACCCCCTCCTGCCAAAGAAAAATCTTATTTTGAGCAAATGACAAAGAGAGTACTAACAATGACATCATAGCCAGCATCAATCCTTTTACATTCATGTTTTTCACTTTTAGATTCAATATGATTCGCAAATGTAACAAAACAATTCAAAAAAACTACAAATTATTTAAAAAAGTGTTTGCAAATATTAATCAGCCTAAGTAAAATGCTCTTCAAAATCATCTCGACCTAATTTATAGAAGCTGCCTTAAGGCAACTTCTATAAATTACGATTTTTATTGTTTATCATAGCTTTATTCAAGTTCAAGGTCGTTCAAGCAAAAACATATAAGAGGACCTGCAAGATAGCAAGCCCTCTCCTATAGAACTTTTACAAATTAGGTTGACATACGAAACCTACCTGCCCATCAGCACAAGCAGAATATTAACATCGCTCGGTGAGATACCCGGTATTCTGCTCGCCTGACCAATTGTTTCCGGGTCTATTCTCTGAAGTTTCTGTCGAGCCTCAGTCGATATGGTGTTAATTGTAGAATAATCAAACTTGCCTTTGATTTTAATATTCTCCAATCTTTTCAGTTTATCGGCAATCAAAGTCTCCCTGTCTATGTAGCCCTGATATTTAATCTGAATTTCGGCAGCCTCCACAATCTCCTCTCTACGATTTGAAATCTTAGAGATTTCTGACTTCAGAGCCGGGATAGCTTCGGACAGCAGTTCAATAGTAAGCTGCGGCCTTGTCACCAAATCAACCAACTTGCAGCCCTCTCTGAGCGGAGCCGTACCCGCCTTTTCCAAGAACCCGTTTATGTAAGCCGGCTTAACTGAATACCCCTTGATGAAATGAATAAGTCGCTCAACCCACTCTTTTTTAGACATATACAAAGAATACCTGTCTTTAGATGCAAGCCCCAAATCGTAAGAGATAGGAGTAAGTCTCGCATCCGCATCATCCTGACGCAGCAAAATCCTGTATTCAGCCCGCGAAGTGAACATTCTATAAGGCTCATCAACGCCCTTCGTAACCAAATCGTCAATCAAAACACCAATATACGCTTCATTTCTTGCAAGGACAAACTCTTTTCCTCCGTGACAATTGATATGCGCGTTCACACCAGCCACAAGACCTTGTCCGCCCGCCTCTTCATACCCCGTCGTTCCATTAACCTGTCCTGCAAAGAAAAGATTTTTCACAACCTTAGACTCTAATGTGTGCCTTAACTGAGTAGGGTCGAAGAAATCATACTCAATCGCATAGCCTGGACGATACACTCTCACATTCTCAAGCCCTTTGACTGTTCTTAACGCACGCAACTGAATATCCAGAGGAAGCGACGACGAGAAGCCGTTCAGATAGTACTCCTGAGTATCCACACCCTCCGGTTCAAGGAACAGAGGATGCTGAGTTTTATCTGCAAACGTCACGATTTTAGTCTCTATACTTGGACAGTAACGAGGACCAATACTCTGAATCTGACCGTTATACAACGGAGAATCCGGCAAGCCCTGCCTCAAAATCTCATGCGTCTCCTCGTTTGTAGAGGTGGTGAAGCAGCTTTTCTGCTCCAGCGGCCTCGGTTCAAAGTCCAGATAAGAGAATTTGTGAAAATCATTATCTCCATCCTGTTTTCCCATTACAGAGAAATCAACAGAACGTCCGTCAATACGCACCGGCGTTCCGGTTTTCATCCTGTCCGACCTGACCCCCAAGAGGTTCAACTGTTCCGTAAGCCCATAAGAAGCCGGTTCTGAGATACGACCTCCAGCCACCTGAGTTTTTCCGCAATGCATAAGTCCCGACAAGAAAGTCCCTGCTGTAATAACCACACACTTAGCTTCAAACACAGCAGACATACCGACCTTAACTCCGCAAACAGCGCCATCTTTCACTATAAGCTCCGTAACCATATCCTGCCAGATGTCAAGATTGTCTGTGTTTTCCAATATAGACCTCCACTTCTCCGAGAACTTCTGTCTGTCGGCTTGCGAGCGCGGACTCCACATAGCAGGCCCTTTAGAACGGTTCAACATACGGAACTGTATAGCTGTCAAGTCCGAGACAATACCGCAAAAGCCACCTAAAGCGTCAATCTCGCGCACAATCTGCCCTTTCGCAATACCGCCAATGGCAGGATTACAACTCATCTGCGCAATCTTGTGCATATCCATAGTGACAAGCAAAGTCTTTGACCCAAGATTAGCGGCGGCAGCGGCTGCCTCACAACCAGCATGTCCAGCCCCAACTACAATTACGTCGTACTTAAAAACCATTATCTAAAAGTTTGAAAACCGTCTGCAAATTTCGCAAAAAATATTAAGAATCTATTTAATTTTAACCAAAAAGTATAAACACATGAGATTTTTAAGTTTTCAAAACAGCAAATCCTCTCCTTTCCGCTCCATGGCCCAATGTTACAACCAACCACCAAAAAAAACAATCTCGACCTATATTTCATGCGAAAAGTCCTATTTTAACACAAATTTATTGACTTCAATCACATAAAAAGCACTTTTTTTGACCTTAATCAAAAAAAACATAAAAAAAAATTGCATCATATGTAAAAAAGCGCTTATCTTTGTGCCAAGCAAACAAAACAGGTAGATTTTTTTCATAGTTAAGGTTTAGGTTAAATGAGTTGAGGGAGGCTGTGAAGCTTCCCTTGATTTTTTGGCGGCGGCACTAATTTCTTTCCGATGCACTGAGCATAGAAATATTTTATTACCTTTGTAGGATAAACATAACAATCAATTTAAGACAAAATTGGCAAAAGTAGCAGAAACACCCTTGATGAAGCAGTACCTTGAAATCAAGGGGAAACATCCGGACGCGATTCTTCTTTTTCGTGTAGGGGATTTTTACGAGACATTCTCAGACGATGCAATCAAAGCGTCTGAAATATTAGGCATAACCCTGACACGCAGGGCAAACGGCTCAGCCTCTTCTGTGGAGCTGGCCGGCTTCCCGCATCATGCATTAGACACATACTTGCCCAAACTGGTACGTGCAGGGCAACGTGTAGCTATATGCGACCAACTGGAAGATCCCAAACTTACAAAAAACATAGTGAAGCGAGGCATTACCGAACTCGTCACTCCCGGTGTCTCTATAAATGACAATGTGCTAAATCATAAAGAGAACAATTTCCTCGCCGCAGTCCATTTCAGCAAGAAAAGCGCCGGGGTTGCCTTTCTCGACATATCAACCGGAGAGTTCCTCACTGCCGAAGGCCCGTTTGACTATATAGACAAACTCCTCAGCAGCATGTCGCCAAAAGAGGTTCTCTTTGAGCGCAGCAAACGGAGCACCTTTGAGGAGCATTTCGGCAACAAATATTTCACGTTTGAGCTGGACGACTGGATTTTCACGCTTGACACAGCAAATGAACGGCTCGTCAAACATTTTGAGACAAAAAACCTGAAAGGCTTCGGTGTTGACAAACTGGAGCTCGGCATTGTAGCGTCGGGAGCCATACTTTATTACCTCGACATCACCCACCATCAGAAGATCGGCCATATCACAAACCTGTCTCGAATAGAGGAAGACAGATATGTGTGGCTAGACAAATTCACAATTAAAAATCTGGAACTGTACGGAACTGTTCATGAAGGCGGAAAAACTCTGGCGGACATTCTGGACCGGACAGTTTCGCCTATGGGCGCACGTCTTCTCAGACGATGGATTGCCTTCCCTTTAAAAGATGTCAAGCCTATTGAAGAGAGGCTCAACATCGTGGAGAGCCTACTGAACGACAGCAACATGATGGAGGTGATAAATGACAGGCTTTTCACTATCGGCGACCTTGAGCGCATCATATCGAAAGTGGCGGTAGGACGTGTGACACCGCGCGAGATTGTTCAGCTCCGCGTTTCGTTGGAGTCCATAACTCCGATAAAGGAGGTTTGCTCTTCAAGCAACAGCGAAGGCCTGAAACGTGTCGGCGAACAACTTAACGAATGCAAGCTGATAAGGGCTAAGATAGGTGACCTCATAACAAACGACCCGCCTAACATGGTGAACCGCGGAGGCGTAATCCGCGAAGGCGTAAACAGCGAGCTTGACGAACTGAGACTCATCTCACGCTCTGGCAAACAATATCTTCTGGACCTTCAGGAAAGAGAGTCAGAACGCACCGGCATACCATCTCTCAAAATAAATTACAACAACGTGTTCGGATACTACATAGAGGTCCGCAACACACATAAAGACAAAGTTCCGGAAGAGTGGATCAGGAAGCAGACTCTGAAAGACGCCGAACGCTACATAACACAAGAGCTGAAGGAGTACGAAGAAAAAATTCTCGGAGCAGAAGACAAGATCATAGCGCTCGAAACGAGAATCTACAACGAGTTAGTGCTTGAACTTGCAGAATATATTCCTGCTATACAGACAAACTCCAATCTCATAGCCCAGATAGACACGTTGCTCTCCTTTGCAAAGGTGTCTGACAGCAACTCGTACGTGCGTCCGTCCATGAATGAGGGCGACGCCATTGACATTACGCAAGGCCGCCACCCTGTTATCGAACGTCAATTGCCAATTGGCGAAAGATATGTAGCCAACGACCTCCATCTGGACAGCAATTCACAGCAAGTGATAATGATAACTGGGCCAAATATGGCAGGTAAATCCGCACTGCTAAGGCAGACTGCTCTTATTGTGCTGATGGCTCAAATCGGCTGTTTTGTGCCTGCCGAAAAGGCAGAGATTGGGGTTATAGACAAAATTTTCACACGAGTCGGGGCTTCTGATAACATCTCTATGGGCGAATCGACCTTTATGGTAGAGATGAACGAGGCCGCTAGCATCATAAACAACCTTTCGCACAGAAGTCTTGTGCTGTTTGACGAACTAGGCCGAGGCACCAGTACATACGACGGAATCTCTATAGCCTGGGCTATCGTGGAACATATACACGAGCACCCTACTGCAAAGGCAAAGACACTGTTCGCCACTCACTACCATGAGCTGAACGAGATGGAGAATCTGTTTAACCGCATCTGCAACTACAACGTGTCTGTGAAAGAGGCTAACGGCAAAGTCATCTTCCTGCGAAAACTCGTGAAAGGCGGAAGCGAACATAGCTTTGGTATTCATGTAGCAAAATTAGCTGGACTTCCGCACAGCGTAGTGTCCAGAGCTAACGAAATATTGGCGCAGCTCGAAAAAGACAACAGAAAATCCAGCACTTCCGAAAACAATAAAACAAACGAGCCAAAGAAGAGCCAACTTCCAAAGGAAGGTTATCAGCTCAGCTTCTTCCAGATGGACGACCCTGTGCTATCTCAGGTTCGAGACGAGATCGTAAATCTGGATGTAAACAATCTGACTCCTATTGAAGCGCTCAACAAGCTTAACGAGATAAAGAAAATTGTGACCGGAAGGTCTGAATAAAAAAAGCGTCCTGAATCATGACGCTTTTTTAAATACTTTTAACTTTTCCACTGTACGTCTACCTGAATTTGGCCAGGAACAAAATCTTTTTAGGCCTCTCAAACTTTGACAAACGCAAAGTCATATCACTTTGCAGCTTCGCTAATAAGTTATCAGACAAAGGCATTCCCTCTATTTTCAGCACAACAATCTCTCCAAACTTGTCATCAGGCTCCGCCATCACATAAAACCTACGGTCAATCAGTCCTCTCAAACTATCCTCCACCATCTCCGGATGCACCTTGACACCACCTGTATTGATCACATTGTCAAACCTGCCCTTCCACACAAAAGAGAAGTCCGAAATCAATTCAGCCACATCATTCGTCACCACATCCACTTCCGACAAATGCGGCGCAGAAATCACAAGACACCCACGTTCGTCCAAGGAGAAGCGCACTCCATTCATCGCAGTATAAACAGACCTTGTTCCCCGTTCAATCTTAGACAAAGCGATGTGAGACACAGTTTCTGTCATGCCGTATGTCATATAGGCATTCACAGGCAAGTCCGACAGTTTTTCCGCACAATCTTGCGATAAAGGGCTGCCTCCAACAATAAGATTCGCAATCATAGACAACGCATCCCGACCTTTTGCCGACGACAACAGTTGTTTAACCTGCATAGGCACCATTGCAGCAAGAGCAACAGGACCCTTCCAATCAGGCTCTGAAGACGGCTTTGCAATCACAACATTCAGTCCACCAGCAATAGCCCTTACCAACACCATTTTTCCTGCAATATAATTCACAGAAAGACACAGCAAAATAGTATCTCCCGCCTTAAGATTAAAGAACGAGTTGGTAAGCTCTGCAGAAGCCAGCATCGCTTTCTTTGACAACCTTATGGACTTCGGAGCTCCAGTAGAACCAGAGGTTTTACCAATGACAAAATCACGCTCGTCTGTCCATTCTTTAAAAAATTGGCGCAGTTTTTCATCCTCCTCATCAGACGACAAAGCATAGCACCATTTTTCATATTCGTCAATTTTATACCTTTTGCCATTCAAGGCAATATATTTATATGTATCCATAAAAAAATGCGGAAGGCTTTGACCCTTCCGCAAAACAAATAAACTAAAAATTCAAACCAATATGATATTATTTAATCTTCACGACCTCAATAGTGCCACTCACCACAGAACCATCTTTCAAGCGAGTGTCATAGAAATAGACACCTGGGTCAACCAGCACACCATCAATCTTACCGTCCCAGCCATCTTCACCTTCAAACACTTTCTGACCATAGCGGTTGAATATCATCACAAAATAGCCCTTCATAAAGGCATCGTTCAAGTTATCAAGCGTGTAAGGCGTTATTGCGCTCGGAAGTTCATCCAGCACCGCAATCTCAACCACATTACTTTGTGCAGCCGGACAGACACTATCCGTAATCAGCACGTAGTAATCAGCCGTATCAGAGACAGAAGCCAAAGCAAATTTATTTGCATCCACGTCAAAACCATCTATCGTCACTCCCAGAAGCTCGTCCTTGCTGTCGTCACTATCCACGCAATCATCATCAACCTCACCATTCACGCTAAACGCATCGAAACAAGACATACCGTCAGACTTTCCGTTCACACGATACCAATAGTAAGTCTTCGGTTTGTAATTAGTCTTCACGATTAGAGAAGCACCATCACCGCGCACCACACGAGGCTTGTCAGTCGGCAACGTAGTCAAGATAAACTTGTTCGCATCATATCTTGTATGCACATCAAGAACAATCGAATCGTTAGAGTAAAGCTTATCTTCTCTCCACAACTTCAGGTTCTCCTCACTTCCCGCCGCTAACAAGCTATCTTCAGTTGTAGCCTTTAGCATTTCGCAGAATGCGAACAAACTATTCTTAGAGTCGCTCTCACCACATTCGTTCTTCGCATAGAACTTCAAAGTCCTATATCCACCCGGAACCGGCTGATGAGCGTGATACAACGAATCATCAAGCAGCCAAGCCGTACTGTCAACCACACCGCCTCGTTCGTCTATACAAACACCATACTTATGGAAGAACGAATTAGGACCAGTAATCGCGATAGAATCACCCTCACACAACGCAACCGTATCCGCATACAACGATATTCTCGGACGCTCTACGAAATCAAAGTAAGCCGAAGCCGTATCAGAACAATATGCCACCGTATCCATACCGACGAACACATATCTGCCACTTTGATTGTTGCTAACTATCTTGAGCAAGTTTTCACGGTCCTTACTTGATATTTTGTCAAATCCTTTACTATAATAGTAAGTTGTAGGATTATTACTAAAAATCAAGTTTTCCTCTTTTATCGAATCTTTATAGTAATCAATAAACACACGGCTGTCAATAGACTGAATCTTGCCAAAGATAATACGTTCTAGTTTACCAGTCACGCTAAAGACCTCCTTAGAGTTGAGCGTTGTCGTTTCTGTGATACAAAGGCTCTTATCCTCAGCCTCCACTTTAACAATCGATTTACGAGGAGAAACGCGAACCACAAAGAATGTATCTACTGAATTATCACAATTGTCAAAAATCTTCAACTTCACCGTTGTTGTTTCTTTTATCTGAGAACCTGCCGGCGGAGTCTGAACAATTGAGATGCGAGATGTCTCGTTACAATTATCAGAAACCTTATCCTTCAGTTTCGATTCAAAATCAGGAACTGTAAACACGCACGACCCTGCCAACTCTGCCAGTGTTGTGTCTCTGAAGAAAGCGTCCCATGTAACTGTAGGAGGCACAGTGTCTTTGATATACACAAACCTCGTATGAGTTGTGCTATTACCACACGCATCTTCCGCAATCCACTCATGCTTTATTGAATAGTTGTAATATTCGCATGACGAAGGATCCTTACTCCTATAATTAGTAACTTTCGCTCCAACCTTAAACACACCAGCACAGTTATCTTCCACATAAAGCGAATCCGGTTCTGGAATTTCATAATCATCACAAGTCATAACTATATCACCAGGAGTTGCTTTAAACACCGGAGCAATCTCGTCACGCACATTGAATTCCTGTTCGCACGAAGTCTTCAACCCACGAATGTTACGTATCCAATATACTCGCTTAACACTAGTGTTACAAGTGTCATCATTCATCTCATCTTCATGCCAGAACGAATCCAACAAAGCCTCATCCTTGTCCCAAGTTCCACCTACTAGTTTGAACTCTTCAAACGTTTCATAAGGCTTGATGTCAAGACCAGAATAACATCCAAATGTCTTTCCATCCAAGTCTTTAGGACACTTCATTTCTCCAGCCGACATATCACCTACAATAACCGTCTGGTCGCAATTCATCACATTTCCAGCGTGGTCTGTGTAAGTCCATGTAATTGTTGTCTCTCCTAAAGGATAGTTGTCTGTCAATGCCTTGCCATCCGAACGTTTTGAATCAATAAGCACTTCTCCACAAGGGTCTGTGTACAGATTTTTGTTTCCATCAAGCAACAAACCTGACTTTACCACATCATCTACCGGAACAAATGCATCTGAAGTGCTAATTTCCACATTAATGACACGCGGTTCTATCAAATCACATTTCCAACCAGACGGTAATGTTGTATCATGAACAATAACATTTTGGTAACATACCTTTTCCACCAAACTGTAAGGACTTACAAACAGCCACTTAATCTTAGTTGTTCCTAACGGATAATTGTCTTCAAACGTTTTTCCATCTTCACGAGACTTGACCCCCTGAACAGGGTCGTTTGTACAATAATCCCTTGCAAAATATTCGTCAAACTCGACCATGTCTGCTGTAACATCACACGCATCCAATTTTGTATAAACGTTGATGTCTTCAATATCTCCACAGTTGAACACTGGCGGAGTAACACTCTGCACCAGCACCTTCTGTTCACATACCTTTGCCGAAGTGCTGTAAGGCGAAGTAAACGTCCACGTAATAGTAGTGATTCCGGCTGGATATACCGCATTCAAAGGCAATTTATCAGAACGGACACCAACACCCTTCGCTATGTACGACGGATTACAGTAATCATGAGCTTCCGGAATATCAATCTCTACCGCAGTTTCACATATAGACACCTGATCTATTGGAGCCTTGATAGTATCCAATGAGCTACAGTCAAACACCGGAGATGTTGTATCTTTCACAACAATTTTAGAAACGCAAGAGTCTATGTCGCCGTAACCATTATCAAAGAACCATGTCACAAGGTGTGTTCCCGTTGGAAATTCCTTTGTCAACTCATCTGGCAACTGATTAAAGTTACTCAAATGAATGTTAACATATTCATGCACAACCTCTTCTGTAACATTACCTGCATCATTGTAAGTGTTCACTATCTTTACAGGCACCTTATCCACCTCATCATAAGTGTTAACCAACTCATAAGTCTTGCTTATTGCCGTAGGAAGAAGAGTTATAGAATCCACATTCGTCACTCTCACAACCTTACTTGGATAACCCTTTACACCCGGCATATCCTTAGAAATTGGATTAACATGGTAACTATCGTACTTTTCTGGGCTATAAGGCTCGCCAGTCTTATTGTCTCTCACTTCCAAGAAATAAGGGAAATTCGCAGTCGGCACATCTCCAAGATTCAAGTTCAAATCCACTTTACAAGTTCCCTGAGAAACCAGTTCCTGATCTATTGACTTGCTGCAATCCGGAATAGGAGCATACTTGCTTGAGACAGTTATACGCTGGTCACACACATTTTTATTACCTCGCTCGTCCGTAAACGTATAGATAACATGAGTCACACCCACATTGAACTTATAGCGATTCAGTTTTTCAATCAGATTCGCAATACCGTCCGCATCACCTTTTCCGCTTATTCTCATGTTTTCTTCAGCCCCATCCTTCTTGCCCGGATCCACAAGTTCTATGTCAATAATAACTTCACCGCCGCAATTATCCACAGGCACAGGAATGTTAAACTCGCCAGCCAACGAATATATCACACCAACCTCATCAGCTCCACCGTCAGGATTTTTACCCGACGCATATTTGAATGAAACATCCGAGTTCAACGCATGCTGGTTAACCTTAACATTATGCTCTGGCAAGTCTCGGCAATCGCCTCTAGGACCTTCCTTATCCTTCAGAATGAAAGTCTGGACACATTCCGCATAGGTCGTGTCACTCACAGTAACTCCGTTAGCTCCATCCTTATAGAACCTCCAAGCCAAATCATAAATCGCAGAATCCTTGTCCGGCTCAACAACAAAAACTATATCATTCATCTTTGTTGTATCTATCTCAACCCACGGATTGTCAGTTCCTGTCAATTTATAGAAATAACGCGGCTTCAACACTTTTGTAGAAGAACACTGGTCTTTTGCATAAGGCACGCGCGACGCTGACAAGTTCTTAAGGAAATGACCAAGACTCAAACCGCACTTTTCAGGGTCCATTCCAATTTCGCCAATCATAGAATCTTCTGGACAGTTGTAAACATTTGGCTTAATATCATCCAACACTCTTACAAGCTGAATACAATATGCCACATTACCGTCGAAGTCATAGAAGCCCCATAAAATATAGTTATTACCAGACTCATATTTGTCGTTCAATGCAATTTTCTTATTGAAATTGGTCAAGTCAACATTAGGCTCGCCACCATCCTTTCCGTTAAAACGGCCTAAATAAGTACCTTTTATCACACCATCAGAGCCATTCCTGTCCTCCAATTCCGGAGCAACAAGAGTTGGCAAAGACTCATGCAAGCCAGGGACAGCCTCACACGAACCGAAATATGACAATTTTGTGCTATAATCGTCAATAAGCTCACAATTTATATTAGGCGCTGTTGTGTCCTTGACAATAAACACAATGCCGCAAGTTCTTGTGCTGTCACAACCATCCTTAACAGTATATGTAGTTCTTATGGTGTCACTCTTCAAACGGATATCCAGCACACTGCTTTCAATCAGGCCAGCCTTGATAGAATCTGCAGTGTATTTACCTAGGCTGATTGTCTGATTTGTACGCTTACCTTTCAGTTCAATTGTCAGAATTGGATTAGGGTCGCAATCTGCAGAGAAATCAGGTATAGGGAAACGAACCAAAGTATCGCTCTGCGTAGGGCCAAGTATAAAGATACGCTCATCATCTTTGATACTTTCACAATTAATCGAAGGGCCAACAGAAGGACGCACTTTATAAGTATTCGCAACACCAGTCTCGCAACCGTCTTTCGAAACCGACACACCTATTTTCATGGACTTCTCTTTCGCAGGGTCACAACGGTCTGCCACCGTCTCTATATCAACAGTCGCAGTGTCTGAGGTTCCAGAAGCTCCAGACCACACAAAAGTGTATTTATCTGCAGGATAACCATTTGGAGAAGCTATATTAGCCACAATCTTTTGGTACTTATCAGCAGGGCACAGTTCCTTGTCTGTTTCAGACGTGCCAGGAGCAAAATAGTTTCCAAGAAGTTCTAACGAAACTGCAGGTTTTTCCTTTAAAGTGAGATCTACGAGCAAAGTATCACTCACCGCACCTGCGTTTATAGCAAAAACTCCAAGTTTAAACTCTCCCTCTCGCTTGCTTTCTTGCATAGAAGAGCCAAATGTGAATTTAACCGTTTCTAACTGACCTCCCGATGTTTCAATCTTCTTTATACCAAACACTTCATCAGCAACCGAGCAATCTGTAATTTTGCCATTTTCGTCAACTCTTCTAATGAACCATGAGTATCTTATCGCATCGTTCGCATCAAGCGGATTAACCGTATAAGACACAGTAGCATCGTCAGCCACACAAACAGTGCGGTCGCCACTTACACCTCCAGGAGTCATCGGCTTACAGTTCTTGCCTATGATAAAGAACTCAAACATGTGAGATGGATCTCCACCGTCCGAAACTCTATATGTAGTTTTCCCTGCCTCTGTTATAGGCACTTCCATCTGCTTCTTTCTGTCATGCTCTGACAAATGTCTCCATTCTCCATCTACAAGCACCTCCCATTTGTAGTTTGCATTTTTCGGAAACCCTGCAGCATTTGCAACTGCGACATCCCCTATACATACAGGATTTTCTCCGACGCACACATTTTCAACTTCGGCACTAATATAGTCAATCGCAAGGACTGGAAGACAACTACCACTCTGCCCTGTCACAAACTGTTCAAAGTACGGAACAAACGTAAACGCGGTCAACCCTGACGGAGTAGCTGGAAAACTTCCATAAAAAGTTAAATCAAATCTGTACGCATGTCTCCCCTCTTTTTTATTTCCCACATATTCTTTAAATCGGCCTTTCCCGAAATCTATTTGTGCCACACTTCGACTATCCGACGCTTCAAAAATCAACTCTTCCGTTTCATCATCATATATAGCCACTTCCAATATATCACTTGTTGTTGTACCGTGACCTGTACGTGTGTAAATCTTAGCCGACTCATCTATAAAAGGAGTACATCCGTTATCTGGAAACACGAAATACAATCTTGCAGTAAATCTGTACGATTTGCCCCAGTTGCCAGCAGTCGGAAACACCAATGTAAATGGGTCATTTACAAAACCCGTACCATTAAGACCCATGCAATAGTAGAAGTTAGACTCCAGACTCGCCATATTATGAGGCATATAGCCAAAGTCTTGAGTTACAGAGTACGACGCCCCATCCTTCCCTGCAAATCCAATGCCTGCATCATTGAAATGGTGATATATATCATTTGGCACCGAAACCGACGCATTAAATGAATCCTTAGGCGTAAAGTCTGTACCCATATAATATTCGCCAGTAGTGGTAGTATGGCACATATCAGGGCAATCAGTCTCCAAGCCTATCGAAACCGTAGCTTTTTCGGTTGTATTCCTCAAAACGACCTGATACATAACATTTTCAGCATTAGGCATATTCGGCACAATAATATTATTTGCCCCACTATGCAACGTCGATTCCACTACATCCCAGCTCGAACCGCCATCTGTGGAGACTGTCCAGTCCAAAATCCCAGTTGTACCAGAAAAACCTGATGCTGTCAAGACTATTGGCATACCAACACAAGAACGATCAACGTCCGACGTCAGCTCCTGTGCAGATGCAGAAACCGTCAACATCGTTAATACTGGAATCAAAGCAAAACAGCGAGACCTCCTCAACATTGTCATGTCAAGAACACCTCTCATACTTCCATATATGTAGCCCAAAACGGACTTAATCTCAGATAAAACCATAAGGTTTAATTTTAGTTTATAATTTAATCCAAATATCGATCTCTTGTTTTTCACAACTTCGCATTAGATTATTGGCAAAATTTATTTTACAAATTAAGCTAGGTAACCGATTTGCAGTTTTATAATTTACCAATAATTTAGTTCTCAGCAAAAACGTCACAAATATAGTTTTTTAAAATCTAATATTCCAACTATTTTGCAACAAAAACGCAACAACATCACAAAAAACACTCTTTTTTTTGTTAATTTTATTAACATTTGAGAGTTCGCAAACAAAAGAGAGGCCGACCCAAAGGTCAACCTCTCGCACTATTACTGTATGCAATCTTTATATTTTACAGAAGATACTGTTCACTGATAGACTCACCAGCATAGACACGTCTGATAGTGTCAGCAAAGAGTTCCGCGATAGAAAGCACGCGAGCCTTCTTGCACGACTTAGTGAACGGAATAGAGTTGGTGAATATAAGTTCAGTCAAGCTAGACTCATCCACTCTAGAGCTTGCCGGGTCAGACATAACGGCGTGAGACACGATAGCGCGAACAGAAGCTGCTCCGGCGTTAGTCATAATGTCTGCGGCTTTTGTCAAAGTTCCGGCAGTGTCCACCATATCGTCAAGGATAATAACATTCTTGCCTTCAACATCGCCAATTACAGTCATCTCGCTCACAACATTAGCCTTTTCACGGCTCTTGTGGCAAAGCACCATAGGACAACCAAGATACTTCGCGTAAGAATTAGCGCGCTTAGAGCCTCCGACGTCCGGCGAAGCCACTACAAGATTTTCAAGGTTCATCGACTTCACATACGGCAAGAAAATAGAAGATGCGTAAAGATGGTCAACCGGCACGTCAAAGAACCCTTGAATCTGGTCTGCATGCAAGTCCATCGTAATTAGGCGGTCTATACCTGCCGTGCTCAACAGATCAGCCACAAGCTTAGCCCCGATTGCCACGCGCGGCTTGTCCTTACGGTCCTGTCTTGCCCAACCGAAGTAAGGAACCACTGCAATAATCTTGTAAGCCGAAGCCCTTTTTGCAGCATCTATCATAAGCAAAAGTTCCATAAGGTTGTCAGCGTTAGGGAACGTTGACTGCACAAGGAACACATAGTTGTCACGGATTGACTCCTCATAAGAGACGCCAAACTCTCCGTCTGCGAACTTCTGGATATTCATCTCGCCGAGAGGACATCCTAAATTTTTACAAATCTCTTCCGCCAAATACTTAGTACTTGAGCCTGAGAACACTTTGAAAGGGTGGTTGTTATCCATTTTTGAAAATTTGATTTTCTGTCTGTGACAAAGGAACTGCCAAAATTTTGCAGAACGAGCAAAAGTTCCGCCAAACCAGCCAATTTCCAAAATTTCTGCAAAGGTAATATTTTTTTATTAAAACAACATCAATTCGACGTGTTAGACTTAATAAAAATAAGGCAACTTTCACAAACTATGATTTTGAGGGCTAATATTGCACCAAATAATTTGTGTGAAATTAAAGTGAAACACGGTTTTTCTTTTTAAATTTTCTTATAACGCAATGCTGCAAAGTGATTTGGCACTGCCTTCCAGGCAGACAACTTCTATAAATTACGACTTTTATTATTTTTGCCCTAAATCTTAACCGCAGCCTTCAAGGTCATCCAGACGAAATAACGAAATTCAGAAAAGAGCCTCGGTTTCACCTTACCGCCTTGAACCTCATTGTTTCAACAAGATGTATAATATCCTCTTTCACATACTCCACAACCGGAGCCAGCGAGTCTTGGTTAGGCACAGTGTTGAAATAGAGCGCGCCTCTGAAAAAGTGGTTCACGCTGTCCGTCAGCACAAACTGCACCGCCGACGCAGTATTTCCCTGCAACTCGTAAAGCATTCCGTAAACTTTCCTCTCATCATCTACATAGGGCTGCTCAGTTATATTGTCCGCCTTCACAGTGTGCTTATAGACGAAAGAGCGGGAGTCTTCCGATATTTCTTGAAAATTACCATCCACCTTTTTGTAACTGCAATAAATTCGACCGCGGAAATCCGGATAGACCACATCAATCCAGTATGGGTCATCCTTGCTTTTTTTCTCCTGAATCTTAGCCACATCGGCATACTCAAAAGAGTACGGATAATCTTCACTCTCGAACGTCACGTACTTTTTTTCCGGAAGTTCGATTCTAAAGTAACCGATTGGCTTCGGCGTGTAACTTTCACAGCCCGAAAGCGACAAAGCCATCAATATCAGCATAAAACAAATCTTAGTTCTCATAACCTTCTGGTATTTGCAATTTCACTTTTTTAATACGCCTGCTATCGGCAGAGACAATCTGGAAAACGTATCCGTTATATTCGATTTTCTCCCCCACGACAGGTATCGCCCCTTTTATTTCAAGGATAAGTCCGGCAAGAGTATCAGCATCCGCCTCAACCTCTGCGAAGACCTCTTTTTCTATCTTGTCAATCTTGAAGAAATCTGTCAAAGCAAGTTTGCCCTCCAGCAAAAAGTTGCGGCTATCTAGAACCGTGTAAAGCTTCTGTTCGTCGTCATGCTCGTCGCAGATGTCGCCCACTATCACCTCAAGTATATCTTCAAGCGTGACGATGCCAGACGTTCCGCCAAACTCATCAACCACAATTGCCATGTGAATATGTTTGCTCTGAAACTCCTTCAGCAAGTCGTCAATTTTCTTAGTCTCCGGCACAAAATATGCTGGGCGTATCAGCTTCTGCCACTCAAAATCCTTGTCTTCGTCCAGATACCTCAGCAGGTCTTTTATGTAAAGCACCCCCTTCACATTATCAATAGAGCCTTCATAAACCGGCAGTCTGGAGTATTCCGTGTCGCGAATAAGCGCAAGCACCTCTTCGTAATTGGTCTTCGAATCCAAGTCAACCACATCAACGCGAGGCTTCATTATCTCGTCTGCAGAGATATTACCAAACTCCACTATCCCCTGCAAGATGCCTTTCTCCTCTTTCTCCTGCACCTCGCTCAGGCTAAGAGTTTCAGACAGTTCGTCTATAGATATTACATGATGAGACTTCAGGTCAAGCCGTCTTCTGACCACTGTAGTAGCCTTCATCAGCAACGTCGCCACTGGCGAAAAAATTTTCGAGAAAGAATTTATAATCTTCGAGTATGAATACAGATATTTAAGTTTCTTTTCGCTGTCTTTAAGTTTAATCGGGATAAGTTCGCCGAAAAGAGTCAGCAGCAACACAGCCACAAACGCAGAAGCAGCAAAAACCGCAACCGCCGGAAACTCAGAGAAGCAGCAAACACCGGCCATGCACACTGACACGCAGATTAGTATAGCCCAAAGGAAATGTCCTGTCAGGACAGTAGCCATAGACCCCTCCGGAGCCTTCAGCATCTTTTTCAGTATTTTGAACTCTCTGGCTTCTGACTGGTTAATCTTCTCCAGTTCCTGCTTAGACAAAGAGAAAAGAGCGTGCTCGAAAAACGAAAACACGAAAAACAAGAAAAGCAGAGCGCTCGCCGCCACTCCGCACAACACCAGCAACAGAACCAGACGAGCATTCGCATCCGGCACCACATCAACTATAAAATCTGATAAAAAAGAGTCCAAATTAAACGTTTTAGTAAAACTAACAAGGACGGATTTTTCCGTCCTTGCAAATATAGTAAAGAGTTAATGAATTTTAAAAACAAAAGATACAAATCTTTCGGTCTGAGACAAAATGGCGATTCACATTTAACAGCAACCGCGCATCACAAAGGCCGTCTCAATCACCAACGATAGCCCACAGTCACAAATATATTGTGGTTTTTCAGCGATGGTTCCTCGCCACCGTACTTCTTCATGAATTTCTTCTCCACAGCCGACACTTTGTACATTTCTGTCAGACCGATAGAGTAACCTGCCGATATTGACCAGAAATCATCAGTATCATATCCCAGTTTGAAACAGAACCCGAAGTCGAAATTATCATACAAAGCTTCCTCCTGCTCCAGTTCAGGGTCGCATTGGAATACTGATATTTTATTTTCAGACACAGAGCCATCCATTTCGTTCTTTTTGTATGTGGCAGAACCATAGATTCCCACGCTAAACATTGGAGCTACCGAGATGAATGGACGTCCCTTGCCCATTCTTTTGCTAAACTTCACATTCACAGGAATATCCATGTAGAACAAGCTCTCGCCCGGCTCTTTAACTCCATACACACCATCGTAGTCATACTTTCCGCCACGAAGCGACAGAATCATTTCTGGCTGAATAGCCAAATACTGTCCAATCGGGAACTCCATGTTCACGCCGACCTGACCGCCAAGCCTCATTCCGCCGCCCTCCATATTGGTACGGTATCCAGCCATGTTCAAACCAGCCGTAACTCCAAGCGAAATAAGCCTTACTTCAGGTATGGCAACGTCCGGAACAAGCGAGTCTCTTGTATTGAGCGACTCAATAGACGCCGTATCCTTAGGCACTACAGGCTGAACGTCCACAATCTCAGCTGAGACATTGTTGATTTCAACGTCCGGTTCGTCTGCAACCACTTCAAGTTCTCCAACCTGAGCATAGATGAAAGGCATAGAAAGCAGCCCCATCACAGCAAAAGAAATTATCTTTTTCATTAATATTCTGTTAAACTATTATCTTAAATTTAAATCTTATTCTGACAGAAAATCTCGTCCGCCACCGTCTCCTCTAAAAACTCAGCAATAATTCCACATCGTCTCAAAACTTCCGCGACATCTCTTCACAAACATGTCCGCCCCGCAGCAACATCAAAAGCCCCCGCAACCAAGACATCGGGCACACTAAATTGACGAGAGAAATAATCTTATAAGCCACACTTTTCAAACCGCCACACTTCGAGAGCCCAAAAATATCATTTTATTTGCAAAATAACAAACTTATTTTTCAACTCTCTGAAAAAAATAATAACTTTGCGTTGTGAAATATATTTATTGTATGTACAAAAAGGTGTTATTGTCTGTGTTGATGCAAGTTCTTTTTATTCTGTCGGGCTTCGCATCTGACACGACGAAAAGTGAATTTCTAAGGAAACTGAATTTCAAGGCGGAACACGGAATCGCGCTGAAGACTAACGACTTCATAAAATCAGAAGGATTTCGTCAGGGCTACGAAGCGTACTCGCTCAAATACACACTTCAGCCAAAACATAACGACTGGCTAAATTACATCAACCATGACTCTTACAACGGCGTTGGCTTATACTTTGCAAACCTGCGCGAAAAACGCATGGGCTATCCGTTTTCCATCTTCCTTGTGCAGGGAGCACGGCTTGCAAGACTTCACAAACGATTCACGCTGAATTACGAATTCAACCTCGGCTATTCGGCAAACTGGAAGACATATAACGCATTTTCTAATCAGGATAACATAACCATAGGCACAAGCGAAAACATACATATCGGAGGCTCGGTCTTCTTCGATTGGGCTATGAGCCGACGTTTCAACCTCCGTCTGGGAGCCGGCGTGACACACTTCTCTAACGGAGCGTCAAGAATGCCCAACAAGGGTCTGAATCTCGCAGCCGGATTTCTGGAGGTTAACTATAAACTTAATGAAGACGGATATCCAAAGACTCCGGAGACAAAGCCTGTCGCCCCGCCTTTGCGCAAACGCATAGACCATGAGTTTTTGGTGACATTCTCATCCAGACAAGTCTATTACAGCACCACAAACACAGGATTGCCTACACAATACCTCAATCAGAAGTACCGTGTGCTGGAGACTAGCTACTCACCCATGTTCGTAAACAGACACAAATACAAATGGGGGCCAAGCCTGAACATTCTTTACGACGAAAGTTCCGGCTCTTATGCACGTCGCGAGCAGAACGAACTGGACGGTTTTTGGTATGACCGCGTGATAAAAGGAGACATGAAAGAGCGCTTTGGCGTTGGCATCGGACTAAAAGGAGAGATAACCTTGCCTTACGTGTCTTACTTCGCCAACCTCGGATACAACGTGATACACGGCAATGAAAGAGACTCGCGCTTCTATCAAATACTAGGTGTGAAGGCAGATATTGTATCTAACATCTTCGGCACGTTCGGCATACGGGCGACACGCTTCAGCAAGGCTCAGTTCATATACTGGAGCTTGGGTTACGCCTTGCCCGTTTACCGAAAAGAGAAGCCAAAGGCGTAAGGCTGCTCACACAGATTAGCCTTGAAGCTGCTTTCTTTGGAATCTCCACATCTGATAAGAGTTAATAAGGTTCTGCCAAAGCACATACGAAGCCGGAGCCACGGCAACCATCGGGTCAAAAAAAGTTTGAGCCATCCATATTACCAGAATTGTATTCTTCTGCCCTAAGGACTGACCACCGGCAACTACGTTGTCAAACCTTCTGCCTATACGCCTACCGGCCCAAAACTGCAGCACGCAGACCACCAATGCGCCAAACGCAATCAGAGCCGCTCTGAGTTTGTCTTTCGTGTCCAAGCCAAGCAAATCCTCTGTTGTCCGCCCCATAAGCAAAGCCAGAGCCAAGACCCACAGCCAGAAAGATATTGTCTGTTTGGTCTTAAGAGCCTCATGAATCTTAGGCGTAAATCTTGACAGAACTATAGACAGAACAAACGGTCCTATCAGAAGCGGCATAACCTTCTTGCATATAACCACAAAAGCCTCAAAGAAAGTAAGGTCGCCAGCCACCGCCCCGTGCGCTCCGATTAGCGACAAAATCAGCGGAGCAACCACCGCCACCGCCAGATTGCTTGTTATGCTGTACGTTACCAAACTAGCCACGCACCCTCCGAGCAAGCCCGTTATCACGGGAGCGGACGTCGCCGTAGGCGCAAGAATGCAAATCATGGAGCCTTGAGCCAGCTGTACGTCAAACAGAGCCAGAACCGCATACACAAAAAGGCAGCCAAACAGCTGAACAACGCCGAGCCACAAATGAATCCGCTCAAAACGGAGCTGCCGAGGCGACACCTTGCAATAAGTTATCAGCAACATGCAGAAAAGCATATATTTAGTAACCCATGCCACCGGGGCAAAGACAGGATGAGCCAAGATGCCCACCATCATAGAAATAAAAAGAGCGTATGTCTTTAACTTTTTAAGCACGATATAAAAACTTAAGGTGAGTCCTATAAATTCACCGTTTATAATTAAATAAAAGAAACTTCCTTAAATGCATACCTTCGCAACTCACCGTTTTCAAGCCTTAGCAGAAGTGTGCCTATAGGCTCCACATCTTCAATCTTAGCTTGAAAAGCGCCAGCTGCATCCTGGAACGGATAGAAATCGTCCTGACGATAAAGCCTTTCAAAGTAACTCTGACGCAAAGCCTCCTTTTCTCCACGGCGAAGCATCTCGTAACGCCGCATTATCTTCTCCCTCAAAACAGCGAGAGCCGCCTTCAAATCATAATGTTCGCCAGTAATTTGACTCACCGAAATAGGATTAGGAGCATCACTTCTGAAAATCGTCTGGTTCATATTGAGCCCGACCCCGACGACAACGCTGCTAAGTTCTCTGCCGCAAACAGCATTCTCTATCAGTATTCCGCAAACCTTAAAATCTTTCCAGTAAATGTCATTAGGCCACTTGATAGACACCGCACCTATTTTGCAATAATCATCAAGAAAATCCACAACGCCCAGCGACACGACCTGAGAAATAAGGAACTGCTCCCTCACAGGAAGGAAGTCCGGGAAAAGAGCCATGCTGAACGTGAGATTCTCACCTGGGTCAGACTCCCACACATTTGAAGCCTGACCGCGGCCTGCCGTTTGTTTTTCGGCAAACGCCACAAAACCGTCTGCAAGGTCTGCCCTATTCGACGCAACAAATCCGTTCAAATAGTCGTTAGTAGAGGAGACCTCTTTCAAGAAAACTGCATTTTCCATTATCTGTTAACTTTAGATTGAACAACTTTAGCTCCAGGTTCGACATCAGAAGTGACCCATATATTACCACCAATAACAGCCCCCTTGCCGATTGTCACACGCCCCAGAATTGTGGCGTTAGCATAAACAATAACATCATCTTCCAGAATAGGATGACGCGGCACATCTTTCACCGGATTTCCGAACTCATCAAGTTCAAAGCTCTTCGCTCCAAGCGTCACACCTTGATAAATCTTCACATTATCCCCGATGATAGCAGTCTCGCCGATAACGACACCCGTTCCGTGGTCTATCGAGAAACGTTCGCCTATAGTTGCGCCCGGGTGAATATCAATGCCAGTCTCCGAGTGAGCCATTTCGCTAATCATGCGCGGAATCATAGGAACACCCTGTTCCAACAATTTGTGCGCGATGCGATGATTCGAAATAGCCCTTACCGCAGGATAACAAAGAATGATCTCTGCAAAACTCTTTGCCGCCGGGTCTCCATAATAAGCCGCTTCAATGTCTGTCATAAGCACACGTCTCAATTCGGGCAGGAACTCAACAAAGACAGACACAACCTGCTTCGACTCAGCCTTCTTGTCAGCCAAAGAGCGTTCTTCATCTGTGCAGCCAAAACACAAGCCAGCCAAGACCTGCTCTTCAAGCAAAGCCTGCAACCGCTCCACATTCACACCTATATGGTATTTTATAGTCCGACGGTCAACCATCGGATTTCCGAAGTACCCCGGAAACAATATAGACCTGCACAAATCCACAATTTGCCTCAAAGCCAAGCCCGAGGGAAACGGTTCTCCGTCTCTGTTCTCATGATAGACACTTTTGAAAGAGTCATATTCAGACAATTTATCTACTACAAGCATATCTCTTTAAAACTCAAAATAAGAAACTGACACAAAGTTACAACTACCAACAATTAAAAGCCAACAAAGAGAAAAAAATTATGTTAGATTTAGACAAATTACACCAAATAAAACAAATTTCTTAGTATAAAGAGGGTTCAAAATCACCACGCTTAAAAACAAAAAAGGCGTCTGCGAGAACCACAGACGCCCCTTTGAAGATTTTTTATTGACGAATCAAAGTGAAGTGACCAACATAAGTTTTGGCAATCTCCTTGATTTCAATTTCGTACCAGTAGTCAGTCGAAGGCATCAACTGTCCGTTATAAGTACCGTCCCAACCATCAGCAGAACCTTTGTATTCAACAAGCAGTTTGCCGAATCTGTCAAAGATTTTGATTTTAGCATCCGGATAAGCTTCCGAAAGGCTTGGCACAGTGAACAAGTCGTTCTTGCCGTCGCCGTTAGGAGAAATCACAATAGGCACATTGATTGCAGGAGGAATAACCTCGAACTGAACAGAAGACATACAACCTATAGTATCTCTCACGAACGCAGTGTGAACACCATAACCGACCATAGTCTTGATAGGGTCTCCGCTGACCTGAACATTATCATCAATCCACATCGTGAAAGGAGACTTTCCGTAGAAAGGATCCACCACGATTTCAACATCCTGATAATTCACAGAGTCCACAGACGAAATTAGCGGATTAGGAGAAACCTCTACAGAATAGTAGTCAACCGCCTTACAATTTCCACGAGTCATATTTACCGTGTAATACGCATAACCTTCAGCAGGAGCAACGTTAATTGCGGCACCAGTCTTTTCGCCGATGAAATCATTTTCTGCAGTCCATACATAAGTGTCGGCCTCGTAAGCTTCAGCAGACAAATTAGCCGAAGCTTCTTCGCAGATAATAGAGTCACCGCTAACTTTACCCTTAAGAGGTTCTTCAACAGTAACAAGCACCTCTACTGGCTTTTCTTCGCAGACATCATAAGAAGCCACACCCTTCACGTAATAAGCCTCTTTATGGTTCGTTCCTCTTTCAAACTCTTTAGAAATAGTTACCGTATAAGAATCACTTGACTCCTTCACAATATATCCGTCCTCGTTGTCCCATTTAATCACAGTACCCTGAGGAGACACAGTCAAAGCGACTTCCAGCTCATCTTCTCCGTTACCGCAGAAAGCCAAGCCAGTAGGCTCCTTAATCACTATCGGAGGCAACACATTGATAGTCTCTTCAAGAATTATAGACTGAGCATCCACACCCTCGCCGTTTCTGTATTCAAACTTGACAGTATAAACTGCAGTGTCGGCAGGAGAAACCTCAAGTCTCAACTTACCTTCAGAAATATCCCAACCCTGAACTTTACTTTCTACACCCTTTATTTTCTCAGTAACAGTCAAGCTGCTCTTAGCAGGATAGTAGAACTTGCCAGTTCCAGTTGTGTCAATCTCCAGAACTTTAGTTTCGCCGTAACACATATTGTCAACAAGGTCTGTAGTCATCTGCAAACGAGCGTCCATCCAAACCTTTACAACAGTATCTGCATCACAATGCTTAGAGTCTGAAATCTTGATTGTATATACATCGTCACCCTTAACAGTCAAGTTATACAAAGGCTCTGTACTAACCTCAGTGCCTCGCTTGTCAATCCACTTGATGTCTTCCACGTTCCCGTCAGAAGGCACATCAAAGCCAATAGCCAGTTGCAAAGAGCTGTCGCGACGAAGCACATACTCATACTTTTCATCCGCAGAAGCGCCGCTTACTTCCGGAGCCACACCAAACTTGATGTAAGGTCTCACAGTCAAAGGGTCACCATTCGCAATCTTGCCTGCAACCTCGCAACCACGATTTGTGACAACATAGCTGTAAACGCCGCTGTTCTCAGGACGCGCAGGGTCGAAAGACCAAGAAGAGCCAGAAACAGAAGTCGTGTTCACCCCATCCTTCAGCCACTCAATCTTCACCTTATCCTTTTCAGGGCACTCGATATCAAGCGAAACTGAGAACGATTCATTTTCACAAATCAGCATACTTGTATTATCAGGAGTAACCTTCAGAGGCACTGCCACTACAGTCACATCAACAGAAGTTGGGCACTTGTTTGTATAAGTCACAGTATATACACCAGACTCAGTAACTGTCGCGTCTCCGGTAGCATATTCTGCGCCATCCTTAGTCCATACAAAATCACCTTCAGTCTTAGTCATGCTTGGAGACAAAGTCAAGTCGCCGCCGCAAGTATAAACCTTAGTATCAGAAAGGTCAGTCGCCTTCAACTTAACATTGTTCCAGTCCTTATTATTAGCTTCTGAAATTAAAATATTGCCTTCGATAGGACCGTCTCCTATTGTAACCTCATGCTCAATAGTCTGCTTGCAGACACCATTAACGCCAAACTCTGCAGTAAGCTCGAACATGAACTTGTCGCCAGCCTTGCCATTCATCACGGCAGAATTAACCTTCTTGCCTTCAAGATTATCTCCGTTAGTGCTTGTCCAAGTATATTTAACATCAGCATCTGAGCCATCCTCAGAATTAGTCTTAGAAGAAGCCTCTAGCTCGATTGACGTACCCGGACAAGTTGTTTCAGACGCAGTAATCTTCACATTCTCCAGCTTATCTATCGTCACATTAATGTCTTCCATTTTAGAAATACATATTTCAGAAGATGACGGCACTTCAAACTCACCGGTAACATGGTAAAGACCAGACTCATACACATTAGGGCTACCCATTTGCGAGTTATCTGCATAATAATATCTTGTCACAAGTGATTTAGCATCAGCCGACCAGTCGTAATATTCCGCCAACTCAGCGCTATCAGGATAACAGATTCCGCTTGCATCATTAGTTGTAAGCATCGGTTTTGCATATGTAGTCACATTAATTTTAGACGCCACAGACACAGCTCCGGACTCTTTATCTTTCTGAGCCACATAATAAGACCTTACAATCTTCATCGGGTTACCTTTGCCCTTAACATCATCTGGCACTTTAACGTCCGGCACAGGAGCCGCGTCTAAAATGTTATCAGCATCCTTTGTAGGAGTTTTGTTCGGTTCGCCATCAAACCACACCAACTCGTACTGGTCTGCAGGCTTAGCGCTCTCGTTGATCTGAGCAGTCAATGCCGCAACTAGCTTAGAGTCTTCACAATAGTTAATATCCTTAACAATAGGTGCAGGAGTATCACTGATGTTCACCGTAACCTTGACAAGCTCGCTCAAACAGCCAGTCGTATTGTTCTTCTGAGCCACATAGAAGAATTCCTGACGGTCGTCTCCAGCCTGATTAGGGTCATAAGAAGGAGCCGGCACAGAGCTCAACTCTTTCTTGTCAGCATCAAACCAAACAAGTTCACAATCGTCACTCGCCACTATCGCGTTAGGGTCTTTAGTAATCAGATCATCAAACTTGCCATTCTTGACATCAGTCTTCAAATAGTTATAAGTATAAGACTTTTCGGAAGCCGGCACTTCAGTTTCATTCGTTGTCACAACAATTTCAACAGGCATACCATAACAAGTAGCCCCGCCCTTATTAGGCAATTTGAAATATTGACGAACCCAATAACTAACATCACCAGCCTTATTTGTTGCAGGAGTTGACGCTGTGGCAGAACCAGTCACACCTTCAGCCGGCTCTTTTGCGAACCATTCCAATCCGCTTGACTTGATATAATCACCATCCTCAACCTCTGTAGCTTTCAAGATTTCTGCCTCTTCCCCAATACAATACTCCAGTTTAGTATCAGTTTCTGGCTTTGCCACATCATAAACAGTCACCTTAAACTCGCTCTTCTCACTTTCCGCATTAGTTTTTGTATTCAGCTGACTTACGAAATAAGGGTAATCTCCAGATTCTGTTTCAGAGAACGAAGGAGCCTCGTCAGAGCCAGTGCCCTTTTCCGCATTCGCAGAAGAGTACCATTTAAGCTTATAAGTAGCGTCAAGAGGAGTAACCAATCCAGACAAGTCTGCGATTGACATACCAGTACACAACGCAGTATCACGAACAGCAGGAACTGGAGCGTCGTTCACAATAACAGTTACCCTGCTAGTATCACTTTCACAACCATCTTTAGACTTCTGCGAAACCCAATAGTAGAACGTATCCGCAACAGAAAGGTCCTGCTTAGGAGCTTCGTCCGAGCCTTTAGTCAAGTTCTCGTCTTTGTACCAAACAAGTTCATTGCCCTCTGAAGCTGTTGCACCACTCGCTATAGTAGTTGACACACCTTCCTCTTTCAAAAGAGGAACAACCTTTGTAGCCGGTGCGTCTGGCACTGCATAGATAGTAATTGCGAATTCAGCCGGTTCGCTCACACAACTTGTCTTGTCATCAGTAACAACAACACTATAAGTATGCTCACCAGCCTCCATTTCATTGATGCCGCCTACAAGAGCAGACAACTCAACCTCAGCATCAGAAGCGTCCTTGATTACATAAGAGTATTCAAGAGCAGAGAAATCAAATGCTTTTTCAATTTCAGCTTTACCATCGTCGTCCAACTTACCTGCGCAGAACGGTTCGATCTTTATTTCCGGCACAACAGGCACAGTATCCGGCATAACCACAACAGAGTCAAACACATAACATGCAGCCGCATCAGACTTTTCGTGGTCACGCACCTTCACGTAGTAAGTTTTCTTTTCGCCCGGTGTCAAATCATCCCAAGCCACAGTTATAGCAGACTCAGTTGCTTTACCAGTAACATCAGACTTGATAGCCTTGTCGTCATCTGCAAAATCAGTTTCATTCTCGAACCACAATATGTCAAAAGTTGCATCAGTTTTTGTTGTGTTTTTAACATCGCTTACAGCAAGTTCCACAGACGAACCTTTGCAAAGATGCACCATCTCATCATCTGCGCTCTTTTCTACAGACGGAACGATTTCCACATACTTGCCGTTTGCATTCAAATCTGGCTTGTTACATGGAGGACACCAATATTTAGATGTAAGTTCTATACGTCCACAGTCATAAGTTGACAATTTACTAAAAGCCAATGACGATAACGGTATTCCATCTGTAGAGGCATTGGTACCCTGCATCAACTGACTTATAACCAACGCCGTTCCTGACTCAAAATTATCCGATACTGGTAAATCTGCCCCCGTGTAAGAGAAGGCTCTCACATCTCCATTTTTTATTTCTGTAACTACACCTAAATAATAGTTATAACCTCTAGGAATACCTTCAAGTTCTATATCTATCGGCACATTCACTATATCAGGATTTGTTTCCGTTCCTGATATGGAAAATTCATGCACACTACTTTTCGCTATTACATTTGTAATGTCTGGTGCAATCTTGGCATTTACGGTTTGAACTCCATACACAAAAACCTGTGCTGTCATTGTTTCCGTTCCATTATAAACCCTCGCAGCCAACTTCAATGAATCTAATGAAATATTTTCATATACAGTTAGCATCAAATAATATTGATTATAACAAGATGCTCCTGGTTTCGCATTTTCAAATACACTCGTAGACTCCTTAGTCTTGTCCTCTATCCAGATTGAATATGTTGTATCCTCAGGTGCATTTTCATTTACTGTTACATTATCCCCTGTAACAAAAAAAGCACTTTCTAATTCATCTGGAGTACAATTAATTGTTTTCAATGGCTTGCCTCCTGTGGCTTCCTTATAAACATCAAAAGCACTTGACACTTCTGTATATTTAGATTTAAAAGAAAAATTTACAATATCGTTTTCCGAAGGTTTTGTTGGGTCTACCACACACGACAATGGCACCATTGTATCAACTGGCATATCCATATCAATGACAAGTGTTTTTGATTTCACTGTATCACATGCACCACAAGGAACATAAGAACCTACATACATAGCGTTAACTTCGTATTCCCCCGGTTCATCTATTTCAATTGTTGTCTTATTATAAACATCTTTTTCTCTATCTGAGAGCGGGTCTGTACTTTTCGTTGTATTCAACATTTTACCGTCCTTATACCAAATGAAATAATACAAATCCTCTTTGCCTTTGGGAACCACAAATCCAGAATACAATTCTATAACTTCTCCAGGACATTTGTTTATCTTAGGAGTCATAAATACCTCAGGACACGCATCTTGAGTTCTACATGGAATTTCTATCTCTTGTAAACAATTCAGCAAATCAGACGCACTTCCTACACCTAACTGCCCCAAATCATTCTTACCCCAAGCGTAGTATTTATCTTCATCAGACACCATATAACCAAAGTTATCACCTCTTGCTATTTTCACTGCATTTTTCACAGTATCTCCATTGCAATAAAATGCAAAAATAGGACCAGTCTTACAAGTTTCTTCTGCTTTGTAATTAGGGTCTGGAGCAACACCACCATTCGTTCCGTCGTTATTCCCCCAAAACAGCAGATATCCTTCTTTGGTTACTGCTGCAGCAGATCCCCTAAATCCCACAACCTCTTTCACATCTGTCAAATAATCTTCGTTTGAAATTTTCTTATACATTCCAGACACTACCTTATTTGCATATTTGTTACCTGAAGAACGCGGATACTCTAATTGAGTTGCAGTCTGACAACCCCATCCGTCGTTACCCCAAGACCAAACAAACCCATCCTCTGTCACAGCATAGCCTGCACCATCCGACGCTGCAGACATTTTAATACCAGACAAAGGCTCTCCTACGTCTGCATTATCCTCATCCCAAATTCTCACTAAATCCGCATACAACAAACCAGTCTCACCTCGTCCGTTCCATGGACCTATGGAATAAAGCAAACCATCTTCCGTTCTTATGTAACAATTATCATCCCCTGCCGCAATATGAACGGCTCCTTCAATTGGATTTCCCTTTGCATCCTTAACATAAATTGGCTCATAAATTATTCCATCAGTCCAACATGTTGCGTCATTATTACAACCACCCCATGCTACGACCTTACTATCTTCAAGAATGGCAAAAGAGGCAGATGTAGATGCTGTCACATACACAACCCCACCTAAATAATCTCCTCCTGGAGTTCCATCTTCATTATAACCAATAGTTTCACCTTTCAACACAGGCATTGGAGATGTCACTACCACCCCTGCTGTCGCTTCCTGTCCGCATTGACCATCTTCATTATCTCCCCATGCATAAACAACAGAATAACAGGACAAAGCCAAATTATGAGCACCCGAACCTGCTGTTACTTGCGAAAAAGTCAACCCCTCAGTAAACGCAGAAGAAGACACGTTCACAGGCTCAGGCTTATCTACATACGCAGCATTGACTTTGGGATTGTCAGGAGCCAAGCCCAGCAAATTAGACTTTTGACCTTTGTCATCCTTATTCACACCCCATGTATAGAGATATCCAGAAGCACAAATAACGACCCCGTGGTCATTTCCTCCAGAAATCGTCATACTCTGCGGAAACGCCTCTATAGCTATACTCAGCAATAAAAGCCATAAAATATAAAATCTTTTTTTCATAATAAATTAATTTCTAATCAATAGCCCTATAATTTATATACCATAATATTTGCAGACATACAATCTGCAGTCTGCAAATTTACAAATCAATTTGATTTATACAAATAAATTATCTAAGTTTCGGCTAAAACTTGTTGTTTTTTTATGAAAAAACGGTTTTGAATAAAAAAGCGTACTTTCACAAGTACGCTTGAGATGAAATATTTTCATTCATTTAATATCGTTTAACTTCAGTCTGCGAGATGCCGAGCTTTGAGGCGATCTCCTCGTCGGACAAGTTCAGTGACTTCAGAAGGCGGATGGAGGCGGCTAGCTGCTCTTGCTGGTCGGCAAGCTGCTTGTCCTTGCTTGCTAACTGCTTGTCCTTGTCCGCAATCCTGCTCTTGAGCTCGGTTTCGGTCTGCTCCCAGCGCTCAAGTACGGTCTGAAACTCGTCCTCCAAGTCCATGTCCTTGCAGACGCTCTCGTCGGACTTGGCATAGACAAGGCGGTTGAGCACATAGCGGTGGTCCCCGTTATAGGAGCTCTCGTCTACGCTGAGCTCGTGGGCGCTGCCGTGGGTCTGAGCCTGGTCGAATAGCGTCAGAAGCTTGTCGAGGCGGGTCTTGACGGACATCTTAGTTATCTTCG
>JAGBRL010000036.1 GCA_017632345.1 Paludibacteraceae bacterium
AGACATAAATCTGAAAGGCGGCAGCCTTTTTGACAGCGTGAAGTTCGTGATGCCCACAAATGGCAAGTACATAGAGCTGAGCTGCGAGACGACAGGCGAAGGCGAGTATAAAATTAGAATTCCGGGCGGAGCCGGCACCCGAAACTCGTTCGAGGTGTATGCGCTTGGCAAGATGAAGGGCAACTCCTCCTACCAGGACGCCGGCAAGCTGCTGATTGCCAACTACGCCCCTCGCACCCAGAAGGTTATCTTCGTGCCGGTGACAATAAATGATGAAGACTGGGTGGCTCTCCCAGATATTGATTTGGATTCTATAAGGAAAGGCCTTGACGCCATTTACGGCAAACTGGGCATCTCTTTTGAACTCTCTGGAGATGATGAATTAAGACATGAAAATATAGCGTTTTTGTTGGAAGACGGTTTGGACCTCGAAAGAAAAGGCAAGTGGGACATCCTGTCGGACGAGATGGAGTACATCAAATATCTCTATTCCTTGGAACGTAAGGTGGAGCACGGCGCCGCGTACATCTTTTTTCTGAACAAAAGGCATGCAGCGGACGCGTCAGTGGTGGGCGATATGCCGCGGGGGCAGGCGTCGGGCTTTATGTTTGTGGACGAGAATCTGGAGTTTTTCGCAGACGCCCGGCTTGTGGCTCATGAATTGGGGCATGGTCTCTATTCGTTGCAGCACACGTTCGACTATCCTGCGTTGGAGAATGTGGAGACTGACAACCTGATGGACTACAATGGAGGCGATTTCTTGGCGCATTTCCAATGGAGATTAATTCAAAATCCGACATTGGAGTGGAGCTTCCTGCAAGATGACGAGGATGGCTGGAAAACCGTCGTTCAATATATGTTACAAATTGGAAATGATATTGTTTGGGTGATAGACGGGGCCAAATATGAAGGCCAAATAAAAGAAATGAAGGGCGTGTGTCCTGATGTTGAAGCTAAAAACAGAGAATGTGACTGTACGTGTATTCCTGGAAATTTGAAACCCAAAGAATACGAAATTTATTATCCGAAAGGGAATGAATATCGTTGTGAATTTTTTAAAGAAAATAAGAGATGGTTGTTAAAAACATTGGTACAATATAATCTTGCATTAAGAAATCGAGATGATATGGATATAAAATCTGTGACAGTGGATGGAAATATAGTTGAAATAAAGCACGTTCTTAAACATAAAAAGAAGTGTCTTGTTGAAAAATTATGGTCTGATGCCACCAAATCTTATATAGAAAAATATGAAGATTGCAAAGACGATATTTTGTTTGAACCATTTAAATTCAACGTTAAGCCATGCTACAGTTTTGTAGAATGCAAAGTGGGAAATGAGACGATATATCTGAAGCCGAACAGTTCAGATGAAAATAATTTCCCATCTGAGATTGCGACAAATTCAGACAGTATCTGTTTGTATCCATTATTCATTAACGAAGATGTTTCTAAAGCAAGTGGAATAAAAGATAGTTGCAAGTTAAAAATAGAGGATTATCCGTACTTGCTGAAAGAAATAAAGTTCAATGATTCTACAAAATTATTTGAAAACTCCCGGGCCCTGTTAAAGAAAAAGAAAGACAGACAGCTCGACATCCCGTCCAAGTTCAAGCTGAAAGAAGGGGAGAACACATACTCCGTAAACGGCATGGAGGTTAAGATATTTAAAACAGGGGCTGGCCGCTGACGGTGTCGCAGCCGTAGTGGGGTGTGGGGAGGCTTTTTTCTCAAAAAAAATCTTTCCCCTCAACCTCCTGAAAATCAGCCCTTATCAGGAAAATGTCAAAAAAACTTTAAAAAAACATGTAAAAAAGTTTGGCAAAAAGAAAAAAGCGCGTACCTTTG
>JAGBRL010000037.1 GCA_017632345.1 Paludibacteraceae bacterium
CATCTTCAAGAGGTTCTTCGAAGTTGCGGAGATAGCCGCCTTTTCGAAGACCGAACGTTACGACTACGAGGAGAACCTGAAGAATTACACGGACTGGTTCAACGTCCTGAGCACCGCAAAGAAGGAAGGCCTGGCGGAGGGTGAGGCTATTGGGATACAGAAAGGCGAAGCTATCGGAATCGAGAAAGGACGTGCAGAAGGCGAAGCCATCGCCATGCAGAAGATGGCGAAGAGACTGAAATCTCAAGGAGTGCCTGCCGATGTTATAGCAGAGGCAAGCGGACTGACGATAGAGGAGATCGAAAAGCTGCAGGACTGATTTGCTGCAATCCTATGGAATTATTATAGAAAGATTAACTTTGCAGTTTTCATTTGCTTATGAACATAATGTTTAACATACGTTTTGCAGTGATGTTACCGCTGTTTGTGACACTTTTTTTTAATGTGTCAGGGCAGGAGAGAGTATCTCCGGAATCGCAAGGGGTATCGTCAAAAGATGTTAAGGAGTGTTTTGACAGCCTTATGAACATAGCTCACGGGGAAGTTCACGATGTGGTGGTGATGCGTCACGGAAAGGTGTTGGCGGAACTTTGTCCGAAGCCGTTTGTTCCAGAATACAGACACACGCTTTACTCTGTTTCCAAAACGTTTGTGGGCGTTGCTATTGGTCTGGCTATTGATGAAAATAGGCTTAGGTTGACGGACCGTGTCGCAACTTTCTTTCCGGAAATGATGCCGGACTCCATATCTGTAAATCTTGCTGCCATGACAGTAAGAGATCTGCTCACTATGACTTCCGGAGTCACACCAGACTGGAATATGCGCAATGTTCAGGAACATTGGCTTAAATACTTTTTCGGAAAGCCGGTGCAGAAGCCTGGAGTTGAATTCAAATACGACTCTATGGCTTCGTATGTTTTGTCTGCTATTGTGCAGAGGGTTACAGGAATGAAGGTTATAGACTATCTTAACAAAAAAGTTTTTAGCGTCTTAAATATAAATGATGCCGAATGGGAGTGCAGTCCGGAAGGTATTTCGGCAGGTGGCTGGGGATTGCGGTTGAGCGCTTTGTCTATGGCTAAGTTTGGTCAATTATTGCTTGATAAGGGTAGATGGAATGGTGTGCAGGTTGTATCGGAAGAGTGGGTTCGTTTGATGATGTCGGAACAGCAGGTTACCAGTGACGGTGGTTTTTATGGTTTTCATATTTGGAAACATGATGGTGTTGATGGTGCCTACAGAGCTGACGGGGCTTTTGGTCAGTATATAATCATTGCGCCTAAAGAAGATATGGTTGTGTCTGTTACGCAAAGCAACAGGGGCAATGGAATTATAGAGCGTCGGCTGATTGACAGTCTCATCATAAGAAAGGCTCAAAACGTTGTGCTGAAAGAGGGTAAGGATTTGAAGCTGCTGCGTGCGGCTCTGCAAAAATACACTATGCCGTTGGTGGGCGGAAAAGCTTCGCTGGGCAAATTTTCTGTCTTTGAGGGTGAGGAGATTTGGTTCGCTGATAATGATATGGGCTGGAAGTCAATGTCATTGAAAAAGAAGGGTAATGTACTGAACATTTCAATAGGGGCACAAGACGGGAAACGTATCTCTGTTGAGGCTGGAAACAAAGAGTGGCGTACGCTCTTCACTGATGTTTGTCCGCCTTACAGCATAAAGGCTAAATGTCGTTTTGAAGGCATAAGCAGGAACTTTGCTGTGGCTGCTTGTTACGGACGTGAAAAGGATGCGCTTGTAATCAAGATTCTTTTTCCAGACTGGATTAGCGGAGTAGTTTTGACTATTACGGAGAAAAACGGGTTTCTTAATATAGAAGCGAAGGAAAATTTCAAAAAAAATTCTTATAAGTTATGATTAGTTGAGATATTTATAACTAATTGAGTATTAGCAATATAAATAAAATATTTAATATAAAATTGAAAATAAAAAAAGAGAAGGACAAACAAAAAAAATAAAATACTTTGTTTTTTAGTGAATTTTTTATACTTTTGCGCTATGAAAAATTAGAACAGGCTGAACCTGTCGTGAGTTTTGCGAGTCATTACTTCTACTTTTCGCGTTGTATGTTTTTACAGAAGACGTTTTCATCAAATCATTAAGGTGAGCATTCTCTTATGACGGGATCAGAATCTGAGTCTCTGTGCATTTTGTGCGCGGGCAGATTTTTCAAAATTCCCGCATTAGGGTTTGCGTTTTCAATGATAGTGCAGAAATGCGCAATGTTTTTATTTGCATTTATTAATTTAAAATACTTGATATGTTGAAGTTTAATAAAATAGAGAAACTCATCATAGAAGAGAGAGTTTGCAAAAAGTCTATGGCTAAGAAAATTGGTACAACAGAACAATGGTTGCGCTTGTTGCTTAACGGTGATATAGCTAACCCTGGCATGGCTAAGATTGAGGCTATCGCCGACTTCTTCAGGGTTCCGCTGGACTACTTTTTTGAACGGGAAGTGGAGGTGCGTGAGGATATGCAGGCACAGTATGAAAAGGAACAGGAAATACGTCGCCTGAAAGAACTTATGGCCGAGAAAGAGCGTACAATTCAAATTCTTATGAAAGGCAGATATGACTGAAATGAACCTATAAGTTGCATTTTGTAATTTATAAATTTTTTTAAATCATTTTTATTAATTAACAGTTCAAAAATATGTTACGTTACGATAAAATAGACAGAATGATTGCGGAAAGTCGTGTTTACAGGAAAACTTTCGCATCGAGTATAGGGGTCACCGAACAATGGCTCATAAAGTTTCTTAGAGGTGAAATTGCCAATCCTAGTTCTAATAAGATAGAGGCAATAGCTGATTATTTTGGTGTGCCTTTGGACCACCTTTTCGACAGGAAAGTGCAAATACGCGAAGAACTCCAGCCTTTGTCCGAGCATAATCTGGAAATTTGTTGTCTGAATAATCTAATAAAGGAAAAGGAACGGACGATAGATATTCTCCTGAAATTGAGGAGAAGGCACGGCTGATTTTAAGGGCAACTTCTATAAATTAGGTAAAGATGCTTTTGAAAACATTTTTTTAATTCGTATTGTATGCGGAGCAGACATCGTAACTAAGCTAATATGAGCAAGATAGTTTCAAAAGCATCCGAAAAGAATTTCATAAAAAATTACAAAATAATTTATAGAAGTTGCCATTAAATACTAAAAAGTGAGTTTCTGTCACTCTATCAGAACCTTTTCTGTTTTCACAATCTGGCCATTTTTGTCGCAGTGACATATTATGTAGTGTCCTTTAGGAAAATAACTGTCAAACAATAAAGACAATTCCTCTGGACGCACAACTTTGCACACTCTGCCATATATGTCCAAAACATAAACTCTGTCTCCAGATTTTAAACCGGACGGGATCTGCTTATTCTCTGAAGTCAGAGGATTTTCCATTGTTTCGATTTCCTCCCTCATCCATGGAAGATGAACGGAAAACCATCGTTTTACAGCATATTTATCTTCGTATGCGGTGTTGTAGCTCTCCTTGTTGATTTCATATACGTATCTGCGGCTTTGAACTATTGCTGTGCCGTAATTTTCATAAAGGGAGTCAGCCACTTGCAAACATTCGCCTTCGATAGTGTCCTTAATCTCGTTCCACTTGTTTATGTAAGCCGACACAAATTCAGGGAACTTGAACAGATCCACGTAGTAAAAGCATCGGTCGCTGTGGATTCTGCTCCATTTGTACTTCAGCTGCCAGATATGAAGGCTTGAGTCCAAGTCCCACAAAGGCCCCATTTTCAGTTTTGTTTGCTCTGTTGTATCACCTTTCAGCACGTACATGTTAGATCCGCCTGAGTCGAATGTGCCTAATATGTCATGAGCCAAAACCCAACATGCAAAAGACTCTATATCAATCCATTTGCTTATGTCTCCATTTGACATAATCTCCTGTTCAAACCCCTCTATGTAGTTCTTTATATAATTGAAACGAGTTGAGTCCAAATCCTCCATTTCCGGATATTTGAACGTCCATCCCATAGCTTTGTTCAAAAGCGAAGTTTGGAAAGTGCTGTCCGTTTCGTTCCACCAATATGCGTCATTATTCAGGATATAGCCGCTTTTTGAAACCTCGTGCTTTAAGTTTCCGTACTCCACCATTTCCGAAAGCAGATACAGGCCATGGTAAGTGCCATTCACCATCACGTTCACAAACTGATATTCCGGAATCCACGGCAATCCGCACAATTTGCCCACACAATTTCCGATAGGCCGATTAAAAGATTTTGACGAAAAATTGTTCAGAAGAAGGAAGTCTTTGTTTTTCTTCACCTCTTTTCCGGTGAATAGATTAGCTTTTTTCTCCAACTTTATTTTGTAGGAAGGTCTGACTTCAAGAGCGCTTCCGTTTCCGCGGACCCTGATTTTGCAACCTGTTGAGTCTTTGAAAAAATCGCCGCTGTCATAAATCAGAGAGTCGCCTAAAGTTATGTAAATGCGTCCCTTTTCATACTCGTTATTTGTGATAGAAGAGCCAAAACAGCCCTCCGGAGGAGAAACAACCTCAAACGAAGGGTCCACGCTGTCAACTGTAACTACATGTATAAGAGGCAGCTTTATGGTTTTTAAATCCTCTTCTGAAGGTAACCCGAAAGCGAATGAAGAATATAACGCAAATAATATGATGAATAAATTTCTCATGACAATCTTCTGTTATATTGTGCTTATGTAAATTGAACTTGTAGCAACTATTTACGCAAGTTGTCTTCTAATCAATTCCATTTTGCAAAATTAGGAAAAATTTATTTATAAAAAGCACTGAATTTATTTTGAATTGTTCTATCTTTGCGGAAATAACGAATTTTTGAAAAATAAAAGAATATATGGTTATATCAGATAAAAAATTTGTGGCGGTGTCGTACGACCTTTTTGTTGGAGATGAAGGCGAAGAACAGGAGTTGATGGAGCAGGCTCCGAAAGAGGCTCCTTTGAAGTTCACATTCGGGCTTGGCATGATGATTGAGTCTTTTGAAAAGGGTCTTGAAGGAAAAGCGGTAGGAGAGAAATTTGACTTTACAATCGAGCCTCAGGATGCTTACGGTGATTATGAAGACGGCCGCGTTGTGGAACTTGACAAAGCTATCTTTGAGGTTGACGGCAAGTTTGACACAGATATGATTTTCGAGGGAAATACAGTTCCTATGATGGATGCGGAAGGGAACCGCATGAACGGAACAATCCTTGAGATTTCTAAAGACAAGGTTAAGATGGACTTTAATCACCCGCTTGCCGGCGAAAGGCTTCACTTCGTTGGAGAGGTGCTTGAGGTGCGCGACGCAACTCCGGAAGAAATTGCGGTGGCTACTATGCCTCACTCTTGCGGCGGAGGTTGCTGTGGTGATTGCGGAGACGGCGATTGCGGCGGAGGTTGCAGCGGTTGTGGCTGCGGAGAACACTAATCAGTCTCTGTTTGTTTAATGATATATTAAGCTGCATTGTCTTTGTTGCAATGCGGCTTTTTTCTCTTTATTCTGATTTTTTTGTTGATGAATACTATAGGCGAAATTTTTAGACTGACAACGTTTGGCGAGTCTCACGGCGCGGCTGTGGGCGGAGTTATAGACGGCTTTCCTGCTGGTGTTGAGATTGACGAAGAGTTTGTTCAGAGAGAGCTGAATAGACGAAGACCCGGACAGTCTTCTATCACCACTCCGCGAAAAGAAGATGACAAAGTTGAGTTCCTTTCCGGAATCTTTGAAGGAAAATCAACAGGCACTCCTATCGCTTTTGAGGTGCGTAACGGAAATCACCATTCTGCTGACTATGACGAGATGAAAAGAGTGTTCAGACCATCTCATGCTGATTATGCTTACATGGTAAAATACGGTCATCGTGACCATCGCGGAGGTGGCCGCTCTTCTGCACGCGAAACAATAGCGCGAGTGGTAGGTGGAGCATTGGCAAAACTGGCTCTTCGCTCTTTAAATATCGAATTCTTTGCATATACGTCACAAGTTGGAGAAATTGTATGTGATAGTGACTACAGAACTTTAGATTTTAGTAAAATAGAGTCAAATATGGTTCGTTGTCCTGACGAAGAGAAAGCCTCTCAGATGGAGGATTTGATTTTGCAGGTTAAAGCGGAGGGCGACACTGTCGGCGGGGTTATATCTTGCGTGATAAAAGGCGTCCCGGCAGGATTGGGCAGTCCGGCTTTTGGCAAATTGCATGCAGAACTTGCCAAGGCGATGCTTTCGATAAATGCGGCTAAAGGTTTTGAGTACGGAATGGGATTTGCCGGAGTGGGCAAACGTGGCTCTGAAGTGAACGACGAGTTTCGCAGTGAGGGCGGAAAGATTCGTACAGCGACAAATTTCTCCGGAGGGATACAAGGCGGAATTTCTAACGGAGAGGACATATACTTCCGTGTTGCGTTCAAACCAATTCCAACTCTTCTGAGAGAGCAGAACACGGTGAACGTCGATGGAGAGGAGACTGTGCTGAAGGCTAAAGGCAGACATGACCCTTGTGTGCTGCCGCGTGCTGTGCCTATTGTTGAGGCCATGGCTGCAATGGTTATTCTGGACGCATATCTGCAAAATAAAACGGCGAGGCTATGATTTGGCGATTGATGCGAAGTTAAGATCTGCAAACTATAAGTTCATGATTTTTTAGTCAAAAGCGAAAAAAGGTTGCATTCTTTGTATTTCGTATTCAATAAATCGTCAAAAAATAAAAGTGGTTTTGCGGAACTTTGAAGATTTATTTTATCTTTGTGGTCTGTCTGGCGAAAAATATAGTCAGACCAGAATCTGAAAAATTTCAAGGCAATGAAAAAGACATTAGCAATTTTTATATTATCTTTCTCTTTTTTTGCTATTTACGCGCAAAAGACAAAGACTTACACTAATCCGGACAAACTATATTATGACGGAAAAGAGAAGTTTGAACTGAAACAGTACAATGCGGCTTTCCGTTATCTTGACGAGTATTTGCAGTCGCAGCATAAAGACCTGTCGCCCTATTATGCTGACGCAGAGTACTATATGGTGAGCAGCGCTTATGAGATGAGACGTAAGGACGCTGGCAAACGCCTTGAGAAATTTGTGCAGAACAATCCGCACTCCTCTCACCTCAACAGGGTGCGGTTCCTGCAGGGGTCGCTCAACTACGAAAGGTCACGCTACAAAAATGCGGTGGACGATTATTTTTCAGAATGTGACCCTTCTATCTTGTCAAAGGAGGAGCAGAGCGACTTTTATTTCAGAACCGGTTACTGTTACTTGCAGTTGCAGGAATATGATAAGGCCAAAGAGGCTTTCCAGTGGCTTATCTCTGTGAAAAGCAAATATGAATTGTCTGCATTCTACTACAATGCGTATATAGACTATAGGCAGAAAAAATATGACGCGGCATTGTCCACGTTCATTAATCTGCAGTCTTATCCGGAGTATGACTCTATAGTGTCATATTATATTGTGCAGATATATCACGCTAAGAAGATGAACGAGCAAGTCTTGCTTTTTGGTCAGAAGGTTATAGATAAATATCCTGAAAACCAGAACAATGCGGAGATTTATAGAATAATGGGCGAGTGTTATTTTCAGAAGAAGGACTATAAAAACACCATAAAATATTTCACTCTTTATGAAAAAGGCTCGGAGCAGGTTGTGCGCAACGATATGTATATGCTCGGTATTGCATATTTTTATTCTGAGGATTGCGACAACGCTATCAGCAGGCTGAAGAAAGTGACTTCTGTTGACGATGTTATGGCTCAAAACGCATACCTGCATCTCGGAAGCTGTTATCTGAAGAAGGATGACAAGGTTAGTGCAAGGCTCGCTTTTGAGTCTGCGTCGAGGTTGGACTTCGACAAGAATGTTCAGGAAGAGGCTTTGTACAATTACGCTCTTATTGTCTATGAACAGTCTTATTCGCCTTTTAATGAGTCTGTTATTGCGTTCGAGAAGTTTCTGTCAACCTTCCCTGAGTCTCGTTATGCCGACAGTGTTTACGACTATCTGCTTAACGTTTATCTTACTACAAAGAATTATCAGGCTGCGTATGAGTCTATTCAGAAGATAAAGTCTAAAAACCCTAAGATTCTTGAGGCAAGACAGCGTGTGCTGTATTGTATGGGCATACAGCAATTCACAGAGACTGAGTACGATAAGGCTATATCGTATTTTTCGCAGTCGCTCGAAGACGGCAAGTCTAACTTTGATGTGGAGGCTTCCACTCTGTTCTGGCGAGGCGAGGCTTATTACCGTAAAAAAGATTATAAAAAGGCGGAGGCAGACTTTATCAAGTTCCTCGGTTCTGTAGGTTCGAGAAACTGCAAGGAGTTTAATCTTGCGCACTATGACCTTGGCTATTGCTTCTTTACGGAAAAGGATTATGTGAACGCTCTTTCTTGGTTCAGGAAATATGTGAATATAGAAGATCAGAACAAGACAATTCTGGCTGACGCAAATAACAGGATTGGCGACTGCTATTTCTATGTGCGTGATTTTGAAAATGCGGAAAAGAGTTATGCTTCTGTATATGCCTTGAAAGGGGCTGGTGCGGATTACGCATGTTTCCAACAGGCTTTTGTGCAGGGTTTGCGGAAAAATTACGCAGGCAAGATAGAGACGTTGGAAAAACTTATTAAAACGTTCCCTCAGTCCGAATATATAGCGGATGCAATGTACGAGATAGGGCGCTCTTATGTGATGCAAGGAAACAGCAAGGCTGCGATAGAGACTTACGACAAACTGTCGAAGAACTATTTCCATTCGCCGCTAAGCCGAAAGGGCCGTCTGCAAAGCGCTATGCTTTATGACGAAATGAAGAACACGGACCAGTCCATAAAGATATACAAGGAGATTGTGGACCTCTTCCCTAATAGCGTTGAGGCTAAGACCGCACTCGAAAGTTTGAAGCGAATTTATTTTGAAAATAATGATATTCAGGCTTTTGCAGACTATGTTGAGTCGCTCGGAGGTGTCACTAAGTTTGAGATTACGGAGCAGGACTCGCTTACTTATTTTGCTGCGGAAAGGCTCTTCTTGCATGAGAATTACCATGAGGCTATAAGCAGTTTTGACAATTATCTTGAAAAGTTCAAAGACGGTTGTTTTATCGGAAGCGCGCATTTCAATCTTGCTAACAGCTACGCTAAGTTAGGAAACAAGACGAAAGCCAAAGCAGAATATCAGATTGTGGTGGAGAAGATTGGAGGGGTTAACTTGGAAAACGCTCTTATAAAACTTGCCGAAATGCAGTTTGACGATGGTGAGTACGAGCCTATGATTGCCTCTATGAACCGTCTTCTTGAGATAACGCAGCAGGTGGAAGTGCGCGAGGCCGCCAAGTTAGGTCTTTTGAGGTGTAACAATATGCTCGGCAATTATGAGGCTACGGTTCTTGCTGCAGAAGAGCTGATAAAGGGCGACAAGCTGGACCCTGCGGTGATGAGAGAAGCTATGTTCACCCGCGCGAAGGCTTACGAAAAGAATAACGAGCTGGCAAAGGCTTTGGACGATTACAAGGCGTTGTCTGAAAATTGTCTTGACGTTTACGGAGCAGAGTCTAAGTATCGTGTGGCAGAGTATCTTTTCCATGAAAACAAGTCGGCGGAAGCAGAGAAGGAAGTGTTCAACTTTATAGAAAAGAACACTCCGCATCAGTATTGGCTGGCAAAGGCCTTTATTTTGCTGTCTGACATATATATGCGTCAGGGCAATGACTTTGAGGCTAAACAGTATTTGCTGAGCGTAAGGGAAAACTACAAGGGCGAAGATAATATAAACATGGAAATCAAGTCTCGTCTTGACGAGATAGAGAACCGCGAGTTTAACCATATCGTTAACGAATAATTGCAGTTCTGCGACAGACAAAAGAGCGGTCTGAGAGGATAAGCCTTTCAGACCGCTCTTGTTTTTTACGGCTCTTTAATTTGGAAATTCAGACCTTCCGCCTTGCTTTATCTCTCTGTCTGGAATGCAGTGCCAAAGTCTAATGTATTACGTCTTAAGAAAATCTTAAGGCAACTTCTATAAATTGGTCGAAACGGATAAAAGCGTCCGAAACGAATTAAAATCACAAAACGTGATTTATAGAAGTCGCCTTATATGGTTTTTATTGTCCGAATCTTATTCTCTTAGCTCTCTTTATTATTTCGCTTCTCTTTCTGTCTGTAGAGAGATATAGATATATTGAAGGAATAACGAAGAGAGTCAGCAATGACGAAATAATCATGCCACCTACAACAGAAGTGCCCATAGCTATACGTCCGTTAGCTCCTTCGGCAGAGGCGAACACGAGCGGAAGCAGACCTAATATGGTTGACAAACTTGTCATCAAAATAGGTCGCAGACGCTGCACAGCAGCTCCTTTGATAGCCTCTTCGCGTGTCATTCCCGCATCTTGTCTTTGATTGGCAAACTCAACAATCAAGATACCGTTTTTAGTAACAAGACCTATGAGCATAATCATACCTATCTGGCTGAAAATGTTGAATGTCTGGTCAGACGCATATAAGAACAGCAGAGCTCCGGCCATTGCAAGAGGCACGGTAAGCATTATGACAAAAGGGTCCTTGAAGCTCTCGAACTGAGCGGCAAGAACGAGGAATATCAGCACAAGAGCAAGAATCATTGCGAATGCAAGACTTGACGAACTGTCTCTAAACTCTTTGGAGTCGCCGGCAAGCGCGGTGCGGAATGTGTCATCAAGCACCTCCTTGGCTACTCTGTCCATCTCTTCAACGCCCTGACCTATGGTTTTACCCGGAGCAAGTCCGGCAGAAACTGTCGCAGAGACAAAACGGTTGTACCTGTAAAGGGTAGGCGGATTAACGTCCTCCTTCATATAAGTCAGATTGTCAAGCTGAATCATTTCGCCTTTTTCGTTGCGCACGTACAAAGACCTCAGATTCTCAGGCTGGTTTCTTTGCTGTCTGTTTATCTCGCCTATAATCTGATACTGTTTGCCGTTAAGATAAAAATAGCCCATTCGCTGTCCGCTGAGCGAGTACTGAAGCGTTTGTCCTATATCCATAGTATTGACACCCAACAGGTTTGCTTTATCTCTGTTAATGTTAATGTCTATCTCAGGATAATTGAACTTCAGGTCAGCGTCAACCATAGTCAGCACAGGGCTTTGGCTAGCTTTTTCTATGAAGCGTGGCAGAAACTCCCTCAGTTTGTCCACACTTGTAGCCTGCAGCACATACTGCACCGGCATGGAAGCACGTCGGCCGCCAAACGTTGACTGCTGCTGAACAAAAGCGCGTCCCTTTGTATTTGCCTGAAGCGGTTTAGCCAGCATATTAGCTATTTCAGACTGGCTCTTGTCTCTGTCTTTCATGTTTTTAAGCGTCAGTCTCACGTTTCCGCTTCCGCTTCTGACGCGCATCATGTTGCTCACCAGATAGTCTCCAGCAATAGAATCCGCTATTTTAGAAACCTCTTCTATGTATTCGCTCGTGTACTCATACGTGGAGCCTTCTGCCACCTTAGTGTTTATGGTGAGGTACGAGCGGTCTTCAAGAGGAGATATTTCAGAAGGAATCTCTTTGAAGCAGTAATAGATGCATCCGCACATCACAGCGATAATGACAAGCGAGAGCCATTTCTTTGAAAGCATCATGTTCAGAATACTTTCGTAACCGCTGTTCAAATTTTCAAAGATAAAATCAGTCTTGCGGTATAACCAGTTTTTCTTTTTATGTTTTTTAAGAATTTTAGTGGCTATCATTGGGGTGAACGTAAGCGCCACGAAAGACGAAATGATAACCGCAACAGAAAGCACCATACTGAACTCCACAAACAATTTGCCCACCATTCCGGACAAAAAGATTATAGGCAAAAATACAGCGACCAGCGTGATGGTAGTCGAAATTACCGCAAAGAAGATTTCTTTCGTTCCTTCTATACCTGCATAAAAAGGAGTCAGTCCGCCCTCTATCTTCTTGTATATGTTTTCCGTCACCACAATGGCATCGTCAACCACAAGCCCCACAGCAAGCACAATGGCAAGCATAGACAGCACGTTGATAGAGTAGCCCAGGGCATACATCGCAAAGAACGTGCCTATGATGGAGACCGGAATAACGAGGGTCGGCACAAGCGTGACGCGCCAGTCTCTCAAGAAAAAGAATATAATGGCGACAACAAGTATAAACGCCTCGTACAGAGTTTGCTTAACCTCATCAACAGAAGAGCGTATGAAACGGGTGTTGTCAAATCCGGTGCCTATCTTCACATCTTCGGGCAAGTCCTTTTTTATCTCGTTTATACGTTTATAAACCTCATCGGCAATCTCTATCTGATTAGCGTTTGGCTGCGGCACAACCACCACGCCTATCATAGGCTCGCCGTTCACCTTCATGAAACTTTTCAGGTCTTCAGCGCCTATTTCCGCGCGGCCTATATCCTTGAATCTGACTATGCGGCCGTCCTGCTTCTTTATAATGATATTGTCAAACTCTTCCGCCGAGTCCATATATCCCTTTATCTTGATAGTCAGCTGAGTGACGTCGCCTTCCATGGAGCCGGAAGGCAGCTCCAAGTTTTCGCGGTCTATGGCGTTTTTCACATCAATGGGCGTGATTCCGTACCCCGCCATCTTGATGGGGTCCATCCAGAGGCGCATGGCGTATTTCTTTTCGCCCCATATGTCAACATTGCTCACATTAGGAATTGACTGCAAACGCTCTTTTATAGATAGAGAGGCTATCTCGCTGATTTCCAGAAGCGAGCGAGTTGAGCTCTGCACCGTTATCTGCATTATAGGGCTTGCGTCTGCATCTTGCTTTGTCACGGTCGGAGGGTCGCAGTCCTTAGGCAAATACCTCTGCGCTCTCGACACTTTGTCTCTCACGTCGTTAGCGGCGGTTTCAAGATCAACGTCAAGTTCAAACTCGATTGTGATGTAGCTGCTTCCCTGCTGGCTTCGGCTTGTGAGCGAACGGATACCTGCAATACCGTTAATCTGCTGTTCGAGAGGTTCGGTAATCTGGCTCTCTATCACATCCGCGTTAGCGCCTGTGTATGAGGTATGCACGGTTATGATGGGGTTGTCCACGCTCGGAAACTCACGGACGCCAAGTTGCATATATCCTATGAAACCAAACACAAGGATAATGATTGTAAAAACAGACGACAGAACTGGTCGCCTTATCGATAATTCCGATATATTCATGCCAAATTTTTTTTAATTCAAAATCACCTTCATTCCGTCTCGCAACTGCAAAGTTCCGGATGTAATCAAAGTATCGCCCACGCTGAGGCCTTCCAAGATTTGTATCTTTGACTCTGTTCGCATACCTGTTTTCACTTCCACTTTTTTAGCGTTTCCGGACCTGTACACAAAAACCTTGTCGATGCCCATTTCCGGAACCAGAGCCTGCGACGGCACTGCTATAGCGTCTTTCACCTCAGAAAGAAGAATCTCTATAGACACGAACGTGCCCGGAACCCAAGACCCTTTTCTGTTTTCAAAACTTGCGCGCACCTTTCTTGTGTGCGTGTTATCGTCTATCACTGCATCCAAAGCAAGCACTTTGGCTTCGTTCAGCGTTCCGTTCAGTTCCGTGCGGAAGAAGATTTTTGAGTTAGGCTTTATATTTGAAGCGTATTTCTCAGGCACAAAGAAATCTATCTTCATAGGGGAGGTTTTTGTAAGTTGCGAAATAACTGTATTTGTGTTTACAAACGCCCCTTCGCTTACATTTCTAAGGCCTATGTAACCCGTGAACGGAGCGTACAGTTCAGTCTGGGCAATCTCCGCTTTTACCAGCTCTATCTCTGACTTAAGCTGGGCAAGTTCCGAAACGACTTGCTCGTAAGCCTCCTGGCTTACAGCATCTTTCTGCAATAGTGTCTTCTGTCTGTACACACGATTTTCTGCCAACGGCAACTGAGACTGCAACTTGGCAAGCTGAGCCTTCAGTTTAGCGTCGTTTATCTTCGCAAGAAGCGCGCCTTTCTCAACCATGCTTCCCTCCTTGAAGTAGATGTTGGTAATCTTTCCCGATGTTTCAAAGGATAAAGAGACCTCCTCGTCCGGAACAAGAACTCCTGTTGACAAAATTTTGTCCGTCAAGCTTTCGTTTTGGACTATGTATGAATTTACGTTAAGCACTTTGCTTTTCGGTCTGGCTTCTTTATTTTCTACTCGCACACTTTCAGCAGTGTCGTTGTTCTCCTTATAGTGTGTGTAACCCCACATTCCGGCAAGAATCAAAACTATAAGCGCTATAGCAATCCACTTTACTTTCAATAATGATCTCATCTTTTTCTGTTTTTAATATTTCTTCGCAAACGATATAACCTCTCAAATCCTGTTTTGTAACCTCCTCAAATCTCTTTTAAAGAACCGTCAGGAAACAATACTAAACAAAACCTGTTTTAAGGCAAATCATATTAAGTTTATAGGAATCACCTTAAATTTTTATTCGTTTGACAAATTAGTGCAAAAATATTATTTCAAACTCTTTTTTCTATAATAAAAGAGCAATTTTTTTACCTTTATATCTGGAGATTTAAGTTTTTTTAAGAAATAAGCGTTGAGTTGTGTCTAAAAAATAAAAAATACTGAACGTTCATATAAGCCGGCACGAAGTTTCGGGAAAAGGATTATGCCTTGAGGCAACTTATATAAATTAGGTAGAGATGATTTTGAAGAGCATTTTGCTTAGTTTGTTCATATTTGCCTTTCTTGGAGTTGGTACATTGATATTTTTTGTTACATTTGTGAATCATTAACTTTTAAACTAAATTATTATGGGTAATAACATACTAGGAAGCATTTTTTCTACAATCTCATCTGTAGTTAAACGTAAGGAGGTTCAGGATATAATCAGTTCTATAGGTAACGGCGCGGCGAAGGATGTTATCAACGCTATCAACAATGGCGGCAGTTTTGACATTGCCGACGGGCTGAAGGCCGCTCTTAAAGTTGGGATAGAGACGGCGGCGAGGAATCTCGGCAAGGAAGACGGTTTCTTGGCCGACGCGGCTGTTCGTATCGGTCTGCCGGAAGAGGCTCTGACTGTGTTCAACGCTGTGCAGTCTTTGTCGCAAAACGAAACTTTCAGCTCATTGCTGAACACAACAGGTGTCTCCATACCTACTTCGGACACGGTAGTGACGCTGCTGAACCGCGCTGCCGAGGATGCCGCTCCTAAGTCTGTAGATATATTTGCAGACGCTATAACCGGAATGTCTATCGCAGACGCTAAGAACATACTGTTCGGGGCTGATAATGCTGCGACTACTTATCTCAAAGACAACACGTTCACTCAGCTGCAGGGTGCTTTCATGCCTACAATAACCAACTCGCTCGGCGCTGTGAGAATTGCAAACACGACGCCTAACGACGCATGGTGCACATTCGCAACTTACAACAACAAACTTGTTGACCTTATGGACAGCAAGGCGGTGAAGGCTGGACTTGAGCTTGCTCGCATGACAGGTGTGCTGAAAGATGAGTACTTCGAGAGAATAAGAGACATCAAGCCGGTGAACACAGACTTGTCTGACTACATAACAGGTAAGGCTCTCACTGGTTTGTTCCAAAAGGTGTCTGATACAGAGTATGATATACGTCACAACGCAAGCGCCCGTGTAAGCGATGTGCTGCAAAGCGTTTTTGGACAGCTGGACGGAAAATAAGCGGCTTGACAACATTAAGGCAACTTCTATAAATTAGGGCGAGATGACTTCAAAAGTGTCCGAAACAGAATTTATGTTGAAAGATATAAATCGTGATTTTATAGGAGTTGCCTTGAATTAATATTAGCCTGAAATATATAAAATATTTTTCAATATATTTAATTGATTATCAATAATTTACCCCCCCCAATTTGCATATTGAAAAATTCGCGTCAAAATGGTTGCGATGTTATTGAAAGTTTTGTTAGTTTTGTGGACTGAAAATGAATTTTAAAAATAGTTTTATGTTAAAAAAACAAATTCTCCGTTTATTTGCTCTGCTCGTTGTTTGTCTGACGGCGCAGTGTTTGTTTGCGGACACGTTGACGGTTAACTCTAATATAGAGAAGGTCACCGTTTATAAAAAGGGTGCTTTAATTAGTCGCAAGGCTCATGTGAAGATACCTGCTGGCGTGACGGTTGTGAAAATTCCGATGCTCAGTCCTCTGTTCGACCAGAAGACGGTGCAGGTGGGTGTGACTAACGCAGACATCACGCTGGGCAAGGTTCGTGTTGAAATTGAGATGCCAAACAGAGATGTTGTGGCGAGAAGCAATGACTCTTTGAGCAGAAGGTCTAAGGTGATAACAGACTCTGTGGATCTGGTCCTTGCCTACAAAAGTGTGCTGGACCATGAACGTTCTATCTTGCTTGGCAACGATAATATTGGTGGCAAGAAGGGTTTTGACTCGTTGCAGCTGAGCGAGATTGCGGCGTTCCTTCGCAAGGATTTGAGCGAGATTGTAGATATGCATCTGGGTTATAGGCAGGTTCAGAAACGTTTGGAGCTGGAAAATCAGCAGCTGATGCAGAGCATGAAACTTTTGGACGAAAGGTCTATTGAGCCTAAGGCTGCGCTTTATGTGTCTTTGGTCTCTAAATCGCCTTGCGAAAGTGAACTGAGCTTCAGCTATGTGGTGGAGCAGGCGGAATGGACGCCGTTCTTTGAGTTGCGCATATCAGAAGACAGGCCAGAGATGGAGGTCACTAAAAAGGTGATGGTGAAGCAAAAGTCTAAAGAGGATTGGAAAGATGTGAAGATGACTGTTACAAAAACTAATCCGTCGGACAACAATGCGCGGCCTGAACTGAAGCGTTACACTCTACCTAAAAGTGGCAGTGTGTCAACCTCTTCTTACACAGAGAAAAAGATGATTAAGGTGATGGGAACGGTGCGTGATGAAAAGGGCAGTATAGAAGGTGTTTTGGTAACATGTACATCTACCAACGTGTCTGTTCAGAGCGACGCGTCTGGCTTTTATGAAATATTGGTTCCGGAGAACAGTAGTTTAGAGTATTCACATGCAAGCCATATAGGTAAAACCATTTCTGTATCTGAAGGAAATGTTGAGATTGTTAATGTTTTGTTGAAAGAAAATAAGGCTGCTGTTTATGGGAATGGTGTTACAGTAAAAGGTGTTGTAAGAGATGCTGGAGGTCCTCTCCCCGGTGCGGAAATAACGGTGAAAGAAGACCCGACAATTTTTGAACTGACAGATGCAGACGGAGCCTTTGCTATTTCTGTGCCAGAGGGAGCTACGCTGGAGTTCGCATCTATCGGTTATAAGACGAAACAAGTAAAACTCAGACCAGGACAATTTATTGTAAATGTTACACTGGAATATCCGGAAGAGCTGGAAATAGAAGAGGTTGTAGCAGTAGGATATGGGAGGAAGCCAAAACGTAAGCTTTTTGGTAAAAGGAGCAAAAGAGATAGAGTTGAAGAAGTTAGTATTGACGATGCTTTGGCAGGACGTGTCAGTGGAGTGCAGGCAGGCAATAATCCTACTCGTATAAGAGGAGTGTCAAGTTTGTCAGGGGTAAACGAGCCTTTGTATATTGTTGACGGCGTGCCTGTCGGAGGAGGAAGCTCCAGCAGCAATCCGTTGGCAAGTATTGATCCTTCGGATATTGTTTCTATGGAAGTGCTGAAGGACGCTTCTGCCACAGCAATCTACGGTTCGAGAGCTTCGAACGGGGTTATCATTATCACAACCAGAAAGGGGGCTAACGTCGGGTCGGGTCTGTACCTTTCAACGTTCTCAAAACTGCAGGATTATACGGCGGAGTCAGCAACCTTGAACTCTGTTCCGTCAGATGGTTCTGAACATGAGGCTATGTTGGGAACGCAGAGCATTAAGGCTAAGTATAGTTATTACGCCGCGCCTAAGATTACGCCTAACGCCTATATGCTGGCGGAGGTGCCTAACTGGCGCGACTACGAGCTGCTTAAGGGCAAATTGCGCGTATTCTTGAACAATACTTATGTGGGCGACTCTTATTGGGAGCCTTTTGAAATTCAGGATACTTTGCGCTTCTCGCTTGGTGTGGAGAAGAACATCGGGGTGGAGCGCGCTCTGAAGGCGACTAAGGAGAAAAGCAATTTGCTGAGAACTGCCAAGAAAGTGACTCGAAACTGGCAGATTACAGTGAAGAACAACAAGGAGACGGCCGTGGACATTGTGGTGGAGGACCAGATTCCTGTCGCTGCAAATGATGAGGCTAAGGTTACTCTGCTGGAGTCAAGTAATGCGAAAGTAGATGAGAAGGAGGGCCGCTTGAAGTGGAACTTGCATCTTGCTCCGGGCGAAAAACGCGAACTGAACATCAGCTACGAAGTTAAGGTGAAGAGCGAAGAGCTTTTCGAAGAGTTGATGGAGGATGAAGATTTGTAATTTTAATTTGAAATAAAGGATATTAAATATGAGATTCAGAAGTATATTAACGGGTTGTCTTTCGCTGTGCGTTGTAGCCACGTCTATGGCGCAGGTAGAGACTCAGTCAAAGATTAAAGAGGTGATGGTGTATGCCACCGGAGCGATGGTGACGCGTACCGCCAAGGTTAATGTGAAGAGCGGAACGACCGAGGTGAAGATTCCGCTGCTGACTCCGCTGCTGGAGCAGAACTCCGTGCAGGTGGGCGTGAAGAGCGGAAAGGCGACGCTCTCTTCCATAGATTATGATGTGGAGGTGCCAAGTCAGAAGCAGATAGGCAAAGAGGTGTCTGCCTTGTCTAAGAGAGCTTCTGTTTTGCGCGATTCCATCGATATTTTGGAGGGTAAGAGCAGTGTGCTGGACAAGGAGCGAAGCTTGATTCTGAAAAGTGACAACATAGGTGGCGAAAATGGCTTTACAGCCTCTACTTTGCAGGGCGTCGCGTCTTATGTGCGCAAGAACTTGAACGAAATCATTAGCATGCAGTATCAGTATCAGCGTCTTAGAAAAAAATACCAGGAAGAGCTTACGCTGAACGAGCAGAAGGTTAATTTGCTTTACAGCAAACAGATGGAGCCGATGAGTTTCCTTTTGATAAAACTGGAGTCGCCTTCTGCGTCGAACTGTGAGCTGGAAATCAACTATTTTGTGAAGAATGCAGCCTGGATGCCGTTCTACGAGGCTCGTATCGCCAAGAACGACACAAAACTTCATCTGGTGCAGAAAGCGTACGTGAGCCAGGCTACTAAAGAGAAGTGGAATGATGTGCAGTTGAAATTGTCGCAAAATGACCCAAGCGTGAGCAACGAAAAGCCGGAACTGGGGCGGTATGTTATACCTTCCGGCTCGTACGTTGGCAGAAATGTGCGCGCAACGGACTACAGCAATCCTTATGTTAAAATCATGGGTGTGGTGCGCGACAAGAAAGGTCCGCTGAAGGGCGTGCTTGTAACTTGTGCCGATGACCGCAAAACTCAGACAGACGAAAACGGTTTCTACGAGCTGTTGGTGCCTGTAAATGAGAGTGTTAAATTTAATTATTCAGGATACAGCACAGCCTCTTGCTATGCAAAAGGAAAAAATGTGATGGTGCGAAATGTGAACATGGATGAGGATAATTCAAAGGTCTCTGAGTCTGAGGTTGACCAGCGCTTTTTGAACTACATTGAGCAGAACAGAATAATTTCAGTCTCTCAGTCTTTGATGGGCAGCGATATGGAGTCGAATATTCCTCAGATGGCTATCCGCAATACAGTGGCAAGTATAGAAGGCAAAAACACCGTGCCTGCCGACGGCGCTGACCACGAGGTGGTGGTGAAGGACCTCTCTGTTGATGCTGAATATAACTACTATGCTGTGCCAAAGCTTTCTAAAGATGTGTATCTTGTGGCGTCTATTCCAAACTGGAAGAAGCTGGATTTGCTCGACGGTTCCGTTAAACTGTTCCTGAACAATATGTATATGGGCGAAAGTTTCATCAACGCGCGACAGACAGAAGACACTTTGAACCTGTCTATCGGAAAAGACAAGGAACTGGCTGTTGACAGAAAGGATATGCGCACATACTCTTCTAAGAATCTTATCAAAACGTCGGACAAGGTAGAGCGCGAGTGGATGATTACGGTGAAAAACAACAAGTCCGAGGCTGTGAAGGTGACTGTGGAAGACCAGTTTCCGGTATCTACAAATGAAGACATCAAGGTGGAGCTGTTAGACAACGGCGGCGCTGCGGTTGATGAGAAGGAGGGCAAACTCACATGGAAACTTAATCTGAAGCCCGGAGAAAAGAGAGAGCTGAAATTCTCTTATTCGGTTAAATCAAAACTCCCTAATATCAGCGTGGATTGATAGTTTAGGGCAAAATAAAAATCGCAATTTGTAGAAGTTGCCTTGTGAAAGTTATCATAAACGAAAAGGGTCGTGCCGCGGCTCTTTTCGTCTTTAATGCTCAGGCTTGCAGATTTGTTGGATCGTTTCTCAGTACCGAGCATGGAGGCTTTATGATTTGCAAAAACAGAAAAAAAGTGATAACTTGCGCATAGAAACCATATAATCTAAAGTTATGGGAAAAAACACAGGGAAAAACAAATGTGATTATCTGAAAAAGATTCGCGAGAATATAGCAAAACACTACGGGATACCCTTTCAGACCAAGGAGTGCGGCTTCGAGGGAGAATGCAAGGGCACTTGTCCGAAGTGCGAGCAGGAGGTCCGTTATCTGGAGATGGAGCTGCTTAAGATGGGCGTCTTGAAAAAGTCGCTCACGCTTGCGTGCGCTCTGCCCATGATGGCTTCGGCGGTAGGCTCTGCCGAAGCGCCATTGAAGGGGATGATGGCTCCAGCCGTAGAGGCAACAGACTTTGCCCCGCTGGAAAAAAAGATTGTGAGGCAAAACTTTTCTCCTGCCTCATTGCAGCATCAGGGGGAAGAAGGCGAAATTCCACCTCCACCTCCGCCTCCGCCAGATATTGCACCTCCACTCATACCTGATGATCTTGTTGATACTGAAGAAGGTATTATTGAAATTGAAGGAGATATTGCACCTCCGCCTCCACCCATACCTGATGATATTGTTATTGGGGATATTGATTATCATAAAGGAGAAACAATCCCTAAATGCCCAGTTGTGACAATAGACAAGAGCAAGGTGCAGATAGAAATAATAGAAGATTCGGACGAGACTGTGGATTAAAGGCTGCGACTGTGGATATGTGTTGTAATCTCATCTAAGCGCAAGCGGACTATGAAGTCAGGTCAGAAACTTTGCAAGCCATAACGAAAAAAGCAGACCAAGCGGCCTGCTTTTTTGTATTATGCAAATTTGTCTGGCTTCATAACTCAGAATAGACAGACCAAAGTGACCTAAAGCGGTTATGAGAATAATAAATCACAAAACGCCGCTTATATCCGACTTTATTTTTTTGCGTACAGTACCGGATTCAGATTAGGGTCGTTATACATCTTCATCTGTTTGTAAACCTTCATGTATCTGTTTCCGTTTTCAATGTCAGAAATCAGCTGGTCGATTGCAGAAGAGAGGTCTTCTCTCTGTTCAAGAAGCACGTCCAGTTTCTTCTGGCACGCAGATATGTGGTCTGCCGCCACGTCCTTTCTTTCCACTTCCTGACGCATGTGGTAAATCTTCAGTGCAAGAATGGAGAGTCGGTCTATCGCCCAAGCCGGGCTTTCTGTGTTGATAACAGCATCTTGCTTCACGCAGACATTTTGATATTTTTCAAGGAAATAGCTGTCTATCATCTCCACCAAATCTGTTCTCTCCTGATTAGACTTGTCTATCCATCTCTTTATTTTAAGCGCTTCAACAGGGTCTATTTCAGGATTGCGGATAACATCTTCCAAATGCCATTGCACGCTGTCAATCCAGTTTTTCAAATATAGAACGCTTTCTATAGTCTGTGGGGCATAAGGGTTGCTTATCTGAGCGTAGATGTCGTCGGTTTTGTGATAGTCGCATACCACCTGATCAAAAATTTTGTTAGCGTCTTGACTGAAGTTCATATATAAAAATTTTAGTTTACAAATTTTTGGCAAAGATACAACAAAGAAATGAAAGGAGTAGCAGAAAAGTTAAAGAGTTTGTTTTCATAAAGGTGTTTTTAAGGGTCTGTTTGTATTTCATTGGGTTCTTTTCGCAAGAAAACTTATTAAGACGGCTTCAGAATGCCGTTTTCGCTCTATTATTTGTCTGTTTTTTGTTTTTGATGATTTTTTTTGCGCAAAGGGAATAATATTGAATCGTTTTTTTTATGACTATATGATTTTTTGTTAGATTTGTATGAGTTTTTTAAAGATGCTTCTGTAAAGGCTATTCAATAAGGTGGCTTTTATAAATTATGTCGGGATGATTTTACAAGAGCAAGATAAAAAGGCTCAAAAAGCGTCCGGGACGAATTTCAGAAGATGAAAACTACAAAACGTGATTTAAAAGTTGCTTCTAAATGATCGTGTTTGCTGCGATGTCTGATATTGTAAATAGTCGAATATAAGCAAGATGACGATAGAGATGTCAGAATCAGCCGAATTTGAATGCGTAAGATTTTGCGGGAGCGGTGTTGATATAAAGGGAAGGGTTGTGCGTAGTTTTATTATTTTAGCTTTTGTTTTTTTGATTGGTTCGTGCGGAAAGGTTTTCGCATGGAGCGATTCCTTGCGTGCGGAGGTCTCCTTTTACGGTGGTTTTTCGGGCAATAAGTTTATACATCCTTTGTGGAGCTACTCTAATCAGTGGGGAAAATTCGCGCAGTACGAGCAGGGCGAGTTTGTGCTTAACCCTAAGTGCGCGTACTCTGTAACGTTGTCAGACAACCTGAGTCTTGAAGCCGGTCTCTCTCTCTTGGGCAAGTCCGACTTTAAAGAAAGCAAGCTTCATGAGGCTTATCTGAAAGGTTGCGCGTATATGGTTGACTTTGTGGCGGGAATGGAGGCTTTCACGCCGTTCTGCAAGGACGATGGCATAGGGACCGGGGCTTTTCTCCTCTCTTCAAACGCAAGGCCGCTGCCTAAGGTTGGACTGGGATTTTTTGACTATAAGCCTGTTCCGTTCACTTTCAATCTGCTTCATCTGAAGTTTGGGCTTTATCACGGGCTTATGTTTGACGATGAATACGGCAATTTTTACAATTATCCGGAAAAGGTGCATCTGCACGAGAAGTTTCTTTACGGAAAACTGAATCTGCCGTATGTGAAACCGTCGTTCGGACTGACTCACAGCGCTTTGCTGGGCGGAGTTTCAAGAAACGGGGTCGAGATTCCAATAGATTATTGGGCCACCTTCTTTGCGAAAGGTTCCTCTAAAATTGGTGATGCAGGATTTAAGGGAGAGCATACCAATGTGGCAGGGGCTCATCAGGGTTTGTGGCATTATGGTGTGGAGCTGGATTTTGACAATGTTGGGGCGGAACTGTATTATAACAGACCTTTTTCTGGCAGAAGCGGAATAAGCCCCGTTTCTGTGAGAAACAGAGACCATCAGGCAGGGGTTATCCTGAATCTGAAAGGATGCAAGTTGGTGAAATGCATCAGTCTGGAGTATTTCAAGACTGACTATCAGATGGGCAGGGGCACGCCGGACCCGTATGGTGAGAACAAGGACGGAGAGATGGTTTGTGTGGTGCCGGGAGATTTGCCTACGGATAACGACGAAAGAATGGCGTGGCTGCTGGAACATTTTGAACGTGAGACTATAGAGGAGTGGGAGGAGCGGAACAACTGCTCGCTTTATGATGACTATGAGGTCACCGGCGACTTTTTTCTTGATATGTGGGGACGAGGATACAGGTTTGGCGGACGTCGGCCGTACCTCTCCAACGGATTGTACTATCAGGGCTGGAGCGCGGACGGACTTTCGACCGGAACGCCTTTGTTTCATTCTGCAAAGACTATGCAAATATATGCGAAAGGAACTGTTATCCAAAACTTTATGTTTTTCACTAATGTGAGAATAAACGCAGTGCATCTGGGCTTGGAAGGTGAACTGTCCGATGTTATTGACTACAGGTTTAAGTTTACTTATTCTAAAAATCACGGAAGCCTTAACGAATGTTATAAAGGAGGTTCGTACAGCTGGATTCCGTTAGAAAATTATTATTATGCAAAAGCTAAGACAGAGTGCTACACGGCTTTTTTTATAGATTGCAAATTGGGAGGCAACATACTTTTCAACGGTGTGGTGGCGTATGATTTCGGGCAGCTTTACCATTCCTTCGGAGCTCGTGCCGGTCTGACCTACTTCTTTGAAAATGTGAGATGATGTTGAAGAACATTTATGAAAAAAAAATCATGATTTGTAGAAGCTGATTTTACAGTTTTTTTAATTTTTTTTGATGTTAATGTGTTGTTTTTCAAAATAATTACTATTTTAGCGGATGAAAGAAATTTATTTATTAACGAAACAGGTGGATTATGAAAAAAATGGTTGTCAAAATATTTGGAGCCGTTCTGTTTGGTTTAGTGAGCATAAGTCTTTTTTTTGGTTGCCAAGAAGAGCCAGACTCTCCAAGTCCGGCACCGAAAGACCAGCTCAATCATGATATCTATGTCTCTTTTTATTATGAGGATCTAAAAAAGGGAGGTGGAAATCGTGTTGCTGCGTATTGGCACAACGACTCTATTGTAACTTTGTCCGACAATTCGGTGGACGCTTATGCTAACGGCATATTTGTGGACGGAGAAGACGTTTATGTTGTAGGGTCTTCCGGTGGTGCGGCTGTGTACTGGAAAAATGGAGTGGAGCGAATTTTGCCTCAGGGTGCAATCGCAAGTTCTATCTACATAAGGGACGGCAAAGTTTATATTTGTGGTTGTAATAATTCTTCCGTAGGCAGTATTGTGCCGATGTGCTGGATTGACGAATCTCCGATTGTCTTGAAGGGTGGTATGTGCGCAAACTCTATCTTTGTGGACGAAGAAGGCTCTATTCATATAGCTGGTTACGGCAAGTCTCAGTATTCTGACGATATAATATACTACTGGGAAGGTCTCGAGTCTGACATTGCAGATAATTATTCTGTGATAGGAGGGACAAAAATGAAGGACCAAAATAACTCTACGTCTGCCTACGGCATATCGGCAACTGCAGATGGCTCTTCTGTCATTGTATGCGGAGTGGAAACAGACAACGCCGCCAAAAAGTTTATTGCAAAGCAATGGATAAACAGACGCGGACACCCGCTGACGGTCGGAGAGAACGGAACGGAGGCAAGGTCTGTGTTTGTGGAAAAGGATGTGTTTTATGTTGCAGGCAAGATGGCGAGAACTGCGTGTTACTGGCAGTGCAAAGTTAAAAGTGACAAAATGACGGTAGATAAGTCAACAAAAAGAATCAACGAGCTTACTAGCGGAAAAACAGACACTTACGCCACATCTATCTTCGTTAAAGATGGCACTGTCTATGTTGTTGGGTACGAGGCAGGCGCAGTAATAAATAAGCCGCTGTTGTGGAGAGGTAAGCAAGGTCTAAAATTCTTAGACTCAGAAGCGATGAATCTTGATGTGACTACTACAGGCTTATATGTTAAGAATCGTGCTGAATAGAGAAGACTTTAGTGTGGACTTGTCGGTTGAAATGCTATATAGGGTGGTTTCTTAACATTATTGTCTTTTTTGCGTATCCTTTCAATTCTTTGTTGTATCTTTGCGGAAATTTTAATAAAAAACAATAGATGAAAGAACTGGCATTGAAATATGGTTGTAATCCCAACCAGAAGCCGTCTCGTATCTTTATGAAAGATGGAGAACTTCCAATCGAAGTTTTGAACGGCAAGCCCGGCTACATCAATTTCCTTGATGCGCTTAACAGCTGGCAGTTAGTGAAAGAACTGAAAGAAGCTACAGGTTTGCCTGCGGCAGCGTCTTTTAAGCACGTCAGTCCGGCAGGTGCCGCTGTTGCAGTGGAGATGTCTGAAACTCTTAAAAAAATATACTTTGTTGACGATGTTCAGCTTACGCCGCTCGCTACTGCGTACGCGCGTGCAAGAGGCGCGGACAGAATGTCTTCTTACGGCGACTTCATCGCGCTTTCAGACACTTGCGACAAGGAAACTGCGATACTTATAAACCGCGAGGTTTCTGACGGTGTTATCGCTCCAGACTATACTCCTGAGGCGCTCGAAATACTGAAAAACAAAAGAAAAGGCACTTATAATGTGGTTAAGATTGACCCTAACTACAAGCCTGCTCCGGTTGAGCACAAGGATGTTTTCGGCATCACTTTTGAACAGGGTCGCAACGAACTGAAGATTGACGAGTCGCTCTTCAAATCGTTTCCTACTAAAAATCAGACTATCCCGTCTGACGCTCGCCGCGACTTGCTTATCGCTTTAATCACTCTTAAATACACTCAGTCTAACTCTGTGTGCTACGCTAAGGATGGTCAGGCTATCGGTATTGGTGCCGGACAGCAGTCGCGCATACACTGCACAAGACTTGCCGGAAATAAGGCGGACATCTGGTACTTGCGCCAGCACCCTAAAGTGATGAACCTTCCGTTCAAACAGGGTATCAGACGTGCGGACAGAGACAACACTATCGATGTTTATATCTCTGAAGATCATGACGATGTGCTTGCCGACGGAACGTGGGAACTTTTCTTCTCAGAAAAGCCGGAGGTTCTTACTCGTGAAGAAAAACGCGATTGGCTGAACACTCTCAGCGGTGTTTCTCTTGGGTCTGACGCTTTCTTCCCGTTCGGCGACAATATCGAACGCGCGCACAAGAGCGGAGTGCAGTTTATCGCGCAGCCGGGCGGTTCTGTACGTGATGATAATGTTATTGAAACTTGCGACAAATACGACATTGCAATGGCGTTTACAGAAATTCGTCTGTTCCACCATTAATTTGCAGTTGTTTTTCGAAAGAATAGTGAAGGGGCGTGTCTGTGCACGTCCCTTTTTGTAATCTGCAGGGAAATATGAAGCCTTCCGATAGAGAAATAACAATCAATTTGTTAGAAAGATTTAAGAAGATTTTTTAACTTTGTGAAGTTCTAATAAATTTATTATAAAATTCAAACTAATGATGAAATATATAAAAATACTTGCGCCTCTTTTGGTCGCGTTATTTTGCACTTCAGCTTGCAGTGTTAAGAACGACACGTTGAATGTTATGGGCTACAACTATCTTTTTGGTGTAGGTACAGAAAAAGATTATGCAAAGGCGGTAGAGTGCTTTAGAATTGCCGCGGAAGATGGTCACGCAGGCGCGCAGAACCACCTTGCATATTGCTATGACAACGGTTTTGGCGTAGAGCAGGATTACGTTGAGGCGGTAAGGCTTTACAAACTGTCTGCAGACCAAGGCTTTGTGCAGGCTCAGAACAATCTTGGCTATAGTTATCTTTTCGGGCAAGGGGTTGAGCAAAACTACGAGAGAGCAGTAGAACTGTTCAGGCTTGCTATCGCCCAAAATAATCCAGAGGCACAGAACAACCTTGCATATTGCTACGAATATGGGTATGGTGTGGAGCAAGACTATGCGGAGTCTATTAGATTGTACAGACTTTCAGCAGAGCAAGGGTATGCAACAGCCCAGCTCAATCTTGGCTCTCGTTACTATTTGGGCTATGGAGGCGTAGAACAAAATTACACAGAGGCTGCAAATCTGTTTAAACTTGCCGCGGAACAAAACGAACTGACAGCTATATACAATCTTGCCCATTGTTATGAAAATGGCCTTGGTGTGGAGCAGAATATTGAGGAGGCAATCAGGCTATACAAACTTGCTGCAGAACAAGGAGATGAAGACTCCATCGCCAGATTGGAAGAGCTGAAAAAGAATCAGGATGAAATTTAAGTTTCTATAAATTAGGTCAGGAGTCACTGACGCAGACAAGATAGAGAAGGGCATGCCGTGAGACGTGCCCTTTTTTGTGGTTGTGACTAAGGCTGGTCAGCACACCCTTGCTTCTCTCAAAGGACTGTTCCAGAATATCTTACCGCCTGCATTGTCCGCAATTTCGTCTATATGCTGCTGAAGCTCTTGCAGCAGAGCGGCCTCGCGTTTTTTTGAACGCCTTCCTTTCGCTTCGTAAAGCACTTTGCTGAAGTATGCGTCGTAAGATATTGCATAGTCTTCGTCGTTTCTGTGCGGAAAGAATGTGACTGCCGCCTCGTAGCGAATTTGCCCCTCTTCGGATGTGGAAATTAGCATTACAAGAGCCCCTTGCCTTTCGTCGCCATTAACAACAAGCGATGCTTTGTAATAACACTCATATACGTTTATTGTTGCCATATAATTAATTTTTTAGGTTTTGTACAAGAAAATTACAAATATTTAGACTGCATTCACATCAAAGATATAAATATTTTTGAAGAAAAAAATTACAAGAGGAGAAGCTTTATTTTATGTAAAAGATAAAAATATCATATAATATGCTTATTTTCAAGATGGTAAGTTTTTACTGAACATTTTTCGAAAAAAAAATAATAGAAAAATTTGGAGATTCAGAAAAAGTCTGTATATTTGCATTGAAAACAAATTTGAATTGATTACAAGTTTAAAGCAAGCACACTATGGGGGCAAAAGAACATTTAGAAAAATATGACATAAGGCCATCGATACAAAGGCTGGCAGTTATGGATTATTTGCTGAGGCACAAGACGCACCCGACGGTTGACGAGATTTATTCGGCGTTAAATCCAGTAATTCCGACGCTGTCCAAGACGACAGTTTACAATACTCTGAAACTGTTTGCAGAGCATGGTGCGGCGCTGGCTCTGAGCATAGAGGAGAAAAACTTAAGGTTCGACGGAGACACTTCTGTTCATGCGCATTTCAGATGTTCTGAATGTGGAGAGGTTTTCGACTTCTTTCCGGAACAGGTTCCGGAGTTGCTCAGTCTGAACAAAAGCGAAATCGACGGGTTTTTAATAACAGAGACGCAGGTCTATTACAAAGGGCTTTGCAAGTCGTGCGCTGAAAAGAGAAAATAAGTAATTACATAAATTCACATTAAAAAGATTAAAATTATGGCTAAATTCATTTGTACAGTATGCGGTTATGTTCACGAAGGCGACGCCGCTCCAGAAAAATGTCCACAGTGTAAAGTTCCTGCTTCTAAGTTTAAGGAGCTTGACGAAAGCGCAGAGTTGTCTTTCGTTACAGAACACGTGATTGGTGTTGCTAAGGGTTGTGACGACGAAATGATAAAGGACCTTAATGCGCACTTTATGGGCGAATGTACTGAGGTTGGAATGTATCTTGCAATGAGTCGTCAGGCTGACCGCGAAGGGTACCCTGAGATTGCAGAGGCGTTTAAGAGATACGCTTGGGAAGAGGCAGAGCATGCGGCTAAGTTCGCAGAACTTCTTGGCGATGTGGTTTGGGACACTAAGACTAATCTTGAAAAACGTAAAAACGCGGAGTCTGGAGCTTGCGCTGACAAGATGCGTATTGCTAAGAGAGCTAAGGAACTTGATCTTGACGCTATCCACGACACTGTTCACGAAATGGCGAAAGACGAGGCTCGTCACGGACAAGGATTCCAAGGTTTGTATAACAGATATTTTAAGAAATAATCTTATTTACTATTGATGCTGAGTGTGTCATAATTAATAAACCTCATGATGTAACGTCTTGCGGCTTGTTAATTCTGGCACGCTTTGCGTTTAAGCTAACTTCATCTCGAACTAATTTATTACTGTAAGGCTATCTTGATTAAGGGCAAAAAATTAGCCTCAACCAATTGGCGAGGCTAATCAGTTTTAGCAGCAGTTATTATTTTTCGCTGTAAATGACTCCGCATACAACTTCTCCAACTTTTCGCAGAGTGTTTTTGTCGATGTTTTCCAGCACATCGTTGACGGTGTGCCATGTCTCCGGAAAACCTCTTTCGTTGTTAAAGTCAATAATATCTACCGTCGGAATCATTGTAAGCTGATTGACGTAAAAGTGGTCGTCAGTTATGAATCCTCCTTGTTCCATCTTGAAAACATCATCGTGCTTCAACTCTGCGGCTTTGCTCCAAACCTTATACACAATTGCAGAGGCAAAATCATAAGAAACCTTGTCAACTTTGAACTCTGGCATTTCTCCTCCCACCATGTCAAGAAGGATGCCAAACTCCGGACGTGTTTTATAATGAGGGTTCCTGCCCCAGTATTGCGACCCAAGACACCAAGTGTGTTCTTGTTCTGGTCCATCGTAAAACTGAGGTGTGCCATAATCTTCCGAGTCAAAAAAGACAATGTCAATTCCGATGTTAGGCTCGTTTGCCTGAATTTGTCGAGCGACTTCCAGCAGCACGCCCACGCCGCTTGCTCCGTCGTTAGCGCCCATAACTGGTTTGCGGTGATTGGCCGGGTTCGGGTCGTTGTCGCAGAACGGACGGGAGTCCCAATGCGCAAAAAGCGCAACGCGCCTGTTTTTGTCAGGGTAAAACTGTCCGATTATGTTTTTGGACTTCAGCACAGTTCCGTCGTAAGCCTTCAGGTCGGCCTTCTGTTCTATAACCTCAGCGCCAAAACGCTTCAGCTCCGAAGCGAGGAAGTCTCCGCATTTGCGGTGCGCCTCTGAGTTAGGAACGCGCGGTCCGAAATCGCACTGCTTAGCCACGTAAGAGAATGCGCTGTCCGCATCAAAGTTTATCTTTTTCACCTCCGCAGTTTCTGCTTTAGTCTCTGTCTTTGCAGGATTTTCGGCAACAGCCTTGCTTTGCTGATTTTGGCACGAACTCATAAAAATGACCGGTATAAGCGCCATCTTCGCCACGTAATAAAAATACTTTTTCATCTTGCTTAGTTTTTAGATTCGTCAATGACTTCGACCAAAGAGCCGTTCTTTGCAAATTTCAGTTCTATTGCAGACGGCTTGTTCAACCGGATACGGTATCCGTACCTCTTAATTTCTATCTTGCGAATTTTCTTTTCCGGATAGTTTTTGGATATGTAAGCGATTGTGTTCTTAGGCAGAAGAGCCTTGATGGATTTTGGAAGGTTGTCTGTCTTGGCGTCAAGCTCCTCCCATTCGCCATGTCTGTCGAAACACAGTTCCGTGCCGTCGGCGAGCATCACTTCGTAGTCCAAGTCCATGTTTTGCAGAATAGAATATATCTCAACAGAATCGCCAAAATGCTTCTTTATGAAAAGGTTTGCAGCAGATGGCAGCTGTCCGTTGTCTTTGTTCACTTTTCCTACATCTTCCAGCTCCTCGTCTTCCAGCAGCACGCCCGCTTTGGAAAATTTAAGTTCGATTGCGTTAGGCTTGTTCAGCCGCACAAAATAGCCGTATCTTTTATTTTCAATTTTGCGTATTCTTTTTTCAGGGTAATTTTTTGTAATATACTCGGACACATTCTGCGGAAGAACGTTGAAGACAGAGCTTGGGAAAATGTTTCTCTTCACATTTATCTCTTCCCATACGCCGTGCCTTTCAAAGCGAAGCTCTATGTCGTTGGAGAGCACAACTTCGTAATCAAGGTCTGCGTTTCTCTCCACAGAGGCTATTTCAACGGAGTCTCCGAAATGTTTCGCAATGAACTTCTCCGCGCTTGACGGAAGTTTCTCTGAAGATGAATTTGAACAAGAGACCAACAGAGCCATAACTCCGGTCATCAAGCAAAAAAAGATATTTCTAAGCATATTCATACGTTTAAAATTTAACCAAATTTATACCTGTGATTTTCAACGTTGTCAAAGATATGTTTTTTTCAATTTTAATAAAAATTTAAAAGCGTTAAAAGTTCTTATTTGTGAAAATAATTTTTCATGAGGGGCAGGACGCTAAATTCAGTCCGACTTGCGCGAATTTGTTAGAGGCAGCTTTTATAAATTAGGGCGAGAAGATAAAATCCTGAGTAACGTTTGTCGCTCAGGATTTTATAAGGAAAAATTCTCTAAATTACGATTTCATTTTTCAGTCATAACTAAACGATTTCGTAACTCACATACGCAAATTTCTTGCTGTCTGGCGACCATGAGTTTACGTTTATAGTGCCTTGTCCGCCAAACAGTTCCACAATAGTTTTAGGCGTTCCGCCTTCGGCAGGCATAATTCGCAGCAGCACATTTTTGTTAGGGAGATGTTCGTCCGGCTTCAGGTCGCCTTTATGATATGCGATATAGACCACCAGTTTGCCGTCTGGAGAGACGTGCGGGAACCATGAGTTCAGGTCTTCGTCGAACGTCATCTGAGTCTGCTCGCTGCCGTCGGTCTTCATTCTCCACACCTGCATCAGTCCTGTTTTGACCCAGTTGAACCAGATGTATTTGCCGCAAGGGCAATATTCAGGGCCGTCGCTCAGACCGTCTTTTCCCTCCGTGAGCGGAGTCTCTTTTCCCGAGGCCATGTCGATGGTATGCACCACATGAGCGTCGCCGCGAAAAGCGCAGTAAGTCATCTGTTTCATGTCAGGGCTCCAGCCGTGCAGATAACTTGGTCCGAGCGGAGTGACCAGTTTTGGCTCGCCGCCTTCGAAGGGGAATGTGTAAATTCGAGAATTGCCGTCTTCTGCCGTGTGATGGCTTACCGCAATCTGCTTGCCGTCCGAAGAAATCACGTGGTCGTTATTGCACCTGACAGCCAGTCCGGACTCTATAAGAGAAGGCTCGCCTCTGCCGTCAGCGGCTATGCGATACAGCCTGCCTTCTGAGTTATAGACAAGCCATTTGCCGTCTGGCGACCAGTTTGGTGCTTCTATAAGAAAATCAAATTCACGGATAACCTTGTGTGTGCCGCTCTCCATATCGTATATTTCAAGCCGGCTGATTGTTTTACTCATAATAAATTCTTTTAAGGAAACATTATTTACAAAGCGCTAAATTAAACAAAAAATATTGGAAAGCAAGCGAACGAGCAGCCTCCTTTATAAATGCAACCCAATATTGTCCTAAATAATATTATAGTAAAGTCAACCTCTACGAGCATTATAATCAAGTGAATGAGAGCAAGATAAGCGGCGGAGAGTTCTGTGGATTCGCCGTCTCTCTGCCTGGAAGGCAGCACGAAGCGTAGCGACGGTAACCCGGGACGAAGTCTCGGGAGGAAAAGTATAACGAGAACCTGCCTGGAAGGCAGCACCAAAATTATTACGTCCTTAAATGAAAGAACCGTGCTTCTCTTTTTTTACAAAATATATAGGACAATATTGTTTCAATTCCGCAATTTAAGTTTTTTTAAGAATATTTCTTTTTGGGAAATTTGATAAAGTCAAACTATTTTCTAAACTTTCGGAAAATTTTTCAGTCTAATGTTATAAAACATGTTTTTATGAGTAAACTTCTTCCGTTTTTTTTAGAAGATGTGATTGAAGCTGGTTGCGACGAGGCGGGCAGAGGCTGTCTTGCAGGGCCTGTTTTTGCGGCTGCGGTTATCCTTCCGTCTGATTTTGAGTGCGAGGAACTGAATGATTCTAAGAAACTTACGGAGAAAATCCGATATAAGCTCCGTCCGATTATAGAAGAGAAGGCGTTGGCGTGGGCAGTCGGGGTTGTGTCGGCAGAAGAGATAGACCAGATAAATATCCTCAACGCGTCGTTTCTTGCAATGCACCGGGCGGTAGAGAAGCTCGGCATGGAGCCGGAACATCTCATAATAGACGGCAACAGGTTCAAGAAATATAAGGAGGTGCCTCACGACTGTGTAGTTAAGGGCGACGGTAAATATTTGTCGATAGCGGCGGCTTCTGTCCTTGCAAAGACGTACAGAGACGATTACATGAATGAGATAGACAAACAATATCCCGCTTACCGATGGAGCAAAAACAAAGGCTATCCGACGAAAGACCATCGCAAGGCAATTGAAGAGTTCGGGCCGACGGAACATCACCGCAAGTCGTTCACTCTCTTAGATAAACAGGTAAAATTAAATTTTGAAGATGAATAAATTTAGATTAGTTATTGCATTTTTCGCTCTGTCTGTATGTGCAGGGAGTTTTTCTCAGGGACAAGGCGTTCTCTCTTTGGAGGAGTGCGTTAATATCGCGCTCGAACATAATTATGGGCTTAGGATAGTCAGAAATCAGGAAGAGATTCTTAAAAATAACAACACGCTGGGCAATGCGGGCTACCTCCCTGTCCTTGATGCTGCAGTGGGCTATGACGGCGAACTGGTCAACACAGATTCGGAGAGTTCCGGCGGACAGAAAACTTCGCACAACGGTGTTTATAACGATGGTTTTGATGCAGGGCTGGATTTGAACTGGACTATCTTCAACGGCTTTAAAATCAAGGCTACCAGAGAGAAATTGGAACTGCTTCAGAAGCAGGGAGAACTGCAAACAATCATAGCGGTTGAAAATCTTGTGGGCGATATTATTTCAGAGTATAACAATTTGATTTATCAGAATTTAAAACTGAAAAGCCTAAAATACTCTATTGACTTGTCGCAAGAGCGCGTGCGTGTTGTTGAGGCTCGCTATCAGACTGGGGCAAGTTCCAATCTTGAACTTCAGCAGGCTAAGGTTGACTTAAACACAGATAATTACAATTACTTGAAGCAGCAGGAGAAGGTTATTGCGTCTCGCATTGCGCTGAACAAATTGTTGGCTACGGATAATTCGGCAGACTTGTACGCGCCGGTGAACCTTGCGGATACCGCCATCGTGCTGCATAAGATAGACAGCCTCAACGTTATGCTGGAGAAATTGTACGAATACAATACAGAACTGAAACTTGCGGCAAACGAAATCGGTGTGCTTGAGAAAGAGCGAATTGCTGTGCGTTCGCAAAATCTTCCTTACCTGAAGTTTAAGGCCGGATACGGATACAATCAGAGAAGGTATGAAGTGAGCAATACGAAAAAGAGCGAGACGCTCGGACTAAACTACGGGCTTACACTCGGCATGAACCTCTTCAACGGGCTGAACACGAAAAGGGAACTTCGCAACGCTCAGCTTTCTATAGAAAACAGCAAACTTGAGGCTGAGAGCAAACTGCTTAATTTGAAAGAGGCTTTTTTCAATCTGTATTTGCTCTACGAAAATAATGAGAAGATATTGAACATGGAGAAGGAGAACCTTGTTGTAAGCAAGGAGTATTTCGAACGCTCTATGGACAAATACAAGCTGGGCGCTCTGTCTGGTATAGAGCTGCGCGAGGCGCAGCAGAATCTGCTTAATGCGGAGAGCCGTTACCTCACCGCAGAGTACGAAATCAAACTTTGCGAAGTGTCGCTGAGGCTTCTTTGCGGAGAGTTCTCGGAACTCTTTATCAGAGACAACAAGAGTGCAGAATAGGCGCTGTTTGTAAGTCTCCGTTTTTTTTGCGAATAGATATATTTTAAGCATTAAATTCTTTGTTCGCATATTGTTTTTAAAGAAATATAGATATTTATGGAAACACTGTCGTCAATGCAGCTTGCTCTTGTTGGCACAGGCATCACGTTCTTGTCAACGGTGCTTGGGGCCTCTCTTGTGTTCTTTTTCAGGAAGCAACTTTCGGACAATGTGCAGAGGATATTTTTAGGCTTTGCGGCTGGCATCATGATAGCTGCGTCTGTATGGTCGCTGCTTATTCCGGCGATTGAGATGGCGGAGCAGCAAGGCGGGCAAGGCTGGATTCCGGCTGCCGGAGGATTTGCTCTTGGAGGTCTTTTCCTGTGGCTTCTTGACAGTTTGTTGCCGCATCTGCACATCGGGAGCGACAAGCCGGAGGGGCTGCCGTCTTCTCTGAAAAGAAGCACTATGCTTATATTTGCCGTGACGCTTCACAACATTCCTGAGGGTATGGCCGTAGGGCTCTCCTTCGGAATGGCAGGGCTTGAAGGCGCGGGCATCACGCTTGCGTCCGCTTTTGCTCTTGCAGCAGGTATAGGGCTGCAAAACTTCCCGGAAGGAGCGGCGGTGTCGTTACCTTTGAAGAAAGATGGATTCAGCAATAAAAAGGCGTTCCTTTTCGGAGCCTTGTCTGGTGTTGTGGAGCCTGTCGCAGGGGTTTTGGCGGTATTGCTCATTGGTTCAATATCTGCCTTTATGCCTTGGCTGCTCGCCTTTGCCGCTGGCGCGATGATTTACGTTGTGGTGGAGGAGCTTATTCCGGAGGCCCATCTCGGCGAACACTCAAACATAGGGACTATAAGCGTGATGGTGGGATTTCTGGTGATGATGGTGCTGGATATTGCTTTGGCATGAAAACAGCAGAATCATTTGTTTTTTCGCTTTTTATTTATACCTTTGCCGAGAGAGACTTTCGGATGAGGTTTCTTTGTATAAAAACATTTAATAAATTTTATTATGGATAAAAGTACGATAGATCAGTTTATTGCAGCAAACTCAAGTAATTTTAAAGAAGAAGATTTGCAGTCGATTATAACTAGGCTGGAAAACGTTCCGGACCACAGAACAGATGAGATAATGTCAACATCTTTCAAATCTCCAGTGCTTGCATTGGTATTGTCTATTTTTTTGGGTGAATTTGCCGTTGACAGATTTTATTTAGGAAAGACAGGAACTGCCATTGCTAAGTTGCTGACTTGCGGCGGTTTCGGTATTTGGTATATTATCGACTTATTCTTGGCAATGGGAAATGCAAAAGAGTGCAATGCAGAAAAGATGGAGGAACTTCTGAAATAACATTGATGTGCAAATAAACTAAAAAGGGCGTGAAGTCGTTTAAATCTCTCAGAAGCTTTAAGGCTTTTATGTGGGGCGGCTTGTTTCTCGCATATTTTTGGATACTCTATAATTTGCTAAAAGACAAAGGGGCAGACTTTTCAGTTTGTCCCTTTCGTAATGTTACGGGCTTGCCTTGTCCTGGCTGCGGAATCACAAGGTCTGTCTGCTTTGCTCTAAGCGGCAGTTTTGCAGAGTCCTTTGCAATGAACCCTCTGGGTCTGGCGGTTGTTTCGGTGCTTTTTGTTTTGCCTTTCTTTCTGCTGCTTGCTCCGCAATGGTCATACTCTCGCTGGATAGACATGGAGAATTTATTGGCGAAACCATCTGTCACCGCAGTAGTTATTGCTTTTCTTATTGCCTTGTGGATATATAACATTGTCAGGGAAACTTCCGTAATTTAGAAAAAAGGTTGCGGTTCTTACAAATAAAGAGACGTCGCTCAGAAGCAACGTCTCTCTCTTTTTGCGGTGCTATGAAATTTATATTAGCACGATTTCAAATATCTTTTTACAGACTTGGCAGGCTCATCCCTGTTATCTTTTTATACAAGTCAAGAGCGTATATGTCTGTCATGCTTGATACGTAGTCAAGCACAGCCTGAATTTTTCCATAAGGAGTTTCGGCAGTGATTTCATATTGTTCCGGAATTCGGGCAAGGAGCTGCTTTGAATAGGCCTTGTCTGTATTAAACACAGCGTCGGTGAGCTTGTCTATAAGAGTGTAAATGATATTGTAACCTGCTATCTCTATATCTACAACATCTTTAGATTTATAAATGCTCTCCAATGATTTTTTTGTACATTCTCTGTAAGCGTCGCCTACAAAATCGTCTATTTTATCTACGAGCGACCCTTCGAATGTTCCGTTCAGTATGCTCTCCTCGTTATCGATAAACACGCCAGAGCATTTATCCACAAGCACACCAATAACCGAAGAGCGTATGTAGGCTATCTGTTCGTTTCTGTCTTTAACATTGTTAAGGCGCTCTCTTTTGCGTTTCTTCGAGTCTTCGTCAAAAAAGTTAAGGAGCAATTCCAATGTCTCGTCAAAAGAGAAAATCTTAAGTTTGTAAGCATCTTCTATGTCCATTATCTCATAACAGATGTCATCTGCAGCCTCCACGAGATAAACAAGCGGATGTCTGGCATATTTGTATTCGTCAAGCTTAATGATGCCTAAGTCATTTGCAATCTTTGCAAAATCCTCCTTTTCGCTTTGGAAAAATCCAAATTTCTTTTTAGAGCCTGTGATGTAGTCTGCCGCGTACGGATATTTTACGATAGAGGCAAGAGTGGAGTATGTGAGCACAAACCCTCCCGCTCTGTGTCCGTTGAACCGGTGGGTCAGCAGCCTTAGAGCGTTAGCGTTTCCTTCGAAGTGAATAATGTCGTTCCACTCGCTGTCGCTTATATTGTATTTGTCTTTGAGAGCCAGTCCGTTACCTTCCGAAAAGTAAGTTGAGATGGCAGTCTCTCCGGAGTGGCCGAACGGCGGATTGCCCATGTCGTGAGCCAGACATCCGGCAGAAACGATAGCTCCTATTTCGGAAAGGAAAATAATATCGTCGCCATACTTTTCTATCAGTTTTTTAGAGACTATGTTACCTAAGGAGCGGCCTACGCAAGAGACTTCAAGGCTGTGTGTTAGACGGTTATGAACAAATATGTTCCCAGGCAAAGGGAATACCTGAGTCTTGTTTTGCAGTCGTCTGAATGGTGCCGAGAAGATAAGCCGGTCATAATCGCGCTGAAATTCAGTGCGGTCATGCTTTTTGTCATCGTAATAATGCTCAAGTCCAAAACGTTTAGAGGAGAGCAAATATTTCCAATCCATCATAATTGTAAGAATAAGTATGAAAACTCCCGCAAAGGTAAATAATGAAAATGACACTGCAAAGGAACATATCTTTTAGCGGCGGATAATACATCTTTCGGCAAAGTATAGGTCAGACGGTCTGTCTTATAAATGACGTTTGCTGTATGTGTTGATTTTCAGTTGATTACTATTAAATTTTTCAAAAGGCTCATTATTGCTTCTGTTTATGGTAAATTTATATTGATTTTATTTATACTTTTGCAGAAAAGTTTTAGATGAAAATATGACACGAGCTATATTTCCCGGGAGTTTTGACCCGTTCACGATAGGGCACTATTCTATAGTGAACAGAGCTTTAGCGTTTGTAGATGAGGTTGTTGTGGCAATAGGAGTCAACGACGCTAAACGTACAACCTTCTCCTTAGAGACTAGAATAGATATAATAAAGAAGGCTTTTGACAAAAATCCGAGGGTGAACGTGATGAGCTATGACTCGCTCACTGTTGACTTTGCGAAAGAGATTGACGCGACAGTAATTTTAAGAGGCATACGCTCAATTGCAGATTTCGAGTACGAGAAAACCATTGCGGATGCGAACAGACAGCTTTCAGGTATAGACACTATATTGCTGTTCACAGAACCGCAGCACTCCTTCATAAGTTCGACAGTTGTGCGTGATGTGCTTAGGTATGGAAAAGATGTGTCTAATTTTCTGCCGCCAAACGTGGAGCTGTGCGATCTGAAAATGCAGAAAGTGTAATTTTTTGGTGCAGAAAAGCGAGTTTTTTTAGTTTTTTATGTCCATGAAGAACAAATATTGAAAATTAATACTTGCAAATCGCTGTTTTTTGGCCAAAAATAATTATGTTTGTGATTGCTAAATTACGATAGGACTGTACGCACGCATATAACGGTGCCGATTCTGGCCCCCTTTTTATGGTATTCGCAGCTTTGGGAGGGCATGTTTTGCTTTTCTCTGACCTGAATTATTTAGCATGGAGTTAAAAATTTTTTAAATAATTAATAAGACAATAGGGTTTTGTTTCAGTTTTGAAAAAGATTCTTTTCATATTGCTTAGTTTCTGGTTGATCTTTGGATTGCCGGCTTTGTCGCAGGATGATTTGTCGTCTGGCGCGGAGACGGAGAGTACGGAAGACGAGAAAGAGGATTCCCGGGAGAGCCGTCGTGAACGTCGCGAAAGGGAACGAGAGGAGCGACGCAAGCGAAAGGAAGAGGAGGAAAGGAAAGAGAAGGAGAGACAGAAAAGAATTGAGGCTGAACGACAGAGGCGCATAAGAGCGTCAATAGAAAGGGAAAAGAAGGAAAGGGAGGAAAAAGAGGAAGCTGAGGAGGCAGAACCTCAGTATGCAACAGAAGAGGAGAGAATACGTGCAGAGTCCCGCGAACGTGAGGAGAGAGTGAAGGCGGAGCAAAAGGCCAGGGCTGAGCGTGTGGCTGAAGAGCAGCGACAGAGAAGGAGACGTGATCAGGAACGTGCAGACCATGAGCGCGAGGAGGCTCGCAAGGCTATAGAAGCGGAAAAGTCTAGACGTGCGGAAGCGGAAAAACGCGAGGAGGATATACGTAAAGAACAGAGGTCTAAGGCAGAACGTATCGCAGAGGAGCAGAGGAAGAGAAGGGAGCTTGAACGCGAGCGCATAGAGCAGGAGCGCGAGGAGGCTCGCAAAGCGCTGGAAGAAGAAAGGGCTGAACGTGCTGAAAAAAGAAAGGAAGAGGAGCAGAGACGTGCTGAACTGCGCGAAAAGAGCAAACAGGCTCAAGAGGAGAGAAAGAATAAGATGCAGGAAGAGCGTGAGAAGCAGAAGCAGAAACTGCGTGAGGCGAGAGAGGCTCTGGATCAGGAACGTAAGGAGCGTGATGAAAAAAGAAAGCAAGAGGCTCTGATTCGTGAAGAGCAGCGTAAGAGAAACCGCGAGATTCAGGAAGAAAAGAGGGCTAAGCTTGAACAAGAGCGCGAAGAGCGTAAAAAGAAACAGGAAGAGGCGCGCGAAAAACTAAAACGTGAACGGGAAGAGCGTGAGGCTCAGAAACAGCGTGAACGTGAGGAACGTGAAGAAGCAAAGAGATTGTGGAACGAAAAGAAGGAACAGCTTGCTCAGCAAAAGCAGGCTGAAAGGGAGGCGCGTGAGCTGAAACGTCAGAAAGAGCGCGAGAAAAAAGAGGCAAAGGCTGAACAGAAAAGATTGCAGCGCGAGAAAAAAGCTTGGCAAAAAGCACGTGAAAAGGCTCGCCGCGAGGAGATTAAGGCTCGTAAAAAAGCTCGTCTTGAAAAAGAGAGACAGAATAAAAACGAAGCTCGCGCAAAGAAAGAGGCAAAAAGGATTCTGCGGCGTGAAAAGGAAATAGAAAAAAGAAAAGAGGCCAGAGAAAGGAAAAGGCTTCGCATGGAGCAAGAGATAGAGGAGCGTAAATTGCGCCGTGAGAAGGAGGCCGAAGAGAGGGAGAAACGTGAGGAACTTAGGCTGCAGTATCAGGAAATCGCCGCAAAGCGCCGTGAGCAGGAAAAAGAGCGTGAGATTCGTGAAAATGCGAAACTTGCCGAAGAGGAGAAGGAAAGGCTTATTGCGGAACAGCGCGAAAAGGCTGAAGAAAGGGCAAGAAAAATAGCGAAGAAAAGGGTGCGTGCCGCAGAAAAGGAACGTAAACGCCGTGAAAAACAGGAAAAGAAAGAGTCTGAGGCGGAAGAGAAAATGCGTCTCGAGTATGAACGTATGGTCGCGGAAGATTCTATCAAAGACCTGAGGGACCGTGGCGTGACGGTGGACGAGGAGTTTGGTGACGACGGATTTATGTTTGACGAGGAGGGCGAAATAGTTGACTCTACTGGCTCTAATATGGATACTTTCAGAAAAAGAAAGAAGAAGGGAACCAGAAGGCAGCAGCAACAGGCGCTTGCAAGAGAAAAGGCCAGAAGAGATTCTATTGCAATGGCAGAGGGCGACTCTTCTCATTTTATGAACGATTCCTTGGGAGCTGACTCTATTAATTTTGAAGAGGATATAGAGGAAGTGTCGTCTGAAATTGACAGTACGCTGCTTGCGCAGCAAATTGCGGAACTTGAGGAGGAGTTGCGAAATTTGCAGGAGGTGAAAGAGGCTGAACGTCTGCAGAAAGAGGGTAAGAGCGAAGAGATAGTGCTGAAGATTAAGGTGCCTAAGTGCAGGTATAAAAACGAGGTTATTTATACGCGTGAAAAGTTCAAGTTCATTTATGAGTATGACTTTTTCATGTATTATTTCCACCAGCGTTTCTTCCATAAGCGCAAGTTTTACGATATAGTGGATACGGCTCAGATCATGGTGAAGCCGGCTATGGATATTGTAGGCAAGACTATGTACAGAAAGGTTGACTTTAACAAAGTGGTTGACTCTGTCAGCTCTATGTTGCCAGATCTTCCGGTAGAAGATTTCATGGACTCAATCATAACGGAACTTAACCTTGAATATCTGGCAACCGGCGAGATTAAGGTTAAGTACAGGAAGAGGAACCAGAAGAAGATTGTGGCTAAGTTGAAGCCTACGGCGCTTGAGGACAGAGACCTCGGTAACATTAAGTTCTACACCAGAAACAGACGTACGGTTATTGAACAGCTGGACGGCTCTGACTGGGAGTGGACCTTGCCTCCGGTGGACTCTACGGAACTGCTTGCTCTTGGCGACTCGATAGCGAAGATGAAAGCGGCGCTGTCTGGAAAAGCCGACACAACGTTTGTGATAGACTCCATCTCTGGTGACACAATTGATATGATTGTGACTTCGCCTAACAGTCAGCCTCCTCCGGCCGGAAACTCTGGTGAAAGTCCTTCTGACGAAGGCGACGGAAGCGGCCCTGAAGGCAATGCTGATGCAGAAAGGTCTGAAGAAAACGGAAACGACGAGGCCGTGAAGGAGGATGAAGAGGAGAGCGAGGAAGAGAGTGAAGAATAAGGTTTAATTTTTGATTTTAATATATGTTGAAGAATTTTATTATCAGGGCTTTATCAGGTCTGACGTATGCAGCGCTTATGTTGTCTGCGTTTGCGTATTATGGCAAAGTGTGGTCTTTCATTGTCTTTGCTCTGATATTGATACTTGCCTTGCGTGAGTTTTATGAGCTTACATCTGAAAATAAGAGACTGGAACTGCCGCATTATGTGGCGATAGTGCTGGGCACTGTGTCTTTTTGCTTGTTGGCAAACGAAGGGGTGTTGCTTGGCTTCGTTGTAAGCACTGTGTTGGCATTTACTACTGTGTCTATTATGGAACTTTTCCGTAAAAAGAATAATCCTATTAATAATATAGGTTTAACAGTGATGGGATATGTTTATGTGTTGCTTCCGGTTTTTTGTTTCATGAATTTCACTTCGGCATATCTGCTGCTGTTTTTCTTTGTGATGATATGGGGGTCCGACACGGGTGCTTATCTTGTCGGAATGTGCATAGGAAAGCATAAGATGTTTGAGCGAATATCCCCTAAAAAAACTTGGGAGGGCTTCTTCGGAGGTCTTGCTTTCGCTCTTGCGGTGGGTTATATAGCTTATCTGCTGCAAAGTAATGAATGGATGAGAAACATGTTTGGAGGCTTTTGTTACAGTGAGTCTGTCACTGTCAACTGTTATGAGAGGTTTGAATCTTTTACCCTTTGTCAGTGGCTTGCGCTTTCTGCAGTGGTCTTCTGTCTGGGAACTCTCGGCGATTTGGTAGAGTCTCTTTTCAAACGTCATCTTGGAGTGAAGGACTCTGGAAATATCATGCCGGGGCATGGTGGCATGCTGGACAGGTTCGACAGCGCTTTTTTTGCAGCTCCGGTTGCGCTGATTATTGCCAAGATTTTCTTTTTGTCAAATTGTTGATTTTATAAGAAAGGGCAATAGCTGCAAAATACGATTAATAAACAAGGTTAGTTCCGGGCCGCTTTTGAAAAATGTTCGTGCTATCTTGTTCATATTTGCTCTGTTATGAAGCGGATACTGCTTGTCTGCAAATGTGAACAAGATGATTCAAGCGAGCCAGGAAATTTCTTTACCTAAGTTTACGTAGCTTTTTTAGCAAATAAGAAAAGCGTTAAAATTTGGTTGAAGTGTATTAATTTATTATATTTGCGAGGTTAAACATATTAGTATGACTATACATAAAGAAGGAAAAGGTATTTTGATGACGCTGTTTGTCGTTGTCGCTGTTGTGAGTCTGGTCGCTTATAAATGTCTGTATGAGCAGTCCCCGCTTACGGCAAAGGTTATTATTTGCCTTAGTTGGTGCGTGTTTCTTTTCTTTCTTAATTTCTTCAGAAATCCGAAGCGTGTGTTCGAAGGGTTCGAAGACGGCATGATTGTCGCTCCGGCAGACGGGACGGTGGTGGTGATAGAGCCTACTGAAGAGCAGGAATATTTGAAGGAGAAGCGCATTCAGGTCTCTATTTTTATGAGTGTGTTCAATGTTCACGCCAACTGGTATCCGACTAAAGGCAAGGTTGTTTATTATACTCATAACAACGGTCGATTCATGGCAGCAAACCTGCCAAAGTCAAGCACGGAGAACGAACGTTCTACTGTAGTTATAGAGACGCCGAACAAAACTAAGATTTTGATGAGGCAGATAGCCGGAGCGCTTGCAAGACGTATTGTCACTTATTCCCGCGAAGGTCATGAGTGCGGGGTGAACGAACAGATGGGCTTCATAAAGTTTGGCTCCAGAGTTGACTTGTTCTTGCCGATGGACGCTGACATAAAGGTGAAGATGAAACAGGCTGTTGTGGGTAACAAAACTATTATCGCAAAACTGAAAAATTGATTTTTAATTGTTATATGCGGGAGGAACGGACTTGTCCGTTTCTCTTTTGTTTTTAATCTTAAAAAAAATAAACTATGGCTATAAAGAAACATATTCCAAACACGATAACTTGCATGAATCTTTTCTCAGGCTGTGTGGCTTGTGTTATGGCTTTTAAAGGCGAACTGCTTCTCGCGTCTTTGTTCATATATTTGGGGGCAGTGTTCGACTTTTTTGACGGTATGGTGGCAAGATTGCTTAAAGTGTCGTCGCCGATAGGGAAGGAGCTCGACTCGCTTGCCGATTGCATAACGTTTGGTATGGCTCCGGGACTGATTATGTTTTCGTTCTTGCAGACCTATTGCGAAACGCCGTGCGCCTACATTCCGTATGTGGCGTTCCTTATACCGGTGTTTTCCGCATTGCGCCTTGCTAAATTTAATATAGATGAGAGGCAGACTTCTTCCTTTATAGGGCTGCCGACTCCGGCTAATGCGGTGTTCCTTGCGTCTTCTGCAGCGTTGTTTGATATAGAGGGTTACAATGTTGAGGCTTTGAAGCCTTTCATGCAGAACGTATATGTGGTCATTGCGGTCATTCTTGTGATGTGCTATCTTCTTGTTTGCGAGTTGCCGATGTTTTCTCTTAAATTCAAGAGCTTGAAGTGGGCGGACAACAAAAGCCAATTTATACTTATAGGCTCTTCTGTAATATTGTTGGCCGTGTTTAAATTGGCGGCGATACCTATGATTATATTGCTGTTCATATTTATGTCTGTGATTTTGTTTTTTATGAAGAAAGGTAAATGATAATTTTCTAAAAGAAGCAGTATGGTTCAGTTTTTCAAACAGGTTTTGGGCACCGTTGTGGGGCTTGTTATTTTTTCGGTGTTATCATTTATTTTTCTGATAATGATAATTGCAAGCGCGTCGTCAAGTGTGGTAAGCGTGCCAAAGCGCTCTGTTCTGGAGATTAAAATGAGGGGAGTGATGAACGAACGTTCGGAAGAGGATTTGGCTGTATTGATAGATAATAACGCAGAGCAGGCTATAGGGCTGGATGATGTGCTTGATGTTCTGAAAAATGCGAAGGATGACAATCGTATTTATGCTGTCTTGCTGAAGATGGACAATTTTCAGGCAGACTATGCAATGCTTCACGAAGTCCGTACTGCTCTGGACGAACTGAAAAATTCTGGCAAATACGTGTTTGCATATTCTGACAATTATTCGCAAAGTGAATATTATGTTGCGTCTGTGGCGGACACTGTTATAATGAATCCTTACGGGTCGTTGGATATTCACGGACTGGCTTTGAAGTCTATGTTCTACAAAGGGCTGATGGATAATCTTGGGGTTGAGATGCAGATTGTGAAGGTTGGTGAATACAAGTCGGCTACAGAGGTTTTCACGGAGGTGAAGATGAGTGACGCGAATCGTGAACAGTCTGCCAAGTTGGTGGAAGATTTATGGAGCAGGATGAAGAAGGAGATTGCCGCGTCAAGAAATATAGATGAGGTTGATGTTCAGGCGGCGGCAGATAGCTTTATGGCTTACAGGCCGGCAGAGTCTGCAACGCCTAAGTTTGTGGATTTGCTCCTTTATGAAGATGATGTCTATGATTTTGTAGAAAAAGAGTCGGATGTAGTGGATAAGATCTCTATGGAGGATTATCTCTCTTGTTTGGAAAAAGAGTCGGAAATGTCGTCAGACAAGGTGGCGGTTGTTTATGCTGTGGGCGAGATTGGCGATGATTTAGAGGGTGTTAACTATAAGAAACTGGCAAAGGAGATTGACAAGATAGAGAAGGACTCTAGCGTGAAGGCTATTGTTTTGCGCGTTAATTCTCCGGGCGGAAGCGCGTTTGGCTCTGAGTTGATATGGAAGGCTTTGAATGATGCTCGCAAAACGAAGCCTGTTGTTGTAAGCATGAGCGGATATGCGGCTTCGGGAGGGTATTATATATCGTGCATGGCGGATAGGATAGTCTCCAGCCCGTACACTCTTACAGGTTCTATAGGCATTTATGGCATGATTCCTAATCTTGAAGGTGTCACAAATAAGGTGGGGCTTTCTACTGATGTGGTGAAAAGCAGCGAGTTTGCTGATTCGCCGGATCTCTTCAGACCTATGACGGAACGTGAACGGCACATAGTTCAGCAGAATGTCAACAGAGGATATGATCTTTTCATAAAGCGTTGCGCTGATGGACGAAAGGTTAAGGCGGAAGATATTTCAAATTTGGCGCAAGGGCGTGTGTGGAGCGGAGTTTCGGCTCTTTCTAACGGACTTGTGGACACGCTCGGTTCTCTGGATGATGCTGTGAAAATTGCAGCTAAGTTTGCAAATCTAGAGGAGTATAGTATAGCTAAGTATCCGGCTAAAAAAACTCTGATGGACCGGTTGATGGAGAAATCTCAGGTTAAGATGGGTCCTGGACTTGACATCGAGAGAGATGTGCTGCATAAACTTAAAAGGATGGAGAAGCTTCAGGCTAAGATGCCTAAGGTTGTGGTTGAGTGATAATCTTTTTCGTATGGGTCAGAGCTGGAATTCGAGAACCTCGTTGCTTTTTGGAGAGGGGGCGCTGGACGCTCTTGCAGAGAGCAGTGTGCTTGTAGTGGGCGTGGGCGGTGTAGGTGCTTATGCGGCGGAGATGATATGCAGGGCTGGTGTCGGAAAGTTGACTATTGTTGATGCAGACTGCGTTAGCGAAACAAATATAAACCGGCAGCTGGTGGCTTTGCACTCTACGGTTGGCGAGCGTAAGGTTGATGTGCTGGGGAGGAGGCTCCTCGATATTAATCCGAAGCTGGAACTGACAAAATATTGCGAGTTTCTGAAAGACGAGAGGGTGGAACAGTTGCTCGACTCTGACAGATTTGATTATGTGATAGACGCGATAGACTCGTTGAGCCCGAAGGTTTTTCTTATAAAAAGCGCTTTGGAGCGTAAATTGCCTCTGATTTCATCAATGGGCGCCGGTGCAAAAAGCGATATAACTCAGATAAAAATAGCGGACATCTCAAAATCTTTTAACTGCAATCTTGCGAAAGCGGTGCGCAAAAGATTGTCAAAGCTGGGTATAAAGAAGGGCTTTATGTGTGTGTTCAGCACTGAAATTGCCGATGAAAAGGCCGTTTTGCTCATAGATAACGAACAAAACAAGGTCTCCACAACAGGCACAGTCTCTTATATGCCGGCAACGTTTGGAAACTACATCTCCTACTATGTGATAAGAAGCCTTGTCTTACAAAACAGAGAGCAAGGGGAAAAGTAATGTGCTTGCCGAACCTATCACAAAACCTCCAAGAAGCTGTTCTTCTGTGTTTTTATGTAAGTAAAGGCGGGCAGACGAGATTAGCCCGGCGGCAAGAAGAACTGAATATATCCAGACTGACGGGAAGACCATCATCTTTAAGCTTGCGAACAGCAATCCGCCAAACAGGCAGCCTATGGACGTGGTGTGTGAGCTTATTTTCCATTTAAAATTGAGTATCAGGCATATAAGGATAGCTATAGAACTAGCAAACATAGTTTTATAGATGAAGCCTGGCATATAAATTCGGTAAAGCAAAATGGTGCATATCATAAAGGACAAGATGGTGCAAGAGTAAGGTAAAATGCGGTCTGACGTATTGTTTAGCTTGATATTGTCTATCACATTCAGTTTCGACAGAACAAAAATTGTGAGCATTGGCAAGAACGCGGCAAAAATCACAACGAAGGTGAACGCCATCCGTATCATTTCCAACGGGTAAAAGCGGAATAGGTCGAAGGTGAAAAATATCAGAATGCCGTAGATAGGCATAAAAAAAGGAAAAAACAAAATTGAGATTAAGCGGGCAATCGTTTTCATCTGTCTGAATGTTAAATTAATTTTAAATCTCCTTTCTCATTCGAGCCACAGGAATGTTCATCTGTTCTCTGTACTTGGCCACTGTTCGGCGGGCAATCACGTAGCCCTTGTCCTTCAGGATTTCTGCAAGCTTGTCGTCTGTGAGCGGCGACCTTTTGTTCTCTCCTGCTATGCACTCCTCCAATATTTTCTTTATCTCGATGGCTGAGACCTCCTCGCCTTGTTCGTTCTGCATAGACTCAGAGAAGAAAAACTTAAGAGAGTATATTCCGAAGTCTGTCTGCACGTACTTGTTGTTGCTGACACGCGAGATGGTTGACACGTCGAAACCTGTGATGTCCGAGATGTCTTTAAGAATCATGGGCTTAAGTTTTGTCTCGTCGCCAGAAATAAAAAACTCAGACTGTTTGTTCACGATAGCCTGCATCGTTGCCATAAGAGTGTCCTGACGTTGTTTAACTGCATTTATGAACCATTTTGCAGAGTCAAGTTTCTGTTTTACGAAAAGCACGGCATCTTTCATGTCTTTGCTCTGGTTGCTTTTGTTGTTAGAATACTCTTCGAACATCTCGGAGTAATTGCGGTTGATCTGCAAGTCCGGAATGTTTTTGCTGTTAAGCAATACGTTAAGAACTCCGTTGTCATTTTCAACCACATAATCCGGAATGATGGTGGAGCTGCCCAGTTCGTATTCGGACTCCCACGCTCCGCCCGGTTTCGGGTTCAGTCTGGTGATTTCCGTTACTGCAGCCTTGAACTCATCTTCAGAAGCGTTTGTGTATTTGAGTATTTTGTCAAAGTGTTTTTTAGAGAACTCTTCGAATCGGGTGTCGAGTATCTTGTAGGCGAGCTTCACTGCGTCGGTTTGCTCCTTGCGTTCCAGCTGAAGCATCAGACACTCTCTGAGCGTCATTGCCGCAACGCCTGCCGGCTCGAAAGACTGCACCACCTTCACGGCTTCGCGCATTTCGTCGTCCGAAACGGTTATGCCCACATGGAAAGAGTAGTCGTCCACCATAGACTCCACGTCTCGTCTCAAATATCCGTCGTGGTCTATGTTGCCAATCACATATTCAGTCAGAGCGGACTCCCTTTCGCTGAGCAGCTTCAGGTTGAGCTGATCCAGCAAGAAGTCTCTGAAAGAAGAGTCTGCGGATACGCTCATGCCCGGAGTGTTGTCTTCTGAATAATTTCCAGACCTGAGTTTGTAGTCTGGTATATCGTCCTCGCTTCGGTAGTCGCCGAGACTCAAGTCTTCGTTCTGTTCGTTGTTATAGAGAATATCGTCAAAGCTTTCCTCCGGATTAGACTCGCCGCTGTCCTCAAGAGCCGGGTTCTCCTCCAGCTCCTGCTTGATACGCTCCTCCATCTCCAAGGTGTTGACCTCAAGCATCTTTATAAATTGAATCTGCTGAGGCGCGATTTTTTGCTGTAATTTTTGCTGTAAGCCTTGTCTCATAACATTATAGAATAACTTGCCACAAATGTAAACAAAAAAATCGGTAATTTTCAGGGATAGCCTTCAAAATATAATACATCGCCCAATATTGCCCTAAATATTTTCAATGCATGAAATCATGTGCAGAGTATTAATACTTTGCAAAAAATGTCGCCTCCTCCCCTCCTAAGCAATCACGGTTGTGTACGGAGGAGATGTAGAAAGTTCGTTCAGCCACTTTTCGAGGTCTGTTTTCGTGAGATGGAGCATGTGTAGGATGTCCCTGAACACGCTGCTGCGGTTTGAGTTTTGATACGCAACCGTAGATTTGCATGGGGCGCGGCTTATTCTCAGGTGATTGAGGTTGCCGGTCGCCGATTTTAATCCGTTGGAAATGTCACGCACAGAGTCGCAGCAAGAGAATTGACAAAAGCTATGCTGACGAGCTGACTCCACGTGTCAATGTTTGTCAGTCCCTGCTGTCCGAATGATTTTTCTGATATTTTCTTTCGGCAATTTGCCGATTGCTTGCGCGAAAAGTGTTATATTTGCCATAAGGAAGTTGTTTTGATGGGGATCATTGCTAAATTAACACTTTTAGTTTAGCGCTCAACTTCCTTTTTTATTTTTTCTTATAAATTATTTAGGACAATATTGAGTGCGACAGAATTATTTGAGGTTTCTAACATAGAGAAACTTAGATGTTTTTATAAACAACATGAATCTGGTTATGTCTCTATAGCTTATAAATTGCAAGATATGATTGATTGTTTTGTAATAGATTATGTTGATTCGCAAATCCGAGTATTTGTAGTAAAGGGTGCAGATTTTTTAGTTGATAGTGTAGAAAAAAATATTAAATGAAAATAAATAATATAAAGGAACATCCAATTTTTCGTAGATATTGTGTGGTCATAGCTATTGTGACACTTATTGTCCTTGTAAATTACCAAATAGAAAATGTATATTATTCATACATTATTGAAGGGGGTGAAGTATGTATTGGAGTAAGTGGCTTTTTGCTGCTGATTATATACGGTTATATTTCAAGCGAAATAGCATTAGTGTTTTTCAATTTTAAATATGGAGTTTTGCTGTATTTGATATTAACGTTTGTTCAACCATGGTTGGTGGTTCTTGTAATATATCCAAAATATTTTAATGAGTATTCCAATAATGTAAAACAAGAAATGTTAAAAGAGTCTCATGTCAGGATTGGATATGTTTACAGAGCGGGTCCCAAACGATTTGTTAGTTATGGAAGGTATTGTCAATACGTTGATGTAGGAATCGATAAAAGTTATCGATCAGAACATGTGGCTTTTGATGAAAATGTAAGAAAAGGAGATACATTATTACTTCGTGTATCTGATGAGTATCATCGTGTTTGTGATGTTTTAAAATGGCATCCAACCCATGAAGAAATAGAAAGATATAAAACACCTCGTAAGTTTAAGTCGTTTGACTCTCGGAAACGAAAAATAATAGAGGAGGAAGTCCCTGATAAAGTGGAAGGGAAAGAGGTTATTCCTTCGATATCAGTAGAATTGGATGGCGTTGAGCAGGAGTTGCAGTTAGAAGAGCATGAACATGATGAGGGAGTAGAGCCAGCGGATATTGTGGAAATTAGGAATGAGGTGGAAGATGAGTCTATTGAGTTGGAAGAATTTGAATACGAGTTTCGATCAGAAAAAAAGAAACAAGTTGAAGAAAACCGTGTTATTGACGTTAGATTAAATGTTATTGAGAAGCATGAGTAGGCACGTCCCTGCAAACGTGCCGTCCTCTGTAGGCTGTTGCAAGTGTCTTTCATGATTAGAATTTCAGATTCCAACAACTTGCCAAACACGCTGAATTTGTATATCTTTGTAAAAACTTAAAAGCAGAAATTATGGGCTTATATCTGAATCCGAACGCGGATGCGTTCATGCAGAACAAAAATAAAAAGATATATGTGGACAAATCACAGATAATCTATGAACTCAATGACTTGATAG